>JBBIPU010000081.1:0-19078 GCA_037442685.1 Draconibacterium sp. | reverse complement strand
GCCGACGCCGATCGTGTCAATTCAAAAAGTATTGATTCGTAAGAAGTCATCATTATTCCTTCAAACCTTAATCTTTCCTTTGCCAGTTCAATACTGGACTGAATACGCGACGAAACACAATCCATCACCACAACCGGATTGTACCCGGCAGCTTTTAAATCGACAGCCGTTTGCAACACACAAACATGCGATTCAATTCCGCAAATAATTACATTCTGAGCTTTGGTTTCTTTCAGTTTTTCAGAAAATTCAGTTTCGTCGCAACAACTAAAATCGCGCTTTTCGATGTAGCTGAAATCAGGAATCTCACTTCTGATTTCTTCGACTGTTTCGCCCAACCCCTTTGTATATTGCTGGGTAACAAGAAGCTGAATTCCGAGTTCGTTAAGTCCGTTTATCAAAACCTGGCAATTCTTTAAAAGTGCATCCTTTTCTAACATCGCCGGCACCAGCTTCTCCTGGATATCAATTATCAAACCGATTGTATTTTCTTTTGTGATTCTCATCGTAATCCGTTTTTAGCCTCCCCTAAATCCCCTCCAAAAGAAGGGACTTAAAAAAGTGTTAAATAAATTATTCTTTCAAAATCGCTCAATAGATTATCGAACTTTTTTACTCCCTCTCCCTGGGAGAGGGCTGGGGAGAGGCTTTCGCCTTTTCTCTCGATTTATCTCCCAGATATCCGCCGTGATGCCTTTTTGCATAATCTTCGGCAGTAAAGCCAATTTTCTTCATCATCGAAACCACCAATGCATCGCCAATCACGGTCATGATTGTGGTCGAAGTGGTTGGTGTGAGACCGAGCGGGCAAACTTCCTGCGGATTTCCGGTAAAAATAAAGGCATCAGCTTTTTTAACCAGTTCTCCTTCGCGGTTACTTGAAATAAGAATCAGCGGTAACCCGGGATGCAAACGCTTGGCAAGTTCAAGCAGTTCAATGATTTCACGGGTTTTCCCCGAGTTCGAAATAAACAAAAGAACATCGTTTTCCTGAACCACACCCAAATCGCCGTGTTGCGAATCGCTCGGATGAAGAAAAACTGCCGGAGTTCCTGTTGAACTGAAAGTGGTGGCAATATTGGCTGCTATCTGCCCTGCTTTTCCCATTCCACTTGCCACGAGTTTTCCTTTTTTTACATGTACACTGTTGTAAATCAAATCAATTGCCTTAATAAAATCATCTTCAACCGGGATATTCAAAACAGCTTTTGCTTCTTGTTCAATTACATTTCTGATCGTCGCTTTCATTTCTGCTTAAAATTGAACCGCAAATCTAATTGAAAAATGCTGTTGTGGAAAGATGTAGCCTGTATTAAATAACCGTCCTGATTTTCTTATTTTTAAATGCCTTAAAAAGTGTGAAATATCATAAAAAAAGTAACATATCGATAGTTTTAGATTTTTAAATATTCGCTATTTTTGGCCTTTATTTTTTTTGATTTCTCTTCTGTTTTGAAATGATTGACCGGACATCCAATGATTTCAGATAAAAAGAAGACTGATATAATTTCGATAGTAATCATAAGATTTAAATATATTAATTAAGATGAAGATACATGAATATCAAGCCCGGAACTTATTTAAAAAGTACGGGATTCCAGTGCCTGACGGTGAGGTTTGCCGTTCGGTAGATGAAGTAAAGAAGAAAATTTCGGATGAAGACAAACTTCGTGTTGTTAAGGCACAGGTACATGTTGGAGGCCGTGGTAAAGCCGGAGGTGTAAAACTGGCCAGAACAAAAGCTGAAGCCATTGAAAAAGCGGAGCAAATTCTGGGGATGGATATCAAAGGATTGACGGTTGAAAAAGTACTGATTGCCGATGCAGTTGATATTGAAAAGGAGTTTTATGTTGGACTGATTAACGATCGCAACACAAAATCGGTAGTTTTAATGGTAAGTGCCGAAGGCGGTGTTGAAATTGAAGAAGTTGCCAAAAAATCGCCCGAAAAAATCATAAAAATGCCAATCGACCCGACAATGGGTTTAATGGACTGGCAGGCACGGAAAATTGCCCTTCAGCTTTTCAGCGATCCAAGCCAGGTGCGTCAGGCTGCTGCAATTCTGGTTAAACTTTATCAGCTTTATGTCGAAACTGATTCTTCACTTGCCGAAATAAATCCGCTTGTTTTAACTCCCGACAAAAAAGTAATGGCAATCGACGGGAAAATGAATTTTGATGACAATGCCCTTTTCCGTCAGCCAAAAATCCTTGACATGCGCGAAGTAAACGAAGACGAAGCCAAAGAAATTGAGGCAAATGCCAAAGGACTTTCTTACATCAAACTCGACGGAAACATCGGGTGTATGGTGAACGGCGCCGGTTTGGCAATGGCAACTATGGATATGATTAAATTATATGGCGGAGCTCCTGCAAATTTTCTCGATATTGGCGGTTCGTCAAATCCTCAGAAAGTTATCGATGCCATGAATATCCTGCTTGGCGATAAAAACGTAAAATCTGTAATGATCAATATTTTTGGTGGAATTACCCGTTGCGATGATGTTGCACGTGGTTTGGTTACTGCACTTGATGAAATCAAAACTGACATTCCGATCGTAATCCGTTTGTCAGGAACCAATGCAAAAGAAGGCCTTGAAATTATCAGGGAATATGGTTTGCCAACTGTTTCGACCATGAGCCAGGCTGCAAAAAAAGCCATTGAATTGAGCAGAAAGTAGTTCAGAGTTTAAAGTTTAAATTAAGTTAAGATGAGCATATTAATAAATAAAGACACAAAGGTAATTGTACAGGGAATCACTGGTCGTGACGGCGCATTTCACACCGGTAAAATGAAGGCTTACGGAACAAACATCGTTGGAGGTATTTCACCTGGCAAAGGTGGGACAGAAGTTGATGGAGTTCCGGTATTTAATACAGTTGAAGAAGCAGTAAAAGCAACAGGCGCCAATGCATCTGTGATTTTTGTGCCTGCACCGTTTGCAGGCGATGCAATTCTCGAAGCCAGTTATGCAGGTATTGAACTTGTGGTTTGCATCACCGAAGGTGTACCGGTACAGGACATGATAAAAGTTACTCCCGTTTTAAAACAACACGGCACAAAAATGGTCGGGGCAAACTGTCCGGGATTGATCACGGTTGATGAATGTTTAATCGGCATTCTGCCAGGAATGATCTTCAAAAAAGGAAATGTTGGACTGATCTCACGTTCAGGCACACTCACTTACGAAGTGGTTAACATGCTTTCTGAGAGCGGATTGGGGCAAACCACCTGTGTCGGGATCGGAGGAGACGCGGTTTCGGGTTTGTATTTCAGGGATTTGCTTGAAATGTATGAAAATGATCCTGAAACAAAAGCAGTTGTTTTAATCGGAGAAATTGGCGGTGACGCAGAGGAGCAGGCAGCTCAGTTTATAAAAGACCACATGAAAAAGCCAGTCGTGGCATTTATTGCAGGACAGTCGGCTCCTCCCGGAAAACGGATGGGACATGCAGGCGCCATTATTTCGAGTGGTTCGGGTACTGCTGAAGAAAAAATCAAGGCTTTTGCCGCAGCAGGTGTTCCCGTAGCCAAAGAACCAGGCGAAATACCTGATCTGGTAAAACAAAGACTTGGGTTGTAAAACCCCTCTTTTATTTCTCCGAAAGGGAGAAACTGAAAAAGCCGGCTATTCAGACAACCGGCTTTTTTATTGGTATTGTATTTTCTGATTCTTTTTGAATTATCCTTTTAAAGCTTCTGCACCACTTACGATCTCAAGTATTTCGCCGGTAATAGCGGCTTGCCGTGCCTTATTGTACTGTAAGGTCAGATAATTAAGCAGTGCAGTTGCATTATCGGTTGCGCTGTGCATTGCCGTTAAACGGGCTCCGTGTTCAGCTGCATAAGAATCGAGAAGCGCTTTATAAAACTGAATTTTCACAATTCTCGGAATCAATTCCTGAATTATATATTCTATGGAAGGTTCGTAAATAAAGTCGTCATTCAGTTTTGCCGTTTCATCCTTTTTGACTTCAGCAGGAAGAAACTGTTCTGTAGTCTGAATCTGAACCGCTGCATTTTTAAATTGGTTGTACACAATTTCTATCCTGTCGTAAGTCCCGTCTTCAAACGACTTCATTAATTTCAGGGCTATTTCGAAAATGGATTCAAAGCTGAGGTTTTCCAAAATCTCGTTTTTACTGTCCACCACCTCCATCCCATAAAATCTTACTTGCCTCATTCCCTGTTTCCCTATGCAAAAAAAATGTACGTTGCCGTTTTTAAGCTGTTCTCCGTATTTTTCTTTTGCCAGATTGACAGCAATTTTCGAAATATTCGAATTAAAACCACCACACAATCCACGATTTGACGAAATAAGAACTATCAGAACTTTAACAGGCTCGCGTTGCTGTGTGTAAACCGAATCTAAAGTATTTTCGAGGCCGGAACTTAATGATGCAAGTATTCCCTTCAGTTTGTTGGCATAAGGGCGAATCTGATAAATTGCATCCTGTGCTTTTTTTAACTTGGCCGCCGATACAATTTTCATGGCACTTGTAACCTGCCGGGTTGTTTTTACCGATGCAATACGTGTTCTTATTTCTTTTAAGCCAGCCATATTCGGTGAAAGTGTTATTCAGTAAATGAGTAAGTGAGTTTATTTCAAATAAACATCAAATCAATTACAATCGTAATTATTTCTTATATTTTTCTGCAACTTCAGCAGCAACTTTCCTGATAATTTCTTCTGCTTTATCGGTTAAATTTCCTGCTTTTAATTCATCCATCACAGGTTTATACTGCATTTTCATAATTTCCAGAAATTCAGCCTCAAATTCTCTTACCTTTTCAACCGGAACTTTCCTTAGTAATTCATTACACCCGCAGTATATAATAGCAATCTGATTTTCAACTTCCATCGGCGAATATTGGCCCTGCTTTAAAAGCTCGACATTTTTTCTCCCTTTATCCAGAATTCGCATTGTGGCAGCATCGAGATCGGAACCAAATTTTGCAAATGCTTCCAATTCGCGGAACTGTGCCTGGTCGATTTTCATTGTTCCTGCAATTTTTTTCATTGCTTTCACCTGCGCACTGCCACCGACTCTTGATACTGAAATACCTACATTGATTGCCGGGCGGATACCGGAATTGAACAAATGTGGTTCAAGGAAGATCTGGCCATCGGTAATCGATATCACATTAGTAGGAATATATGCAGATACGTCGCCTGCCTGGGTTTCAATTATCGGAAGGGCAGTGAGTGAACCTCCTCCTTTTACCTTTCCCTTCAGACATTCAGGTAAATCGTTCATATTTGCCGCAACTTCATCGCTTTCAATAATTTTTGCCGCGCGTTCAAGTAAACGTGAATGCAGATAAAAAACATCACCCGGATACGCTTCACGTCCGGGCGGACGGCGAAGCAACAATGAAACTTCCCGGTATGAAACAGCCTGTTTCGACAAGTCGTCATAAACAATTAAAGCATGCCTTCCGGTATCTCTGAAATATTCTCCTATCGAAGCTCCTGCATAAGGTGCATAAAACTGCAATGCTGCCGGATCGGAAGCCGGAGCAGAAATGATTACAGTGTATTTCATTGCCCCGTGTTTTTCGAGGATTGAAGCAATGTTGGCGATCGTTGATCCTTTTTGTCCGATTGCGACATAAATACAGTACACAGGATCACCTTTTTCAAAATTTTCGCGCTGGTTGATAATTGTATCGATTGCAATTGCAGTTTTCCCTGTCTGCCTGTCGCCAATAATCAACTCGCGCTGTCCACGCCCGATCGGGATCATTGCATCAATAGCTTTCAGACCTGTTTGCAGAGGTTGCTTTACTTTTTGCCTGTAAATCACACCGGGTGCCTTTCTTTCGAGGGGCATTTCCAGTAGTTTACCCTGAATTGCTCCTTTACCGTCAACTGGCTCACCAAGTGTATTGATTACACGTCCGAGTAATTGTTCGCCAACCATGATCGACGCGATTCGTTGCAGCCGTTTAACGGTGTCACCTTCCTTTACATTTGATGAAAGACCAAGGAGGACGGCGCCAACATTGTCCTGTTCGAGGTTGAGTACAATTCCCTTGACCCCGCTTTCAAACTCAATCATCTCGTTTGCCTCGACATTCGACAGACCATAAATACGGGCAATTCCGTCGCCAACCTGCAACACGGTTCCCACTTCTTCAAGTTCAGCTCCCGATTTAATGCCTTCCAGTTGTTGCTTTAAAATCTGAGAGATTTCAGCTGGTTTTATATTTGCCATCTTGTATATTTTTTTCTCTTCGAATTCAATTATTTAATTTCAGATTCCAATAAACTTTGTTTTATTTTTCTAAGCTGGGTTGTTACACTTGAATCGTACTGTTTATCGTCGATCCGAAGAATCAATCCTCCAACTATCTCCGGACTGATTTTACAGTCAAGTTCAACCTCTGCCTGTAACTCCTTCTCAAGTAGAGTTTTAACTTTATTAATGGTTTTTGCTTCTATCCCTGTGGCGGTCACCAATTTTGCCGATTTAATATTCCTGTCCTTTCTTATCATTTCCAAAAAATTCCGGCAAATTCCGGGAATTTCAACTTCTCTTTTATTACTGGTGATCAACAACAAAAAATTTAATGTCAGGGGATTTATTTCGGATGTAAAAATTCTGGTAATCAGTTCTGCCTTTTTTGAAGTTGATACCACAGGACTTTCAAGAAACTGAATGAAGTCAGCAGATTTATTACAAATGTCGAAAACTTTTTCGATGTCAGTTTTCAATTCATCTATCTTATTTTTCTCCTTCGCCAAAGAGAAAAAAGCTTTTGCATATCTGACCCTGATAGTGCTTTCGTTCATAAATTCAGTTCAGTTTGATTTCGTTGATCAGTCCATCAACCATTTTTTCCTGTTCGGCTTTATTGCCAAGTTCTTTTTTTATTACTTTTTCCGCAATCAGCACCGACAATTCTGCAACTTGCTTTTTTATATCGTTAATGGCAGCATTTTTTTCGTTCTGAATCTGAAGCCGTGCAAGTTCGATGTTTTTGGTTGCTTCCTGTTGTGCTTTTTCCCTGGCTTCGGCAATAATTTTATCTTTAATCTCTTTTGCTTCCTTCAGTATGTTAACTTTTTCCTGAATGGCTTCTGCAATAATCCTTTCGTTATCCGCTTTCAATCCGGCAACTTCCTTTTTAGCTTCTTCTGCTGAATTTAATGCATTTGCAATCGATTCTTCCCTGTCTTTCAATGCATTCAAAATCGGTTTCCATGCAAATTTCCGTAGAATAAAAAGAACGATTCCGAAAATAATTAACATCCAGATTATTGTTCCCGGATTTGGAGAAACTAAACCCATAATTCTGATTTTTAAGTTTTTTGGCAACTACTCCGGCAATCCCGGAGTCGTTGCCAATAAATTTTAGCTAAATGAAAATTACAAGAGCACAGATAATTACTGCAAAAAAGGCAACGCCTTCGATTAAAGCTGCAGCAACAATCATGTTCGACCGGATATCGCCAGTGGCTTCAGGTTGACGGGCAATAGCTTCCATGGCGCTTGCGCCGATATTACCAATACCAATACCTGCACCAATTGCAGCTAATCCGGCTCCTACGGCTGCACCAAGTTTCCCAAGTGTAGCACCTGCGGTAGCCTGAAGTAAAACAGTTAAAATTGCTGATAACATAGCATTTAATTTAATTAATTAATATTAATGATGCTCTGCTGTAGCCATTCCAAAATAGAGCGCCGACAACAGTGTAAAAACATAGGCTTGTATAAATGATACCAAAACATCGAGTAGTAAAATAAAAACCGAAAACGCAACCGACACCGGACTTGCAATCAACCCAACTGCCGGACTGAAAAGACTGGCAAATATAAAAATGAGGCTTACAAACACAGTGATAATCATGTGTCCGGCCATCATATTGGCAAAGAGTCGCACCATTAAAACAAAGGGTTTTGTAATTACTCCTGTCAGCTCAACGATTGGCATCAAAGGAACAGGGAATTTTAACCACCAGGGAACATCAGGATTGTAAATTTCTTTCCAGTAATGTTTGTTTCCACTGACAGTTGTAATAAAAAATGTGAATAATGCAAGAACCATTGTCACTGCAATATTCCCCGTAACATTGGCACCAAATGGCGGAAATGGAATCAATCCGATAAAATTTTCAATAAGTATAAAAAAGAATAAAGTCAGAAGAAAAGGCATGTACCTTTCATACTTTTTATCACCAATTGTCGGTTTTGCCACCTGGTCGCGGATAAAAATGATAATGGGTTCAAGCAGATTTTGCAATCCGGTTGGAGCTTTATTAATGTTTTTTGCCGCTTTTGCTGCCACCGAAATAAAAATCCAAAACAAGATTACTAAAGTAATTAAAAGTTCAGCAACAACTTTGGTAATTGAAATATCAAAAGGCTTTCCGATTTCGTTACCACCAGAATCAAGTTCCACAATCTTGCCTTCGAACTCCTTGCTTTCCGATATCCTGAATCCATTGTAAGCTTCATTTCCATGATGAAACTTCGACGACATAAACATGTTGAAACTTTTACCTTCATGTAAATCAGGATGTTTACTATATAAAATTACAGGCAGCGGAATACTGATATGTTTGTCGCCAAATGAAACCACATGCCATTCGTAAGCATCTGAAACATGTTCAATAATAAATTTCCCGGCATTAAATTTTTCGTTTTCATGCGTACCTTCTGTAACCGCTTCGTTCGGTTCCTGAGCGAAAACAGTTGCAAACGGGATAAAGCCCAGAAAGAATACCGTTAAGATTCCCTTGAAAAACTTTAACATTGTTTTATTGTGTTTTTTCAATGTTCACAAATTTAAAAGATTTTTAACGACTGATGAAAAAAAGTTTTCATGTGCTCAAAAATTAATGCTTTGTATTGATCACCTGTTTTCATGGTTATCCTTTTTTTTATCACCCGCCGTTATTTTCAATAATGATGTTACTTCAAATACAGTGAAAATAGCATAAAGCACGATAAAATAAACCACAAAAACCTTTGCATTTTCACGGTTGGTTGCAATGTAAACAATGGCAACGGTTAAGTACAGGAAAAGCTTTAAAAAGGTTGTGAGCATATTACTCCTGGTAAACTTAGCCATGTCCTTTTTTGCAAGTCGCAACTGGTATGCATGAACAAACACCGATACTGCAGCAAAAAACAAAACGACGAAAGGAAAAACAGGAAGGTAAAATTGTGGCAGAAGTTTCGAGAAAACGAACCAACTTAAAAACACAAGGACGATTGAAATTAAGAATGTATTGAAAAGGAATTTTTTCATCTGTATTCTGAAAATCAGCAAATTAAATATCTGGCACGAACTTTTTCATTCACTTGATACTCTTTAGTTTGTTTTTTAAGAAGATTTCATTTCTTTTTCAGCAAACTTTTTGATCCGTAAATAATAGCTGCAATTACAGATAAAATCATCAGACTCAGGGTAAATCCTTTAAATTCGTTTTTCATCCATTGATCGATTTTAAAACCACCGAAAGTACCCAAAACGATAATAACCATCATTTCGAATCCCAGACTTGAATAACGGATGAAATTATCGTAATTATTTTTGTGCAATTTTTTCTGATTCATTCACCGGCTTTGATCCGTTATTCATTGAACATGTTCCCGAGAACATTGAACCCGGTTCGATTGAAAGTTTACCGGCAATAATATCACCAACAATCTGCGAGGTTGATTTCATGTTGATCAGTTCGGTTGCAGTAATCTTTCCTTTTATAAACCCTGATATTTCGACATTATTACATACCACCTGGCCTTCGATTTTACCTTTTGGCCCAATTACTAATCTTCCCTTTGCAGCAATATTTCCAAATAATTCCCCGTCAATTCTTATATCGCCATTGGCAATAACATCTCCTTTTATTTTGGTCCCTTCGCTGATAATATTGATTGCCTGGTTTGAACTCTCATTGTTTGCCATAATTTTTGCCATTTTATGCTCAGTTTTATTTCTTTTTTGAATAATCTCATTCCGGAATTTCAGGGGTTTGAAATTACACTTTTTTGCCGTTTCAGCAATAAAATTACTTTTTTAAAATGACCTGAATTAAACATTCGGAAATCAGAAAACCAGATATGACCTGAATTTCAGGTTGAAAAGGATATTGATTTAATACCCGGGGAAATTAAAAATTTATTTTTCAGAAAAACTTTTGTTTGGTTTATTTCATCTGAAAGATTCTGTTATTCAGTATCGTAAGCCCATTTCAGATACACACTTCCCCATGTAAAACCAGCTCCGAATGCAACAAGAATAATATTGTCACCCTTTTTCAAACGTTTTTCATAATCATAAAGGCACAACGGAATTGTGGCTGAGGTTGTGTTTCCGTATTTATGAATGTTAACCATAACTTTATCGATACTGACTCCCATTCTCCTTGCAATTGCATCAATAATACGCATATTTGCCTGGTGTGGTACAAGCCACGACACATCTTCCGGGCGCAGGTAATATTTCTTCATAATTTCTTCTGCAACATTTGCCATACTCGAAACTGCAGCTTTAAACACCACCTGTCCTTCCTGATATACAAAATGCTCCATCCGGTCAACAGTTTCGTGCGATGCAGGCAGAAGTGACCCACCGGCTTTCATGTGCAAATGGTGACGGCCTAATCCGTCAACCCGGTTTAAATAATCGATTACACCTACATTTTCATAGGTAGGTTCGAGCAGAACCGCAGTTCCGGCATCGCCAAAAAGCGGGCAGGTTGTGCGATCGGTATAATTTGTAATGGCCGACATTTTTTCAGCGGCAACCACAACCACCTTTTTATAACGCCCTGATTCGATAAACTGAACCGCTGTTGACAAAGCAAATATAAATCCCGAACAAGCTGCATTTAAATCGTAACTCCAGGCATTTTGAATTCCAACCTTCTGTGCAATAATATTTGCAGTGGCAGGAAATGGCATATCAGGAGTAATTGTTGCACAAATGAGCATATCGATTTCGTCGGGAGTGGTTTTGGTTTTATGCAGCAAATCTTTTACAGCCAGCGTACCCAGATCGCTGGTTGCCTTGCCATGTTCCTTATAAATGCGCCGTTCTTTTATACCGATTCGCTGCATTATCCATTCGTCGCTGGTATCGACCATGGTACTTAATTCCTCATTTGTCAACCTGTAATCGGGCAGGAATGCACCTACACCTGTTATTGCTGCTCTTAATTTAGCCATTTCTTTTCTCCGATTTCTGTAAAACAGATTATTCTGAAAGAGTTTTTAAAAACCGGCACGAAGATAATTTTAATACCCGGCAAATTCAAAGAATGAACAGGAGCGAATGTAAAGAGGTTAAAAAATACTAAAGATGATGCTGAACAATAAATTTCTGCGTTCGAAAAATCCGAAAACAAATGGTGGTTAAGTCTTCACGCTGATTTAAGATTTCGATTGACTATCTACAAAAAAAAACCAGGTGGTTAACCTGGTTTATACTGCAATTTCTTTTACAATTACCTGCTTACCCCTGTAATATCCGCATTCCGGACAAACAGTGTGGTATTTAACAGTAGCACCACAATTCGAACATGTGGCAAGTGTAGGTGCAACAGCTTTGTAGTGTGTCCGCCTCTTGTCACGTCTCGTACTCGAATGTTTATGTTTTGGATTTGCCATAATGTATAGTTTTTAATTATAATTTCCCAGTTTTCTAAGAGCATCCCAGCGCGGATCGGTTTTTTGATCCTCCTCTTTTTCGGTCTGCTTGTATTTTTTCAGTTTCTCAATCATTTCTTTATTGCACGCCCGTTCACCATTTCTGTTTTTCGGATGAACATGCCTTAAAGGAATACATAAAGTAAGGTATTCATATATAATCTGAGCAAGGTTAACATGATGTTCTTCAGGATTCACCCAAATCACATTGTCCCCATCGTCATACTCTTTTTCGCCATATTTCACAAACAATACGTTTTCGTACTTAATTGCCTGCTGATATTCTTCAAGACAACGGTCGCAGGTAAGTTCAAGCCATCCTTCAATATTAAAATGCAATTTTAAAAATGCACTTCGTTTTTCAAGAACCACTTTTATCAGTACTTCTCCTTTGTTAACCAGACTTTCTTCAAAATGTTCAAAGAACTTATTGTCAATTTTAAATTCGAAATCGTGAAGACCTTCTTTAAGGCCTTTAAATTCAATATCATATTTCATTTTCCAGCTCACGTTTCGAAAAAAGAGTTGCAAAAATATAAATTTTTTATCAACACCCGAAAAATTTGAAAAATTATTTGGCTTTTGATCGAATATGAAGAAATTAAAAATTTGAAATGAAAGTTTATCAAGTAATTCACTTTCCTAAAACAATCCTGAAAGTGGTGCCTTTCCCGATTTCAGACCATTTTATAAAGATCTTGCCGTTGTGATAATTTTCAATAATTCTTTTTGCTAATGAGAGGCCAAGTCCCCAGCCACGTTTTTTCGTGGAGTAACCCGGTTGAAATATTGTTTTAAATTGAGATTTGGGCACACCTTTCCCGGTGTCGGTGATGTCAATAAAAATCTGGTTTTCTTTTTTAATCAGATCCATCGTAATTGTACCATTGTTTTCCATGGCATCAATCGCGTTTTTACACAGGTTTTCGATCACCCACGAGAAAAGCGCTACATTTAAGGGTGTTTCAACATTATCATTTTCAGAAAAAGAAGTCTTAAAAATCACCTTGTTTGACGACCGTGTTTTAAGGTAGTTTATTGTTGAAATTAAGACATCAACAAGATTTGACGGGAATAATTCGGGTTTCGAACCAATCTTTGAAAACCGTTCTGTTATCCTTTCCAGCCGTTCTGTATCTTTTTCGAATTCTTTAATCAATGATTCATCGACATTTTGAAGCTTAAGAATCTCGATCCACGCCATCAACGAAGAAATTGGCGTGCCCAGTTGATGGGCGGTTTCCTTCGACATTCCGACCCAAACCTGGTTTTGCTCAGCCTTTTGCGTTGCGCTGAATGCAAAATATGCAACCACAATAAACACAATAATCACAAAAAGCTGAATAAAAGGATAATATCTGAGATTCCGCAGAATGCTCGATTCGCTGTAATAAAGAAGCTGAGTATTGTTTTCCGAAAGCTGGATCGGAATAGGTTCAACTCTTTCTTTCATTTTTTCAAGTTCTTTTTTAAGAACTTCTTCGCGACGTCCTTCCTTGTATTTTATATTTCTGTCAATATTTATCGAACCATCTTTTTCGACAATAATGATAGGAATTGTTGTGTTCTGCGTTGCAACCAAACTCAGAAAGTTCAGGTAATTTGTGTTTAATTTCTCCATTTCGGGAGAGGTTATTTCAATGCCGGCATCGATCAGTTCTTTTGTTGCCTCTGCCCAAAGTTCAACCTTCTTACGCTCTTCCTGGGCCATTTTATCGGTTAACCAGTGCGTATATAATAACGATGAAACACCAATTATTATGGCAGCAAGGAGGAACAGAATTTTACCACGTCGCCGTTTCAGATAAATATCCAATTCAGTAAGTTTTATTGTACAATAGTTGAAAACGGAGGAAAGGTAAGAATATTATTTTTTACCTGTTATTTATGGTTCTGATAGTTTTTGGTTTCTATTTCTGCAAATCCGCTTATACCAAGCATTTCGATTACAGAATTGGTGATTCCCCTGGCATCGATTCCACATTCGCGGTATAAATCTTCTGGTGTTCCGTGTTCTATAAATTTATCGGGAATGCCAAGTAATTTAACTTTCGCCTGAAAATTATTCGCAGCCATAAATTCAAGTACGGCGCTTCCAAAGCCACCCTGAATAACGCCATCTTCGATAGTAACAATAAATTTAAAATGTTCAAAAATTCCGGCAAGCAATTCTGTATCAATCGGTTTTATAAACCTCATATCATAATGTGCAGCTGAAATGTTTCTCTTTTCAAGACTTTTTACTGCACGTTTTGCAAAAATTCCGGCTTTCCCGATGCTTATCAATGCAACATCCGTTCCATCGGCTAATTTACGTCCCTTGCCAATCCTGATTTTTTCGAATGGTTTCCTCCAGTTTGGTTTTATTCCGCAACCTCTTGGATACCTGATTGAAAAGGGCTGTCTGATTTCGGGTAACTGCGCTGTGTACATCAGGTTTCGTAATTCGATTTCGTCCATCGGTGCCGCAACAATCATGTTGGGAATATTCCGCATGTATGCAATATCAAATACACCATGATGAGTAGGTCCGTCTTCACCGACAAGTCCTCCCCGGTCGAGACAGAAAATTACAGGAAGTTTTTGCAGAGCTACATCGTGTATAATCTGGTCGTAAGCGCGTTGCATAAATGTGGAATAAATATTGCAAAACGGCACCATTCCCTGGGCGGCCAAACCTGCCGAGAATGTAACTGCATGCTGTTCTGCAATACCAACATCAAAAGCACGTCCCGGCATTTTATCAAACATCAGGTTCATCGAACAACCGGTGGGCATTGCAGGTGTTATCCCTACTATTTTATCGTTGAGTCCGGCAAGTTCAACAAGTGTTTCGCCAAATACATTCTGAAACTTTGGCGCTTTTTCAACAGGACAATCGCAAGAGTAAATCTCACCTGTTTCCTTGTCAAACACACCCGGTGCATGATATCTGGTCTGATTGATCTCAGCCATTTTATATCCTTTCCCCTTTTGGGTAATAATATGCAGCAATTTTGGACCGGAAATGTTTTTCAAATCTGTTAAAACTTCTGTCAGGTAAATAACATCGTGTCCGTCAATCGGGCCAAAATATCTGAAATCGAATGCTTCGAAAAGGTTATTTTCTTTCAAAAGCAAGTTTTTTAAGGCACGTTGGTTTTTTTGAAGGAATTTCCTTGCTTTCCTTCCGAACCCATCCAGTTTTCCGAGTCCTTCCCAGATATCTTTTTTGAACCTGTTGTAGGTTTGTGATTTTGAAATATTCAGCAAATATCTGTTCATCCCGCCAACATTGGGATCGATAGCCATGTTGTTATCGTTAAGGATTACCAGCAGGTCCGAATTATTTCCACCGGCATTATTCAAAGCTTCAAAAGCCATACCGCCTGTCAAGGCTCCATCGCCGATAACAGCGATTACTTTTCTGTCTTTTTCGTTTTTTAATTTCGATGCAACAGCCATTCCAAGACCAGCGGAGATTGAAGTGGAGGCATGTCCAACTCCAAAAGCATCGTATTCGCTCTCCTCTTTTTTCGGGAAACCACTTATTCCTTTATATTTACGGTTGGTATTAAAAACAGATCGTCTGCCGGTTAATATTTTATGCCCGTACGCCTGGTGACCCACATCCCAGATTAACTGATCGTAAGGGGTGTTATATACATAATGCAAGGCAACAGTAAGTTCAACAACTCCCAGGCTTGCCCCAAAATGCCCGGGATTAACTGATAACTGATCTATTATAAATTCTCTCAGCTCATTACAAACTTCAGGCAGTTCTTCAACCTGAAGTTTCTTTAAGTCTTCAGGACTATCTATTTTTTCTAATAAGCTTCCCTTTTTATCCACCATTTTTTTACGAAAAAATATCCTCAAAGATAAAAATAAATCTCTGACTGTTTTTTTATTTATCCCAAATGTAACGGAATTCTGATCCTGACATGTTACAAAATTTCACTATAATTCTCTGTTTTTCAGTGGAAAATAAATTATGCTACAACTTAAACGGTTTTTATTTAATCTTTGAATTAATGAGGTATAAACCATCCAGTGTCAGCATTGGTTCAATGATTTTGACACTTTTTGTGAGAGGCACAATCACCTGACTTAATCCCCCTGTTGCAACAACATTCAGATTTTCATTAAGTTCGTTTTGTGTCCGTTCAATGATAGAATCGACAAGACCGCTGAAACCAAATATCACTCCCGACTGAATTGCATGAATTGTATTTTCGCCTAAAACCGAAGGAGGAGGAGTAAGATGAATCTGTGGCAATTGTGCTGTTTTACCTGCCAAAGCGCTCACAGCCGTCTGAAGCCCCGGCGCGATTGCAACTCCCCTGATTTCGGCATTTTTGCCAATTGTTGTAAAAGTGAGTGCTGTACCAAAATCGATAACTGTTGTCAGTTTTCCGAATTTTTCGAATGCTGCCACAGCATTGGCTACCAGGTCGGATCCGATCTGAAACGGATTCAGAATCTTAACCGGAAGTTTGTGGTAGATTTCAGGATTGACTGTAACTATTTTACCCCCGGGCAAAAGTTTAGACAACATTTCAGTAAAAGGATATACCAACGACGGTACAACACTGCTGATAATTATCTCGTTAATTTCGTTGGCCTGAATGTTTCCTTCAGATAACAACATGCTGAAAATGACACGGTATTCATCGGCCATTTTTAATGCATCAGTCTGAATCCTCCAGTTATGAACCCATTTACCCTGGTCATTCACTCCAAATACAATATTTGTATTTCCGATATCGATTGCAAGTAACATGTTTACAATTTCAGTTTCGAAAACAAACTTAATTCATTAAATTCTAACCAGACAGAATTTCTTCAAATTTTTGAGAAACATAATAACAAAAGAATATTTAAAAAGAATTTACTGCTTTTTTTAATAAAACAACAGCCTGATTTCACTTTAAATATGCGGGTAATACAATATATTACAGGTTTTTATTGTTATAATTGAGTTTTTAACTTTAAAATATCAGGAATTTGAATTCTGAAAAAAAATGTGTTAATTTATCACAGAGATTAGTTTCAACCTAAAGTATGAAGAGATGCAAAATACCAAGAATCCTTTAATTTTCATCATCGAAGAAAGCACTATCTATAAAGACCTGATAGTTGGTTATTTACAATCAAATAAGTTGACAAATATTAAAGTGTTTAAAAGTGGTGATGAATGTTTGGGTAATCTTCACCTTAATCCTGACATTATAATTCTCGATAATTCTATCGAAGGAATCAGCGGATTGGAACTGATGAAAAAAATAAAAACAACCAAACCTCAGATTGATTTTATCTTTCTCAGTGCACAAAACGATGTTGAAGTGGCGATTTCAATTTTAAAACACGGCGCCTCAGATTATGTGGTTAAAAACGACAAAGCTCCGAAAAGACTTGTCAACGCAATTGAACAAGCCATTATGAACACCAATAAACAAAAGCTGAACAAAGGATTTACAATCGGTGTGCTTGGATTTTTTGTTTTGCTGCTTTTACTTATTGCCGGAATTATTTTTATCACATTGTTTTTTAACCTGTAGTCAGTTTTCGGTTTTAAACTTCAACTTTCATTTTACTGAAATTTAGGGCATTTTAAGTTTCGTGACTAATTTTTTCCCACGACTGGCAATTCCTGGTGTGGAATGGTTTTCAATTTCATGCTCAATAATCGCAAGAATTTCGGGTTTAAGTTCAGGTTCAGTCAAAGAAATGTTATACAAAATCTGCATGGCATGCACCCTCGCAGCAACGGTTTCTTTGGCTGAAATAAGCGTATTCACGCAGAAATCAAATAATTCACCCTGCTGTTCCTGCGATAATTCGTTCTGGCTGATCAGTTTCAGAAAATGACGCCTTTTACTTTCATTTTTTTCAATTTTAACCTGATCGATTATTTTATTCAGAAAAGACAGAAGCAGTGTGGGTTTGGTATCGTTGATCAGATCAACTAAATATGCAGCCCTCCAGCTTTTTTGTATTGAATCGTACAAAGCAATATCAATCAACATATTGTAATATTCAGGGCTTTTTGAAATTTCGCTGACAAGGAAAGCCATATTTTCCCACGAATCGATAAGTGAAATAAGTTCCTCTTTTGTCATTTTTAAAACCGATTTAATATCTGCACCCCGATAATCTTTACATTAGTTTCGAAGGTTCTCATTTCTTCAGTTCAAAAGTAAAAAAGATTTATTTTTAAACCGGCAAACCGGATTTCGGGTTTTTCAGGTCTTCAAAAAATAATTTCTTAAAAATTTTCTGAATTATGCTCATTGTTACCTGCGCCATAATCATCCATCAAAACAGAATACTGATTACCCAGCGGGATTCAGGTTCCGACCATCCTTTTCAGTGGGAGTTTCCGGGCGGAAAAATAAACCCGGGTGAAACGAATGAAGAATGCATTATCCGCGAAATTCGTGAAGAACTTGAAATTAAAATTGAGATTCTTGAACCGATGGTCGCAATTAGTCACGATTATGGGTTAAAACAAATAAAACTGATTCCGTTTTTGTGCGCTATAAAATCGGGAAAAATCAAACTGGTTGAACACTATGATTTTGAATGGGTTATGTTTGAAGAACTTAAAAATTATGATTTTGCCGCTGCCGATAAAAAAATTTTCAGAAACCGGAGGAATCAAACGATCCTAAAAAAATACCTTCGGAAAAATATGGACAACACCCGTTAAAACTGCCGCCCAACTCACAATTGACAATATCATCAAAGGTATTGTATGCCGCCGTTTTGAGTAGTACTTATTTGCCAGAAATGCACCGACAGGGATTGTAAGCAGAAAAGGAGTAGCTATTATAATTCCCCAGAATCCGTAAGAAGCTTTAATCTTTGCAAGAAACTTGTTTCTTTTTGTGAAAATTCTTTTTGATTTATGAGCCAGAATCGATTCGCACATGATATTAAACCTTGTTTTCAAACTGTTTGGAACAAGACTGCAAATTTTTGGTTTAATATAATTCAAAGCCAGAATTACTTTTTTACTGAGAAAATAAAAAAACAGAAAACCACCAATACCGCCAACCAAAACTGCAACAATGGCCTGTTTGTAATCGAGCCCGATGATCAAGGCATAAGGAAGAGTAACAATATACTTCACCGAAGCAAGAAGAACAACCTGTAAGAATTTAAAAACCATATTTTTCTGACTAATTTCCCTTTTGAAACGCCGAAATTACAAAAAAGTTTTTCGTGAAATGTTAAAATAAAATTGATTAATGATTGTTAACTATTTTTGGCATTCAGCGTTTTGCTTTATTAAATTACTGTTAAAATTTGCCAGTGGAATTTTTTGCGTAAACTTCCTTTGGTAGGAAAGACAGACAATTTCAAACGATAGATAAATCTGTTTTTAATGAAAAAAGTCTTTTCAAAAATTTTTTCAATTTACCACATTTTGCGGA
>JBBIPU010000080.1:17272-19431 GCA_037442685.1 Draconibacterium sp. | reverse complement strand
GATTAATTGAGATTGATTGTGACTGATAGTGATTCATTGAGATTAATTGAGATTGGTTGTTACTTATTGTTAGTTTTTGATTCGAGGGTGTTGATGTAATTGTTCATTTTTACTCCCAGCTTTTCCATTTTCGCAATGATTCCTTCAAAAAACTCATTACTAATAATTTTCCGGTTTCTTGCTTTTGTGAGCCAGGTTATGGTTTCGTAGTGTGAACCGCAGGCGTAAAACATGAAATTTTTGCGGTCTTTGTAATGATATCTTCCATAACCTTCTGCAATGTTGGCGGCAATAGAATCAACGCTTCGAACAATTTGCTGACCGATTGAGAATTTTGCCAGATTTTCCCACTCAACCACCGAAACCCAAATCTCATCACCAATCTCCATTGAGATGTTATAAATTTCCATGTCCTCAAGTTTCATATTCTGTTTTTTTAGTTTCTGTTTTAAACAATCAATCTCCATTAATCTCCATCAGTCTCCATTCTTCTATCTCCACCAATCACAATCAATCTCTTTCTTCTTAATCCCCATTCTTCTCCGTCAATCTCTTTCTTCAATTCTAAATCCGAGTTTTCTTAATTTCTCCAAAGTTTCTTTCTGAATATTTTTTGATTCAATCTGAAACGAATCAAATTCTCTTCGAACCGGATAATCGCCTCGTATTTTTTCGAAGTTCGAAACATTGTTACGCAGTTCATTATCATCGTTTTCGATATCGTAAGTCGATAAAATTACCTCCGCGAGAATTGAATATTCGCGTCGTTGGTTACCATCAATACGGATTACAGAATTTTCAGGCGGTTCAACACCCGAAGGTTTCCAGTCGTCGAGACCGAGATTGAAAAACCGGCTCACGGCCTGAACGCTCATCATCGTCCCGTTGGCTTTTCCGTCTTTTGAGTAACCGGCAATGTGCGGTGTGCCCCAATCTGCCATTTCCAGCAATTCCAAATCGAGGTCGGGTTCGTTTTCCCAGCAGTCTATAATAAGTCCTGAAATCAACCCCGATTTGCGGGCTTGTTTTACAGCTTCAGTATCGAAAACCTCTCCCCGACACGAATTGATGAGCAGCGGTTGTTTTTTCAGTCCGGCTAAAAATTCTGCATTGGCAAGGTGAAAGGTTGCATCTTCTCCCGTCATATTCAGTGGAACATGAAACGTGATGATATCGGCTTCCTGCTGAATGGTTTTTAAATCTGTAAAAATGCCGGCACCTTCCGCTCTTTCGCGGGGCGGGTCGTTCAGAAGCACTTTCATGCCGATGGTTCCGCAGGTTTTTGCCACGCGCGAGCCTACCTGACCAACACCCACAATCCCGATGGTTTTACCATACAGTTCGGTTCTGTTTTTCAGCGACCACGAAAAGAGGGCAGAGGCAATGTACTGGTTTACACTTTCGGCATTGCAACCTGGCGCGTTCGTCCACTGAATGCCGGCTTTTTTGCAATATCCGGTATCAATATGGTCGAATCCGATGGTGGCGGTGGCAATAAATTTTACCGCAGAACCTTTCAATAACTTTTCGTTGCAGATGGTGCGGGTGCGGGTAATGATGGCATCGGCATCTTTTACCACTTCCGGCGTTGTTTTGCTGCCAGGCAGGTAAACAACTTCGGCAACCTGCTCAAAAGCCCCGCGGATATAAGGTATTTTATCGTCGATAATGATTTTCATGAAGAAAGTGACTTATTGAGATTTATAGTGATTAATAGAGATTCATTGTTATTAATAGTTATTTGTTACCAATTTTGGATTCGAGGGTGTTGATGTAGTTATTCATTTTAACACCAAGTATTTCCATTTTGGCGATGATTCCTTCAAAAAACTCATTGCTTATGATTTTCCGGTTTCTGGCTTTTGTGAGCCAGGTAATGGTTTCATAATGAGAACCACGGGCAAAAAACATGAAATTTTTGCGGTCTTTGTAATGATACCTTCCATATCCCTCGGCAATGTTTGCTGCAATTGAATCGGCACTTCGAACTATTTGCTGACCGATTGAGAATTTTGCCAGATTTTCCCACTCTGCAACTGAAAACCAAATTTCATCACCAATCTCCATTGAGATGTTATAAATTTCCATGTCCTCCAGTTTCATATTTCTATTTTTTTAGTTTTCAAACAATCAATCTCTATCAATCACCACCAATCTCT
>JBBIPU010000080.1:10407-17172 GCA_037442685.1 Draconibacterium sp. | reverse complement strand
CAATCTCTATCAATCACCACCAATCTCTTTTTTCTCCATCAATCTCCACCAATTTCAATCAATCTCTTACTTATAATATTCTTTTACTACTTCTTCCAAAACCCAACTCGTTCGTGCCGCAGAAACTCCTGTACTAACACATTTGCCAACTCCGCACAACTCGTCAACCACTTGTTTCACAAGATTAAACTGTATGTTTTCGGGGTTGGTGAAATCGAGCTCTGTCAACCCGTTTTTATTGAAAACTTTAACTTTACCGTGGGTGAAAGTTGGAATGACAATCTTTCCGGCATCCCCGATGATTTCGATTTCGTCGGTAAACTGTTCCTTGTCAACTACAAAACACCAGCTTCCGCTCCCGACAACTCCCGATTCATGTTTCCAGGTTGCAGTCACCGTGTCTTCCGCCGGATACAAACCGGCAAGATTTGCAGCAGTACCTTTTACATCTGTAATTTTACCGAATACAAAATCAAGGTAATCAAACTGGTGTGAAGCTAAATCGTAAAAATGACCCGCTCCGCTGATATCAGGGAACACATGCCAGCTCATCTGTTCTGGTGTTTTACCGCGTTCTCCGGCTGGTTTGTGCAATTTTACATTTATCATCAGTGGTTTGCCAATTGTACCATCCCAAACCATTTCCTTTACTTTCAGAAAAGCAGGCAGAGTTCTTCTGTAATAAGCAACAAAAAGTGGCACACCCGTATCTTCTGAAACTCTGAGCATTTCCAGGCATTCGGCATAGTTTCGTGCCATCGGTTTTTCAACATAAACCGGTTTTCCCGCTTTCATGGCCTGAATGGCATAGCTGGCATGAGAAACGGGTGGGGTGGCGATATAAACTGCATCCACTTCCGGGTCGTTGATAAGTTCTCCGGCATTGGCATACCATTTCTTTACACCGTGCCTTTGGGCGTAATCAGCTGCTTTTTCGGCATTGCGCCGCATCACAGCCACTAATTCAGAGTTTTGATTTTTATAAAATGCCGGTCCGCTTTTTAGCTCGGTGACACTTCCAACCCCAATGATTCCCCAACGAATTGCCCCCTCTGACTCCCCCGATGGGGAGGATTTGGATTTATTTTTTGAATCGAACAAAGTCATTTAATAAGTTATCAATTAATATCGAATCAGGATTATCAATCTTTTCTTAACTCCTCCCCTCCGGGGAGGTTAGGAGGGGCTTTAGTACTCAAACCTATCCTTATACGCCCACAATCCCAGCGCAGGATTTGAGATGTAAAAAATCTCTTCGCCGCCGGGCATGGTATTAAATCCTTCTTTCAGCTTTTCAGGATTGTACTTTACTGTTATTTCATCATAGTCGGCCCATTGAAAACCCACACTTTCGATTTCCTGTTTTGACAGATTTTTTTCTCCTTTCCCCGGACAATAGGTTATGCTGAACCGTCCTTCGGATGAACCATGAATCAGGTGTGCGGCTGCCCCCAGATTTTGCCTCAAATCTTCGTTTTCTGTCACTAATTTCAGCGTGTGAGGCGTTCCAAAGTAGCCATATTTGCGAATCAACGCATCAATCTGCTTATCTTCGCCAAACTCAGACAGGGCAGGGGCGAGGACGATTAATTCGCCATTGTCAGCAAGCGCCATTCGCGTGCGATAAATGCTTTTATTACCCAGCCAGGTGCTTTTAAACTCCGACGGGTCGAGCCAGACCACCACTTTCTTCAGTGGCTTCTCCACCATCTCGAAATTTACCTCCAGCGAGAGCTTCGCAGCTTTGTCGAACACACTGAAATCGTCGCCGATAAAAAGTCCGTAAGTTTGCAGTTTGCCGGTGTTTTTATTCAACCCAACAACCGTTTGCACATAGATAATTGGCAGATGCGCTGAGAAATTTTCAGATGCATAGTTAAACACCTTTCTGACGGGTGTGTCTGCGCGACCCATCATTTTTTCCATACCGTAGGCAGCGCCGATAAAATGGCTTTTGTTGATACCCTCGGAGCCACCCGTTCCCACAAAAATATTTTTGTTGTAGTTGGCCATTCCCACCACTTCGTGCGGTACCACCTGCCCGATGGACAGAATCAGGTCGAACCCGCCTTCCACCAGTAATTTGTTTACCTGCGCCGGCCACGGATAATCGACAGCGCCTTCAGAAACTTCTTTGATAAATTCCCCGGGAACCGTTCCCAAAGTAATCACATCGTTGCGCCAGTCGTGGTCGCGAAAAATCGAGCGTGGCGTTTCGCCAAACATGTGCTCTATCTGCTTGTCAGTCATGGGCGTGTGCGTTCCCAGCGCTGGCAGAATGTCTGTCAGTTTATCGCCGTAAAAATTCCACGCCATTTCTGTCAACTCACCGGCCCGGCTCGGAAACCTTGTATAATCAGGCGGAATTGCCAGCACTTTGTTTCTTGGCCCCAGTTTGCTGAGCGCCTGGTACAAACCCACCCGCAGATGTTCTGCCGTAAGTTCGGTATCTTTTGAACCTGTTTCGTAAAGAATCATTTCAGCCCCTCCTAACCTCCCCGAAGGGAGGAATTTTTAGAATTGTATATAATATATCAATATTTCAAATACTCCTTTTAGCCCCCTCTTTTGGAGGGGGTTGGGGGAGGCTCTCTTCTTATCTTTTTACGCGTGCATTTCCTTTCCAGATGCTCCACACCATTTCCTCGTCGGCGGGTTGGGCGTAGTCGGTGAGGAAAGTGGTGGCCAGTGCGCCGGTTGCCCAGCCAAACTGAGGCCATTTTGCCGGTTCCCAGCCTTTCAGGATTCCGTACAACATTCCGCCAACATACCCGTCGCCGCCGCCAATACGGTCGAGAACATGGATGGTACGCGGTTCAACCACATGCCAATTGCTTCCTTCGAGCATGATAGCGCCCCACAAGTGTTCGTTTACGCTTACCACTTCACGCAGTGTGGTGGCAAAAACCGTGGCATTCGGGAAAGCCTGTTTCACACGATTGATAAGGCCTTTAAAACCTTCAATTTTGCCATGAAGTCCTTCGCCTCCGGCTTCAGGACCTTCAATTCCGAAACAAAGCTGAAAATCTTCTTCGTTACCAATCAAAATATCAGCAACAGAAGCGATTTCAGTGAAATTGGCACGGAGTTCCTTTTCACGGCCTTTCCAGAACGATGCCCTGTAATTCAGGTCGAAAGAAATTTTAGTGCCGTGTTTTTTGGCTGCCCTGGCAATTTCGAGACAAAACTGGCTGGTTTCGGGCGAAAGCGCTCCAATCAATCCCGAAAGGTGAACGATTTGTACTCCTTCATGTCCAAATATTTTTTCAAGGTCGAAATCCTTTACATTTAAAGTACGACCCACTTCGCCGGCACGGTCGTTCCAAACCCGCGGTCCGCGCGAGCCGTAGCCACTGTCGGCAATGTTAATCTGGTGACGAAAACCCCACGGATCACCCTGTTCCACTTCCGGCCCTTCATAATCCATTCCGCGCGAGCGCAGGTTGTTTTTAATAAACTGGGCAATCGGACTGCCTTTTACAAAGGTTGTGAGCACTTTTACCGGCATTCCGAGGTACGATGGAATACTGGCAACGTTGGTTTCGGCACTTGTGGCATACATGGTAAAGCGGTCGCTTGTATGCACCGGCTGGCCATTTTCAGGTGTGATACGGATGCCCATACTTGTTGGCACCAGCAAGGAATATTTACAGTTTTGTTTTAATTTCATAATAAAAAAGCTTAAGCCCCTCTAAATCTCCCCGAGGGGAGACTTTTGGAAGCAAGTTCTTAATAATATATTTTTAAATTAACGATTTTAATTTTATATAGCCCTCCCCCGCGGGGAGGGTTGGGTGGGGCTTCCTATACTCCCCCGAATGCACTGTAACCGCCGTCAACCGGGATAATCACACCGGTAACAAAAGCAGAAACATCGGAAATCAGAAATAGTGTTGCACCTTGTAAATCTTCGGGTTCGCCAAATTTGCCCATCGGTGTGTTGTTCACAATTTTTTGTCCGCGGGGAGAGAAATTGCCTGTTTTTTCGTCGGTTACCAGGAAACGGTTCTGGTTGGTGATGAAAAATCCGGGAGCAATGGCATTTACCCTGATTCCGACTTTGGCAAAATGCACAGCCAGCCATTGTGTTAAATTATTGATAGATGCTTTTGCTGCTGAATAAGCCGGAATTTTTGTAAGTGGTTTGTACGAATTCATCGACGAAATGTTGAGTACCACGCCTTTGCGGTTCTTCAGCATATCTTTGGTAAAAACCATGGTTGGCAGCAGGGTGCCTTTGAAATTGAGTGCAAAAACCTTGTCGAAACCTTCCATTTCGAGGCCATAAAAAGTATCTTCAAGTTTGTCGATGTTTTCTTCGGTCATTTGTTCCACTTTGGTGGTTGCCTGCGGACTGTTGCCCCCGGCGCCGTTAATCAGAACGCCAATTTCACCGAGTTTTTCATTGATTTCGGTTTTGGCTTTTTCAAGCGATGCCTTGTCAAGAACATTGGCTTCAACACCGATTACTGTGGCGTTAAATTCTTTGGCAATTTCACCAGCCACACTGTCAGCCACTTCTTTATTGATATCGGCAATGGCAATTTTCATGTCAACCGATGCCAGCGCTTTTACCATGGCAGTGCCCAAAACACCGGCTCCCCCGGTAATTACGCATACTTTCCCTTTCAGGTCGTTAAATGATATTGGATTCATTTATGAATGATTATTGATTAATGATTAATGATTATTTACGATTTAGAGAATTCGCGGTAGTAGTCAACATTTTCTTTGGTGAGAATGTCGATTGAAGTATATTTTTCTTTTCCGATTTCGCGTTTCTGCACCACAAACCTGAAAAGTTTGTTAACAGCATTGTAGCCCTGTTCTTCAGGTCTTTGGCAAATCAGAAAATGCACAATATCTTTCTTGAGAAAACTGATATTTTCTTTCAGAAGGTCGTGGCCGATTACTTTGAGCCCTTCGAGATTGAATTTTTCGATTAACCTCCCGATATAAAACACTTTTGAATTGGTGACAAAAATTCCTTTGATCCGGTATTCGACTATAAAGTCTTTTACCTTTTTCATCCATTTATCGTTAGATGTATCGGCAATTTCGATGGTTTGCAGTTGGTGCGTACCTGTATTATTCAATTTATACCAGTCGTAAAATCCCTTTTCGCGTTCAACCAGATGATTCTGATTGTCCATTTCTTTGGCGAAATGCACCAAAAGAATGTTTCCTTCCGACAGCATCATATCCAACAGTTTCCCCGAAACCATGCCACTTTGGTAAGAATATTGGCCGATGTAGCTGATCTGTCCGGCATCTTTGATTTCACTGTCGATAAACACAAACGGAATATGATTTTCCTTTAATTTTCCGATAAAAAGTAGCGCTTCTTTTTTGAAGAATGGCGCCAGAATAACGCCATCGGGTTTTAATGCGATAATTTTGTCCGATGCATCGATAAACTGCTTCGGATTTGATTGACTGAATGTATAATTCTGAATTTCAATATTGTAAAGTTTCAACTCCGTTATTCTGTGCTCAACGCCAATCATGGGCTTTGTCCAGTAACCCTCCTCCGAAATGGGTTGAGGAAACAGGGTGGCAAAAACTACAGGCTTTTTTGATGCCAGGTTGCTTGCAAAAATATTGGGTGTGTAACCCAACTCTTCCACAATTGCCATGATCCGTTTTTTTGTCGATTCTGCCACTTCACCCCGGTTGTGAAGCACCCTGTCAACCGTGCCGATGGATACATTGGCGCGTGTTGCAATATCGACAATCCTTATTTGCTGATTAGGTTTAATAACTATTTGATTTAATGTTAATTAAAATAAAATACAATCACTAACTACCTGCAAAACTAATGATTTTTTTTAAATTCCGTGTCCGTACACGGAAGAAAATTTAAAATGTGAAATGAAAAATGAAAAATTAATGAAGAAAGATGTTTGGAGTAAAAATTCGTAAAAAATTCAATCAGAATGCTGCCGCTGAAGAATCAGGTTTCAGGTCAAGAATTTCCGGATTTCTTGCGATTTGTTTAATAATCCTGAAAAGCCTGCCTCCGTGTGAACCGTCAACGACACGGTGGTCGAGCGTGGAAGAAAGCCACATTACCCGGCGTATCACAATTTCGTCGTTGACCACAACCGGTTTTTTGTTGATGGTTCCGAGGATAAACACAAACGAGATATTTGAAGAGGGCAGCAGTGAACCGTACCCTGTATCAAGGCCAACAGTTCCAATATTTGAGACAATGTAAGAACCAAAACTGTTGGAGTCAAGCCCGATTCCGGGTATAGAAATACCCCAGCGAATGGTAATGGTCTGGTAAATTTTAAAAAGCCAGTTTCTGAAAGGCCAGGGTAATCGGGCCAGCAAAGATTTTGCCTGCATGGTGTCGTTTTCATTGCCTTTCCGTGATTCAGCAATTTTTTTCCCGATAAATTCTGAAATTTCGGCTGTCGTTAGTTGGTCAGCATTTTCAACTTTAACCGACCCCATTTGTCCGCCAGGCAATAAAACGCTCACAGTAGAATCGACTTTTTCCCTTTGAACTATTTTACCCCGCCTTACAAATGTGTTCAATTCAGGCACTTCCTGCCTGATTGCCCTGCCAATAATCAAAGTCATTAAATAGGTCAGCGTGGTTTTTACGCCTTCTTTTCTTTTGTGTGCAATATAATTTTCAAGTTCGGTTACATCTAGTTCCACCATCCCGAATATTTTTGAATCGGTTGGTTTTTTATAAATGGTTGAAGCTACCTTACGCCAGTTATTGTTGTAATCCGTTTTATGGGCCATGTTTTT
>JBBIPU010000080.1:0-10307 GCA_037442685.1 Draconibacterium sp. | reverse complement strand
AATGGTTTCTTTCCGGCTTTTCACACATTCGAGGAAATTGCCCCAGTGGTTTTCGCTTTTGTAAAGCGCCTTTTTATTAGGGCCCAGGTCTTCCAATAGTTTTTTATCAGAAGCTTCCAGTTTGTTTCCACGGTCAACATGAATCCAGCCTTCTTTGCCATACCAGGTTACACCCATTCCTTTGGGCAACCGGGCCGAATTGGCAACCCTGATATTGATTCCGTTTTTGTATTTGCAATTAAAATCGTATTCGAGCGGAACATTATACAATTCGGTTTTTGGCGGATAAACACCTTCTCCAGCCACTTCAACCGGTCCTGTTCTGTCGAGTCCCAATCCCCAGTGGGCAATATCAATGTGGTGGCCAGCCCAGTCTGTTAACTGGCCGCCTGAATAATCCAGAATCCAGCGCCAGTTCCAGTGGCAAATTCCCCGGTATTCGACTTTCGGAGCCGAACCCAGCCAGAAATCCCAGTCGAGTTCTTCGGGAACCGGCACCACGGGCGGCATGCCGACTAATTTTGGCGCATTGGGCAATCCAACTTCCACTCTTTCAATTTTGCCTAATCGTCCATTGTAAATGAGTTCGGCAGCTTTCAGAAAATGAGGCTGCGAGCGCTGCCAGCTTCCGGTTTGCCAGATGATGTTGTTTTGTTTTACTGCCTTAACAATTTGCTGACTTTCACCAATACTCCGTGCCAAAGGTTTTTCGCCATAAATGTCGATTTTCTTTTGTGCAGCGGCTATGTAAGTCAGGCTGTGCCAATGGTCGGGAACTGCAATACAAACTGCATCCAGTTTTTCTTTTTCCAGTAATTCGCGGTAATCCTTGTATTTTTTGCAATCAGTATTTCCGTTTTTCTGGTTTACAAGGTTGGCTCCGTTGTCAAGATGTTTGGCATCGAGGTCGCAAACAGCCACAAACTGAGACTGTGGTAATTTGAAAAAATCTTTCATGTTGCTCGTTCCCTGCGAGCCTGTTCCGATAGCGGCCATTACAATCCTGTCGCTGGCTGCCGTGAACCCGTTTTTTCCCAAAGCCGAACCAGGAATAATACTGGGTAAAACAATAACTCCGGCTGCTGCCGATAATGAATTTCTTATGAAATCCCTTCTTGTACTTTCTTTACTCATTTTAAATTTGTTTAATTGACATTTAGGTAAATAATAATGGGCAGCTAAACTACAAAAGATTGTTTTTCGCAGGTGAAATTATTCTGACAAATAATGATATTTTTTTGAGGTTGTTTTAAGATCGGGAAAAAAAAGGAAAAGTAATTTTTTAAAATCAGTAAAATTACCTTATGATTAACATGTCGGGTTTGAAACATTTTTGCTTTCTTTAATCTGCCTGATTTATTTTAAACCAAACTGAAAAATGAATTCACGTGAAAGAATTCTGAATGCCTTGAACCACTTAGAACCCGACCAAATTCCATTCGATCTGGCCGGTACAACATGGACAGGAATCTCAAATACTGCTTATCGGAACCTGCTCAATTATCTGGGAATGAATAAAGAAGAACCGGTTTGGTCAGATGTCATTCAGCAAATTGTAATTCCTTCGGAGTTGTTTTTTTCGAAATACGATTCTGATGTCCGGGGTCTTTTCCCGTTAACCAGTCATAATTGGGATGTTAATTCGAAACTTGTTGACAAGGGCAATTTTTTTGAATATTCCGACGAGTGGGGATTTGTGCATCATTTTCCAAAAAACGGATTCTGGTTTACCATTGTTAAACACCCTCTTGAAAATGTCGGTTTTGAGGATCAGGATATTATTGAAAATCATATCTGGCCAGATGCTTCAAATCCGCTGCGTTTTGCGGGATTGCGCGAAAAGGCAATCAGTTTCAGACAGCAGGAAAAGATAGTGTTTGTAAAAGGACTTTGTGCCGGGCTGTTCGAAATGCACCAGCGGATCAGGGGAACAGAAAATGCGATGACCGATCCGTTTCTTTACCCTTTAAATTCTGATAAACTGATAGGAAAACTGGCCGACCTGAAAATTGAGTTCTGGGATGCAGCATTAAGCGAACTGGGCGATTTGGTTGATATTGTAGGCGAAGGCGATGATTATGGCACACAACATTCGCAATTAATCGATCCGGAACAATTCAGGGCATACTATAAACCGCATTTTATCAGGGTTTTTCATTTTATCAGGGAAATAGCACCGCATGTAAAAATCATGTTTCACTCTTGTGGAAATGTGCGTCAGGTTATTCCCGATCTGATCGAAATGGGTGTCGAAATACTCAATCCTGTTCATATTAATGCAACGGGAATGGAACCTGTTCAATTGAAAAAAGATTTTGGAAAAGATATCGTTTTCTGGGGTGGAGGTGTGGATACCCAGAAAATATTGCCATCCGGGACACCGCAGGAAGTTGCAGATGACGTCAAACGCAACATCGATGCACTGGCGCCCGGCGGAGGATTTGTTTTCAGCGCTGTGCACAACATACAGGCTGAAGTTCCACCGCAGAACATTCTGGCAATGTTCGAAGCATTCAATCGTTTTGGGAACTATTAAATATACAGAATATGAAGAAGTTAGGTGTTATTTTACTGTCAAATGTGATTGTTGCTTTACTTTTGAGCTGCACAGGTGAAAAAGCAGGATTACCGGTAATTACATTCAGTCAGAAAGAAAAGGATAAAAAAATTGAAGTGAGGGTTGACGGAAAACTGTTCACTGTTTTTCAATGGCCCGATAACATTTGTAAACCGGTGCTTTATCCGGTTTATGCTTCTTCGGGTACTGAAATTACAAGAGGTTTCCCGGTAGATCCGAAAGCGGGAGAACGGGCCGATCATCCGCACCAGATCGGGATTTGGCTGACTTACGGGAATGTAAACGGTAATGATTTCTGGGGAAATGGTTCGCAGGGACTGGGCACAAAAAACAGGAACGGCGGCGTAATAAAACATATTAAAACCGAAGAAGTAAAAGATGGAATTGGCACCGGGATCATTGTTTCTTTGGAAAGCTGGACAGACACCGCCGGTATTGAAACTTTAAAGGAAAAAACAGAATACAGGTTTTCTGCCAATGGGAATGTCAGGATAATTGACAGGATAACCACTTTAACTGCAAATAAGAAAGATGTTGCCATGCCCGACACCAAAGAGGGAATGTTTGGTATCCGCGTGGCACGTCAACTCGAATTGCCGGTAAAAGGATCTATTGAATTGTACAATGCCGATGGAACCGTGACAAGAACAAAAGATTCGCTTAACATCGGAATTACAGGAAATTACACCAGCAGCGAAGGAATAACAGGCGAGGCGGTTTGGGGTACAAGGGCAAAATGGATGAAACTTGAGGGAAACATCGGGGGAGAAAATATTTCGATTGTGGTCTGCGATCATCCGCAAAATCTGGATTATCCAACTTACTGGCATGCACGTGGATACGGATTGTTTGCCGCAAATCCGCTGGGTGTAAAAGATTTCACTAAAGGTGCAGAGAGCCTGAATTTTGTCATTCCTGCGGGTAAATCGGCCACTTTCAGGTACAGGGTGATCATCACTTCCGGAACACAAATGACGGAGCAGGAAATAAATGATTATTTAGAAGAATTCAGTTCAGCCAACAAATAATAAACTTTAAATTACTTTTCAAATGGAACGAAGGAAATTTCTGGAAATGTCGGCGAAAAGCACAGCGGCAGTAAGTACAATGCCACTTATTTTTCCAAACTCAAACTGGAAAGGTGCCAACGACCGTGTTAATGTTGCTGTCATTGGCATTCGTGGAATGGGACAGTCGCATATTCAGGGCTATCAAGGACTTGAAAATGTCGAGGTTGCAGCACTTTGCGATGTCGATGAAAACCTTTTTGCTGAAAGGGTCAAAAAACATTTTACCGATAAAAACCTGCGCGAACCCAAATTATATGACGATATGAGGAAACTCTTTGAGGATAAATCAATCGATGCCGTTTCCGTCGTCACACCGAATCATTGGCATGCACTAGCTGGCGTGTGGGCTATTCAAGCCGGAAAACATGCAAGCATTGAAAAACCATGTTGTCATACCATCGAAGAAGGACAAAAACTGGTTGAGGCTGCAGAAAGATATAAGAAAGTTGTTCAGGATGGTGCCGAACAGAGAAGCAATCCTTCTTCACAGTCTGCAGTAAAATTTATGCGCGACGGTAAACTGGGCGAAGTTTACATGGCCAAAGGGATTTGTTACAAATGGCGCAATTCGATCGGGAAATATCCGGATGGGTACATGACTGAAAATGAAATGTATGCCAGTACAGTTGACAGTAATTCGTGGATTGGGCCGTTTACAAAAGAATACATGAGCAAAGTGAACTACGATATGTGGCAGGGACCAGCGCCGGCCAGGCCGTTCAACCGGAACCGCTTTCATTACAACTGGCACTGGAACTGGGATTATGGCAATGGCGACATGGGTAACCAGGGAGTGCACGAAATGGATATCGCACGCTGGGGATTAGGAGTTACCATTCCTTCGAAAGTTTCAGCGGTGGGAGGCCACATGATGTTCGACGACGACCAGCAAACTCCAAATGTTCTGATGGCGGTTTTCGAATTTCCAGTTACTGAAGGCAGAGGAGACAAAAAGAAAATCCTGCAATTCGAGGTAAGGCACTGGATGACAAATCCGGAGGAAAGTCTTGGCTCACGCGGAAATTTTACCGATTCATACATGACCAGTCCTTCGAATATTGTTGGCGATATTTTTTATGGATCAAATGGTTACATTCTGAAAGAAGTCGCCGGCTGGAAGGCGTACATGGGAAAGGACCGGATTCAGGGAGAATCGGGCACCGGCGAGGGAAATCATTACAGGAATTTCATCGATGCAATCAGGGCTGATGATCCTGGTTTGCTTACTGCGCCGATTGCGGAAGGATATCATTCATGCGCTCTGATCCACCTGGCAAATATTTCGTACAGGCTGGGCAGAACTTTACATATCGACACGGAGAAATTTCGCATAAAGAACGACGATGAAGCAAACCGGATGTTTTCGAAAGAATACAGAAAACCATGGGAATATCCGGCAAAAATCTGATAAAGGTTTGATATATTCCGGATGTACCGGGAGAAATTGAAACAGCCTCTTTGTTTCATCTTTCCCAAAAAACAGACAACAAAAACATTTCTTTTCCAAAATGATAAAATCAGTATAATTAGAAAATCTTAGAATAAAACTTAAGTTCCACAAATTAAACCGTTTGTTTTTTTGAATTCTTAGAATAAAATTTTTGGTACATCTCTTGTAATGTCCATCTGCAAATCATTTATGTTATGGAGATAGCTGACGGGACAAAGAAATTAGAAATCAGTTTAAAAAATAATACTTTATCCGGACCAAAACATCTTTTTGATGTGGTAGTCGTTGAGGACAATCATTTAACAAATACTATTCTGAGTAAAGCGCTTTATTCCACAATTGCGACAATTCACAATTTAAAGAATGTGGAGATCAGTTTTTCAAGCTTTCAGAATGGGGAAGATTTCCTGAACTATTTGAATAACAATGATTTTAACGGATCGAAGTTAATTGTATTTTCAGATTATTACCTTGAAGATAATATGAACGGTGCCGAAATTCTGCGGAATACAAAGCAAAAGAATGCCGATGCAACCGTAATAATCATGTCTGATTCAAACAACAAACAACTTCCGGTTGAGACCGTTAATTTAGGAGCACATTGTTTTCTTCACAAAGACCACAAAACACCGGTCAAGTGCTCAGAACTGCTGTTTCAGATGGTTGTTTGATCAAACCCTTTTCCATTTTTATACCTCCTTTTGTTGTATCATCGGATTAACGATGTTGAAATTTGTTTGCCAGTTACTTTCCTGAACTTTTTGAAAGGATAAAGAAGTGTTCTGAAACATTTTTTTTGTTTTTACAAAGTTTTGCATTGCAGCCTGAGTAATTTTACTCCAACAGAAATTTTTGTTTTCTGTCATTTTTATTAATATTTGTGGGAACTTAATACTACATTCCTGAGAACCAATAAAAATGAAACGCAGAGACCTGATCAAATCCGCATCACTCATGTCTGTAATTCCGCTTTTTTCACCATTGAAAGAATGGCCTGAATCTGAAAATATTTCTGCTGGTTCTTATGTAAATGAAATAAAAAGGTTTGACGATGGGCGCGATTGGTTTTTCGATAGAAGATATGGCATGTTTGTGCACTGGGGCTTGTATTCCATTCCGGGCTGGCACGAACAGTTACAGTGGCGCGGCAGGGTTGAAAGAAAAGAATATATAAAACTGGCTGAAAAGTGGAATCCCGTAAAATTCAATCCTGAGCATTGGCTCGATCTGATGGAAGAAGCCGGGATGAAATACATTACGATCACAACCAAACATCACGATGGTTTTTGTCTCTGGGACACAAAACAAACTTCCTTCAACACGATGAATACCCCTTACAAAAAGGATATCATCGGGATGCTTTCCGATGCCTGTCACAAAAGAAATATCCCGCTTTGCCTGTATTATTCCATTGCCGACTGGAATCAACCGAATTATCCAAATCAGGGAAGGCACCACGAACTTCCTCCCCAACCGCAGGATTCACCTGACTGGGACAAATACATGGAATTTCTGAAAACACAGGTTCGCGAACTTTGCACCAATTACGGCGAAATTCATGGTTTCTGGTGGGATATGAATGTGCCTCAGTATAAAGATCAGTCGATAAACGAAATGATCAGAAAACTTCAGCCTAATGCGGTAATCAACAACCGTGGTTTTGACGAAGGAGATTTTGGAACCCCTGAACGTGATTACGACAGCTCCGCCGGTGAAGCCAAAGCATTTGACCGGTTGACCGAAGCCTGTCAGTCGGTTGGAATGGAAAGCTGGGGTTATAAAAAAGATGAAGATTACTATACCAACCGTCACCTGATCAGCAGTATCGACAAATATCTCGCCCGCGGTGCCAATTATCTGCTGAATGTCGGGCCTACCGGCGAAGGAATCATTCCGCTGCAATCTGCGGATATATTGAGAAGGATAGGAAAATGGAAAAAATCAGTGGACGAATCTTATGTAAACACTGTTGCATATCCGGCCTTAATTGATTCACCTGGTGTTCTGGTTACAAAAAGGGATAAAACAGTGTATGTTCATCTGAACCGGTTACCGGTCGGGAACGGGATAAAACTCAAGCCTGTAAATGTGCTGCCAAAAACGGCAATCCTTTTAAATACAGGTGAAAAGATTGAATCAGTGGTCAATCTTTGTCCGAGCGACCATGCTACACAGCAACCATACTTGCGATTGAGAAATCTGCCGGTCAGCGAAATGGCAGATTCTGTGATGGTAATCAGACTTGAATTTGACCGTTCTCTTGAAAACATTGCCAGTCAGAAGGTAAAAGCTGATTTTGAATTGACAAAATAACCTTATCAAAAAATGAAATCAATATTTCCGGTTCTCACAACAATTCTCACAACGTTTTCCTTTATTCTGGCCGGACAGGTTCCGGCGTATAAATGGATAAACCAGTCGGGGAAAGATTTAAAACTAAAAGTTTCTGCAGATGGAAGGCACCTCGTTTTTTCAGATAATACCCCGTTTTTCTGGCTTGGAGATACAGCCTGGGAACTTTTTCACCGGTTAAACCGCGAAGAGGCAGATGTTTATCTTAAAGACCGTGCGAAGAAAGGTTTTACGGTTATTCAGGCTGTGGCGCTGGCAGAACTTGAAGGCGAAACGAAACCCAATGCTTATGGTTATTTTCCGTTGGTCGATATAAACCCGGCCAATCCCAACGAGGAATATTTCAGGCATGTTGATTATATTGTCGATAAGGCCGGATCGCTTGGCATGTTTATCGGTTTTCTGCCAACCTGGGGAATATTCTGGAAAACCGATCCTAAAAACAGCCGAAGGTTGTTCAACGTCGAAAATGCCCGCAAATACGGAGAATTCCTCGGGAAACGATATAAAGACAAACCTGTTGTATGGATTCTTGGCGGGGACCAGAATCCTGAAAACAGCGAAGAAAAAGCAATTATTGAAGCAATGGCACAAGGACTTCGCAGAGGCGACGGAGGTTCGCACCTGATAACCTATCATCCGCGCGGTCCGGGCCGGTCATCCGATTACTTTAATAATTCAGACTGGCTTGATTTTAACATGTATCAGTCGTCTCATGCTGCTAAAGGTTTTGATAACGGTGTTTTTGCCGAACTCGACCGCAAACTGACACCTAAAAAACCAACCCTTGACGGCGAGCCTCGTTACGAAAACATAATGACTGGTTTTTATTATCAGGGGAACCATCCCGCCGACCGGTTTACAAATTACGATGCGCGCACTGCAGCTTATTGGTCAATTCTTGCCGGAGCTTGCGGCCATACATACGGGAACAATAACATCTGGCAGATGTGGCGCGAAGGAGAAAAAAATGTTATCGGCGCTGAGATTCCCTGGTACGAAGCCATAAATCACCCCGGCTCATTCGACATGATGCACCTCCGGAGAATGTTTGAATCTTTTGAGTGGCAAAAACTAAAACCTGATCAATCGCTGATACTGGATGGCCCTTTAACAGGTGCCTCAAAAACAAGGGCTGCTATCGCTGATGATGGTTCATTTCTGATGGCTTATTCGGCTAAAGGAGAACCTTTTACTCTTAATCTCGATTCGCTGTCAGGTAACCATATCATCGAAAAATGGTTCGATCCCCGGTATGGGACATTTTTTAAATTACATAATGCAACCACTTTGTCAGTCAAAACTTACACTCCACCCTCAACGGGCAATGGAAACGACTGGTTGCTGATCGTTGAAGTAACCAAATAAAAATGATAATTATGCAAAATCTGATGAAGCCTTTAATTACTGTTCTGTTTATTTTAATAACAGTGATGCACCTCAGTTCGCAACCTTTTACCTCCGATATTGAATCGTTTAAACAATACAAATATCCTGACTGGTTCCGCGATGCCAAGTTCGGAATCTGGGCACACTGGGGGCCACAGGCTGTTCCGCGGCAAGGCGACTGGTACGCGCGGAAAATGTACGAATCTGATGTACTGGACTGGAGAACTAAAGAACCCACAGGAAAACCAAGCAGGGAATACCAGTATCACCTTGCACATTACGGACACCCTTCAAAATTCGGCTACAAGGATATCATACCTCTTTGGAAAGCTGAGAAATGGGACCCGGAAGCATTGATGAAACTGTATAAAAGGGTAGGGGCGAAATACTTTGTAAGTATGGGAACACACCATGATAATTTCTTTTTGTGGAATTCAAAAATCCATCGCTGGAATGCAGTTCAGATGGGGCCGAAAAAAGATGTGCTGGGTTTGTGGCAGAAAGCTGCAAAAAAAGAGGGACTCCGGTTTGGTGTGTCTGAGCATCTCGGCGCCAGTTACACATGGTTCCAGCCAAGTCACGGGGCAGATAAAACCGGTCCGATGGCAGGAGTGCCTTACGACGGGGCCAATCCTGAATACCAGGATTTGTATCATCCCAAAACTGCTGCCGATGATACCGGCTGGCTGACCAAGGAACCTGAAAACCAGAAAAACTGGCTGGCGTGCATCACCGAGTTAATCGATATGTACCACCCCGATCTGTTGTATTCCGACAGCGAATTGCCTTTTGGCGAAGTTGGCCGTACAATGGTGTCGCATCTGTATAACAGCGACATTGAGCATAATAATGGCAAACTTGAAGCTGTTTACACCTGCAAACACTCGGTTTCTCAGGGCCGCTGGGTAATGGATATCGAGCGTGGTGCGATGGACTCAATCAGCAAAGATCCCTGGCAGACTGATACTTCGATTGGTGACTGGTATTACCGCACCGGGCAGAAATACATGACAGGTACAGAAGTGATTCAAATGCTTGTGGATATTGTAAGCAAAAACGGAAATCTGCTTTTAAATGTGGTTCAGACTCCTGAAGGCGATTTGGAACAGGATGTTCTGGACATTCTGGAAGTGATTGCTGCCTGGATTCCTGACAACGGTGAAGGAATTTACGGAACCCGGCCATGGAAAATTTATGGCGAAGGTCCTTCGACAAAAAACCAGGAAAAAGGCACGTTCGGAGGAGTAAAAGATGTCCGTCCTTATGATTCAGATGATATTCGTTTTACCACAAAAGGTGAAACTTTATATTCATTCTGCATGAAAAATCCAGCCGGTGAAATCAAAATTACATCGCTTGGAAAAAATTCAAAAATCTGCGGAAAACAGGTTGCATCGGTTAAAATGTTAGGCAGCAATGAAAAACTGAAATGGAATCAGCAAGCAGATGCACTTGTAATTTCAAAACC
>JBBIPU010000079.1:0-19554 GCA_037442685.1 Draconibacterium sp. | reverse complement strand
AAAAATACATATCGATAAATCAGAAATTCTGTATCATGCCGGTTTCTGGCTGACCTGGATTTTTTCATTCACCATTATTCAGAGTATTGGCGGCGGGGCCCGTCAGTATTTTGTGTGGCTGATGTATTACATCATTACACTCCCGATATTTGTGGCGCACACCTACCTGATTGCCTACTGGCTGTTGCCACAGACATTTTTTAAAGGAAAACCCTGGCTTGCGTTAGCCGGGATTGCCGTTTTGCTTATCGTATTTTCCGTAACAGAGCTGATTGTAAGCAATGAACTGGTTTTCAAATATTTTGACAGGAATAAAATGTTTGCGCCGGGGTATCTGAATCCGGCCAACATCATTATCAGCGGAATTGGGAATCATTATATCATTCTTGTTTTTCTTGCAATTAAAGTCGGCAAATCGTGGTATTTATCGCGCAACCAGACTGCAGGACTGATGCAGGTTAAAACAGAAACCGAGCTTGAAATCTACAGGTACCAGCTGCAACCTGAGATAATCCTTTCACTGGTGGAAGAACTTGAAATTGTAGCAGTTAAAGAACCTGAAAAACTTTCGCAAATGATTGTAAAAGGTTCGGCATTTTTAAACCACTTTCTGTTTAAAGTAAAAAATGAACTTATCCCGCTCGATCTTGAAGCTGAACTGATCCGCGAATTTCTTGAAATTCACAAATACGCGGTCGGTACCCGTTTGAAAAGCACTTTTATTGTAAACGGAAACCTTCAGTCACACGTTTGTCCGCCGCTTCTGATGCTCCCGTTGATAAACAGTGCATTAAAACTTGTTTATCAGTGTAACAATTCTTTCGAAAGTACAGTCTTAATAAAGGCAGAAAAAAAATATCTGCTTTTTACATTTACGTTCTGGAGTGAAGAAGATTTTCTGATAAAAAACAGCGAAGAAACTGAAATGACAAAAAAGCGACTAATGTTCAGTTTTCCTGCGAAACACAGGATTGTGGAAAATGCGGATGCAAATTTTACTGAACTGAGTTTAGAGATTTTTAACTGACAGGTTGTAACAATTAAAGTAAAACTGGACGTATTATTTAGTCAATAGAAAACAAAACAGGAAACAGCCTTATATTAAATGCCTGAATAATATATTTAAAACTGAAGTATTTATTTTTGGGGCAAAGAAGAAGCCGGTACAAAACAATAAAACAAACGAATGAAAACAAAATGCCTTATTATTGACGATGAACCTCTTGCGCGCGATTTAATCAGAAACCATATTGAAAAACTTGACAATTTTGAAATTGTCGCCGAATGTGGCGATGCCATGAAAGCCTTGCAGGAATTGCGCGACCATAAAATTGACCTGATGTTTATGGATATCCAGATGCCACAGATCACCGGGATCGAATTCCTTAAAATTCTGAAGAATCCCCCGAAAGTGATCATTACAACTGCTTACCGGGAGTTCGCGCTGGAAGGGTTCGAACTCGATGTGGTTGATTATCTTTTAAAACCGGTGACTTTCGAAAGGTTCCTGAAATCGGTGAATAAATATTACCAGGTGGTACAGGAAGAAGCGCAGAACACTGTACCGGTCACCGAAACGATTTCGGCGGGAGAGGATGCATTTATTTATGTGAAAGAGAATAAACGTGTTATAAAGGTTTATCTGAATGAAATTCTGTACATTGAAGGTTTAAGCGAATATGTTCAGATTCATACCGACAGGAAAAAAATCATTACAAAAACAAGCATGACCAATCTTGAGGAAAAGTTACCAGCTGACGGTTTTTTGCGGATTCACAAATCGTTTATCGTATCATTATCGCGGATTGAAGCATTCACATCAACTACAATCGAGGTTCCCGGAAAAGAGCTTCCGATTGGCAGAAGTTACAAAAATTCGGTTTTAAACGCGCTCCAGGTTAACAGCAGTGTTGCCGGAAATGCATGAAAAACAGTTCCCATAACTGGTAAATTCCCTGGCCCCGTTGTAAAGATTTCACGGGCGACAGATGAAGATATTGAGTGCGAACTCTGTTGACTGTCTCAAGGCCTTCATTTAAATGCTGAGGGAATTCGTCTGTCAGAATCATAAGTGTTATCACAGTTTTTAAAGTGGCTGCCCGCACCCTGATCGAATGAGGTGATTTTTTTGCCGGATGAATGTGGATGTATTTTTCTTTGTCGTTCCCTGCTTTAATAATCCAGACGGATGAATCGCCCAACGTTATTTTCCTGTATTCAAGCGGATTAAGCCACGATAAAAGAACATCTTTACTGAAAATTCTGTTCTTTTTGAAAAATTCTGCACATTCAAAAAGAATTTCACCGACCGAAAACCGCCCGGTATATAAATCAGCGAGGTTTTCCCCGATCCCGAGTAATTCTTTTTCGATCTGTTCCCAATCCTGATTCTTCCAGCCTTCGATTTTACCGAGCAGAAATCTGAAATGGTGTTTATATGTATTAAATGTTACCGGAACTGTATTTTTTCCCTGCATTCCCATACCTTTACAAACAATTGAATAAATTTACCACAAAACATTTAATATGACGGTTTTGCCTTTGCATAAATATTTCGTTTTGAACGGTGAACTGAAAGGTGTAAGATTTTTTGTTCCCGGAGAAAATGACGGAGGTATTTACGAAGTGCTCCGGGTGGTAAATGGTATTCCGTTGTTTCTTGAAGATCATCTTGCCCGGTTTTACCAATCAGCTGAGATTGCAGGGAAAACAATTCATTATTCAGAATCTCAGATCAATGCATTTCTGAAAGAACTTATTCAAAAAAACAAAATTAATGAAGGTAATGTACTGATTGCGAGTAAATTAAATCTTGAAGCATTTTTTATTCCGCACGTTTATCCTACAGTCGAAATGTTTAATGACGGCGTGGTTTGCGGAATATTAAAGGCTGAACGCGAAAATCCGCATGCAAAGGTGTTTCAGACCACCGTGAGGCAGCGTGCAGACCAGATGTTAGCTGAAAAAAAGTTTTTTGAAGTATTGCTGGTCGATCATCTTGGAAAGGTAACCGAAGGGAGCCGGAGCAATGTGTTTTTTGTTTTGGGCAATCATCTTGTTACATCGCCGGCCAGCAAGGTTTTGTTAGGTATTACACAACAAAAAATCTTTCAGATTGCGGGTGAATTAAATATCCCTGTTTTTGAAAGAGAGGTGAATTTCAGTGAATTGAGCCAGTTCGATGCTGCATTTCTTACCGGAACATCGCCGAAGATTTTACCTGTGCGGCAGATTGATGCCTTCAAATTTAATGTGCAAAACGAAATAGTGAGGAATTTGATGCAAAGATATAATGAGCTAATAGAGAAATATTTAAAGGACTCAATCAAATAAATAACTGCGTAATCAGCCAAGGACTTTAACGCTTTTTATAATAAATTCGCTTTCTTCCATCGCGCCTTCTTTAACCGCATTATTAATAATCAGGTATTTAGGTTCATTAGAAACAAATTCGGGATCGTTGCTTCTGAATCTGGATGTCAAATATCCATCGCAATAAAAATTATATCCATCTTTCAGAATTTCAACAGCATACTGATGAAGTTTTCCATCGGCTTTATGAACATGATTGAGCTTTCCTTTTGTGGAATATTTGTTTTTGTCGTAACCAAAATGGACTACATTATCAACAGTTTTCTGATTACATTCCGCAAAATCGATCTCCGGAATAATATGATCTCTTCCTGTTGATTGCACAAAATAATCGGGGTGTAACAACCATAACGCAGCCCAGGTTTCAGGAAAAATTGCTTCCACCACCCAGGTTCCGCCCGACTGCGTGAATCCTCCGCTTTTATTCCAGGTCTTCAGACATCCGGTTTTCCAGTGATAAATCCCCGTTTTCTGGTAGGTTGTGGTCTTTCCGGTTTCGCGGATACATTTTATTTTTAATCCGTTATCAACCGAAACCATCTCTTCTGAAAACAAAATATCATCGCTGTAAAATTCATTGTCGGTAATGTGAAATTTATTTTTCACATCCTCCATCGATTCGAAATTACATTCAAAGGTGATTTTTCCTCTGATTATTTTCTTTATCCTAATGATCTGCAGAAATCTCGCTGTCAGGCTGTAATACAAATTGATCAGTTTTTCCATAATTCTTATTACGAAAATAATATCACGGAGTTGTAATAAGGATTTAAAAGGCCAGATTACAGAGTGATCAATGCCTGACAGCGAAAGATAATAGTGATACGGTTACAACCTGTCCCTTAAAATCAGTTCAATTTCTTCAAAACCGATATCAGCTTTTTCACCGAGTTTGTATGGCCGTTTTTTGAACCGGTTTACAATTTTGGTAACTGTTTCCTCTGGAACGTTGTATTCGGGCAGGGTGGTTGGTAGTCCCAGCGATTCGAAAAATTCAACTGTTTTTGCTATTGCAGCATCAATTCTTTCGTTTTCCGAACCTTCCGAAATTCCCCAGACTCTTTGTCCGTATTGCAGTATTTTTTCCTTTTTGTTTTCGCGTTTAATATTCATCACACCCGGTAAAACAATTGCAAGTGTGCGGGCGTGGTCAATTCCGTGGAATGCAGTCAGTTCGTGGCCAATTCCGTGAGTTGCCCAATCCTGCTGAACTCCAACGCCAATCAATCCATTTAAAGCCATTGTCGCACTCCACATAAAATTGGCTGCTGCATCGTAATCTTTTCTGTCAGCCAGAACTTTCGGACCTTCTTCAATCAACGTAATCAGGATACTTTCGGCAAACCTGTCCTGGATGGGTGAGTTCAGATTAGTAGTGAGGTATTGTTCCATTACATGCACAAATGCATCCACGATTCCGTTGGCAACCTGTTTGTCGGGAAGGGTAAAAACACACTCGGGGTCGAGAATCGAAAACTGAGGCATCACTTTTAGTGAGCCAAATGCAAGTTTCTCCTGTGTCGAAACACGCGAAATTACTGAGTTTCCATTCATTTCAGAACCGGTTGCCGGAAGTGTAAGCACTGCACCGATTGGCAATGCATCGATAACAGGCCGGTATTTAGCCAAAATATCCCAGGGATCACCATTTTTGTACAACGCAGCGGCTGCTATAAATTTGGTTGCATCCAGCACCGATCCTCCGCCAACCGAAAGCAGAAAATCAATGTTTCCCGATTTTACCACTTCAACTGCTTTCATACAGGTTTCGTAATGCGGATTTGCCTCAATCCCTCCGAATTCAGCAACATTGAATCCCTCAAGCGCCTTTTTTACCTGGTCATAAACACCGTTTTTCATTATGCTTCCGCCTCCGTAAGTAAGCAGTATCCTGGCATTTTCCGGGATTTCGTTTGCCACTTTCGGGATTGAACCTTTCCCGAAAATAATTTTTACAGGATTTTTATATTCAAAATTTAACATCGTTATTTGTTTTAATTTTATTGAAAATTGAGTACAAAAATATCTTAAAATGACGGAAAAATCAAATGCAGAAGATTCGGAAAGGGAGTTTGAAAAAATAATAGCGGGATACTCAGACAATGAACTCAGGACAGTTTTAAAAAAGAGAAGTCACTACAGAAAGGAAGCAGCCGATTTTGCAATACAGGAAGCGATCAGACGCGGATTGATTTATTCGGAACAGGACTTGTTTGCTAGTGAATATAAACTGGAAAAAGAAAAATTCTCAGTTTTCCCAAATATCGATAACGAGAAAATCAGGAATAAATACAAAAAAAGCATTTCACGTTCGTTGATGTTGTTGGGTGTTGTGCCTTTAATTCTGGGGGGAATTAAAATATTCAAAACACAAAGCATCGAAGGGATCCTCATTTTTGTTTTTGGCGCAGTCTGGAGTTTTTCATCATTTAAGCTGATGCAGGCGATAAACATAAAACTGATCAATCTTTTAATTCTGTTGTACGTGGTTGCCGTTGCCTACCTGGTTAAAACGATCATCGAAGTACATTTTCTTTCAACAATCGATATTCTTGTGATGCTGATGGCAGTTTTATCGGTTTTGTATGGGATTGGTTTTTTAAGAAGCCTGAGGGATTGAATAATCCCGGTTTTATTCTTCTTCAGTTAAAATCTTACTATCGCCGTTTATCCTTAAAAAAAGTCAGTTTATCGAAATTTATATGTTTCATTTCCGCATTCGTTATAATTTTGACTATTAATTACTTAAAAATTCTGATCATGAAAACAAAACTAATCATCACAGCGCTTTTAATGACAATTTCGTCGATACTGGCCTTTTCACAGGATGATAACTGGGAAAAAAAGACCTATCAAATCGGAGATTTTTCAGACATCAAACTGTATGGAGGTTTCAAGGTTTTCCTGATCCAGGGCGATGAATGTTCGGTGTTGGTAAAAGCAACAGACAAAGATGTTTTCGACAATATAAAAATCAAAAATAATTATGGTGAAGCATCGATCGAGATGGATATATCATTTTTCGAATACCGGCGTGTAAACCTGTATATTACTTTTAAAACCCTTGAAAAGCTTACGATTGAAGGGGGTGTCAATCTAAAGACAAATGGTTATCTTGACCTGAAAAACATTTCGGTAAACGTGGAAGGCGGCGCATCGATTGATCTGGACATGAAAGCCGATAATGTTAAGGTTTATGGCGAAGGCGGTTTTTTATTCGAATTGAAAGGAGTGGCTAACAGTTTGGATGTGACCATCAAAGGTGCGGGAAATGTAAGCGCAAGCGAACTGAAAACAAAAGATGTTACTTTCACCGTTGCCGGATTTGGCACCGGAAGCGTTTATGCAACAAACACGCTGAATGCTAAAATTGAAGGAGTTGGAAAACTGCGTTACAAAGGCGAACCGAAAGTAACTGAATACATCGATGGTTTGGGATCGGTAAAAAAATACTGAAAACCCCATCCTGATTCCCCCGCAGGAGGAAAGCTTTGGATCAGTTTTTCAAAGAACTTAGTTTGATTCACAGAATTTACGAATCTCTGCTGGCGTCGATTCGCAACCGTTACAGCCCTGCGAAAACAGTACAAAAATTTCTGCATTGTAACTTACTGTGTCTGTAATTTAAGTGAAAAGAAATGAAGTGAATCCTTCCTGTAATCAAACCGTGATTAATTTTCACATTTCATTTAAACCTGAAAACAATGACTATCAATATCTTTCATTGTAATTTGTTAATGATCTTCAAATTTAAAAATCGCTTGAAAAATTAATTAAATTTGCCGTTCGTGTTCGTACACGGCAAAATTATTTAAACCAACTTTTCAAATAGAATTGTAATGAAAAAAATCCTCGTTTTTTTAGTAATGTTTATCTCTCTGAACATCATCGGATTCTCTCAGAACGACAACTGGATCAGTCTTTTTAACGGAAAAGACCTGACCGGATGGAAACAACTCAACGGTCAGGCAAAGTACGACGTGGTTGACGGAGCAATTGTCGGGACAACAGTATTGAATACACCCAATTCATTCCTTTGCACCGAAAAGAATTATTCCGATTTTGTTTTTGAAGTGGAATTGCTTGTTGAAGAAAGCATGAATTCAGGTATCCAGTTCCGTAGCGAAAGTAAAGCAGATTACCAAAACGGCAGGGTACATGGTTACCAGTGCGAAGTCGATCCGTCAGAACGCGCGTGGAGTGGAGGAATTTACGATGAAGCCCGTCGCGGCTGGTTATATCCGCTCGATCTGAATCCGAAAGCCAAAACTGCCTTAAAAATGGGAGAGTGGAACAAATACAGGATTGAATGTATCGGGAATTCTATTAAAACATGGATCAACGATGTGCCTTGTGCAGAGCTGATTGATGATATGACTCCTTCAGGTTTTATTGCCCTGCAGGTACATTCAATTGGCTCCGACAGTACAAAAACAGGACACCAGATTAAATGGAGAAACATCCGTATTAAAACCGGGAACCTGAACCCTTCGCCATACCAGGGAATTTATGTGGTTAACCTGATTCCGAATAATTTAAGCAATGACGAAAAAGAACAGGGTTTTGAACTGCTTTTCGATGGGAAAGACCTAAATAACTTTAAAGTGGCTTCAACCGGCGGACCAGTTACAAAAGGTTGGGAAATAATTAAAAATGAACTGGTTGTAAACAGGGATAAAGAACTTAAAGACGACGGCGATATTATTACGAAAAAGGAATACGGTCCGTTTGAACTAAAATTCGACTTTAAAATAACGGAGGGCGCCAACAACGGGATAAAATACGGAATTGGCAATAACGGTCCTCACATCGGGCTTGAATACCAGATACTTGACGATGAAAAACACCCCGATGCCAAAGAAGGTGTGGTAGGTAACCGGACCCTTGCTTCGCTGTACGATTTGATTCCTGCTGATAAAGATCCGCGTTTTGTTAAAAAAGTGGGCGAATGGAATCAGGGCAGAATTGTAGTTTTTCCTGACAATACAGTTCAGCATTGGTTAAATGGCAGAAAAGTGGTGGAATACAAAAGAGGGGATAATATTTACAAAGCTTTGGTAGCCAGAAGTAAATATAAAGAGTACGAAGGTTTTGGGATGGCTCCGAAAGGCCCGATTCTGATAACTGACCATCATGATGAGGTTTATTTCAGAAGTTTAAAAATCAGGGAATTATAAAAATGGCAAACAGGAGAAATTTCTTAATAGCAACCGGACTGGGAATTGCAGCAGCAACAATTCCAGGAATGGCAAACGCGTCGGTGGCAGAATTATCCGGTTCAAAGGCGGATTATAAATTTCATCTGGGAATTGCATCCTATTCATTTCGCGAATTTCCTCTTGATAAGGCACTTGACATGGCGGTAAGATGCGGAATTGACAGGATGTCGTTTAAAAGCATGCACCTCCCTCTTGATTCTGATAAAGAAACCATTCAGAAAGCGCTTGACCTTTGTAAGGAAAAGGGGATTACACTTTATGGCGGCGGTGTGATTTACATGAAAACAAAAGCTGAAGTTGACCAGGCTTTTGAATATGCCAAAAATGCAAAAATGGAGATGATTATTGGCGTTCCGGATCACGAATTGCTCGATTATGTTGAAGGAAAAGTGAAAGAGTACAATATTAAACTGGCTATTCACAATCACGGACCGGGTGATTTGGTTTATCCCAGTGCCGAAAGCGCTTATGTACTGATAAAAAACCGTGATAAAAGGATGGGATTGTGCATCGACATCGGTCACACAAAACGAATCGGAAGAAACCCGGAACAGGATATTAAAGATTATTATGACAGGGTGTTTGACGTTCATATTAAAGATGTTACCAAAGCCGACAAGGACGGAACGACCTGTATTATCGGACATGGAGTGATCGATTTTCCTTCATTTCTGAAAACAGTGATCAAACTCGGTTACACTGGTACACTGGCGCTGGAATACGAAGCTGACAGCAAAGATCCACTGCCGGGAATGATGGAATCTTTCGGATTTGTGAGGGGTGTGCTGGCAACACTCTGATTGAATTCAGGATAAGTGACTGAACAGTTAAATTTAATTTCGAAAATAATTCTTTCTGCCACTTCAGAAGGGGAAAGAATGAAAATTAATCAAGTCATTTCAGTCTTTTGGAAGTGTTGATGCAGCGTTCATGTTACCAGACCAACTCTCCCCAAAGCAAATGTTTTTAATGCCGGCATTCCTCTCTGCCAACCCGAAGTGAGGAATCTGCCCTGATTTAACCAGATAGTAGTGATAACGGATGAACAGATTTTTGATGACGCTATTTGTATTTTTCTTACTGAGCAAGGCAGAATCGCAGGTGAAAATGCAGAAACAGGAAGGTGGGTTTTTGTTTACCGAAAAAAACGAAAAAGTTCTTTTCTATCAAAAAGAGCCCAAAAGCCTGGAAGGAAAATATGAACGGTGCAATTACTTTCATCCTCTCTGGGGAATTGACGGAAATGTTTTAACGGAGGATTTTCCAGCCGACCACCTTCACCAGCGCGGAATATTCTGGGCCTGGCACCAGGTGTGGATTGGTGATCAGAGAATTGGCGATCCATGGGAAATTAAGGATTTCAGTCAGCAGGTAACCAATGTGGAATATATTGCCAAAAAAGACGGAGTTGCAGAATTCAGGACTGAAGTGAACTGGTTATCACCGCTTTGGAAAATTCAGGGTGAAAAGAATCCTTATCTGAAAGAAAATACCAAAATTACCATTCATCCGAAGGAAAAAAAATACAGGAAAATCGATTTTGAAATTCATCTGCTCGCTTTGGCTGACAACCTTAAAATTGGAGGATCGGCTGATGAAAAGGGATACAGCGGTTTTTCGGTGCGGATGATCCTGCCTGAAGATGTAATTTTCAGCGGATCTGAAGGAAAAATAACACCTGAAAATGCCGCTGTTAAATCGGCAGGATACGTAAATGTTTCGGGCTCGTTTGGCAAAAACAACACCCCGGGAGGAATTGTCATTGTAGATCATCCGGAGAATCCCGGCTACCCGCAACCCTGGATTCTTAGAGACAGAAAAAGCATGCAAAACGCAGCATTCCCGGGAAATAAGTTAATTCCTGTGTCCACACAAAAACCGTTGGTTTTAAAATATTCACTCATAGTTTATTCAGGTAAGCTGACTGACAAAAACATCAGGAAGATTGTTGAAAAATGATATTGGATATTGGATTCTGGATACCGGATTCTGAATTAAATTGAGACGGTTCTATAACGATTTGTATTGGTAAATTTTTTGGGTTTCCAGAAAAGATGAATAAGGTTTTGGTTTGTGGGGTTCATTATTTCCTACTAAGGTTTTAAAACCATAATAAGGTTTATTTTAATTAAATCATTTATTAATCAGACAATTAGTCGTTTAAAACAATCTGAAACCTTATTTCCTGATGCAAACCTTAGTAGCAATAATCGGCAAAAAAACTGAACCTTATTACATATGTGCCGCAGGCAGGCTTAATTTAAATGCCAAAATCTATGAGTTTTATTTAACCTGAAATTATAATACCCACACTATACGTTATAGAACCTATTTGATTTTTGCTTTAATTCATCATTCAGACATTTTTTTAATCTCCTGTTTTTGAAACCTATTTCGAAAACAAGTGTAATAATAACTGTATTTTAGGTTACAGAATTCAGCTTTAACAAATAATATTTTTCAGGTTAATCTTTAAAAAATAAAAAAATGCCGATTAAAAAATTAAAAGATTTTCTTGATGAAAACAAGGTAAAGTATGTTACCATTAAACATTCGAGCGCTTACACTGCTCAGGAAATTGCAGCTAAAGCTCATGTTCCGGGGAAAAATTTTGCCAAAACCGTGATTATTAAAGTTGACGGGAAACTTACAATGGCTGTTTTACCGGCATCGTACCAGGTCGATTTTAAAGTTCTGAAGCAATTGTTTGGAACACAGCAGGTAACACTGGCTACTGAAGCCGAGTTCAAGTATTTCTTCCCCGATTGTGAAGTTGGTGCAATGCCTCCTTTCGGCAATCTTTATGATATGGAAGTGTATGTGGCCGAATCGCTTGCAGAAGACAGTGAAATTTGTTTTAACAACGGCAATCACACCGAAATGCTGAGGTTAAGCTATGAAGATTTCGACCGGCTGGTGCAACCAAGGGTACTGAAATTTTCGAGGAAAGCGATTACTTTTCCGCACGACCCGGAGGACAGATGGCTGGAAGAATATTAATGCGATCATTAAAAAATTGTGTTGATCATTCTTCATAAAACCAGAACTTTGGCACCTTTGATTTTTCGGTTTTTAATGTCCATAATTGCCCTGTTTGCATCGTGAAACGGATAGATATCCACTTCAGGTTGAAATGGCATTTCGGCTGCAACCCTGATAAATTCACGAACATCGCTGCTGGTTACATTGGCAACGCTTTTAATTTCCTTTTCCATCCATAAGTGTTTCGGATAATCAAGTTTTGTAAGATATTCCTGATCGGAATGTTCTTTGCGGATGGCGTTGATTACCAGTCTTCCGCCGGGTTTTAAAAATTCAAGGGCATGTACAACCGGCTTCCAGACAGGTGTTGTATCGATAATACAGTCAAGCAGTTGCGGAGGTTGCTCCGTTGTATCACCGGCCCATTTGGCGCCCAGTTCAAGAGCAAAATCCCTTTCATTTTTATCTCTGGCAAAAACGTAAACTTCAGTTTCAGGGTATTTGTACCTGATTAGTTTCAAAACAAGGTGTGCTGAAGCCCCAAAACCTGTCAACCCGGTCCGCTGGCCGTTTTTAAGGTTGCACAGTTCCACCGAACGGTATCCGATTGCACCTGCACAAAGTAAAGGAGCGGCTTCAACATCAGAAAAAATATCAGGAATCGGATAAGCAAATTTCTCAGGTACCACCATATATTCAGCATAACCTCCGTTTACATCGCGACCAGTTGCCATGAAAGAACTACAGAGGTTTTCCCTTCCCGAATTGCAGTATTCACAATTTCCGCAGGAGGAAAAAATCCATGCCACTCCAACACGCTCGCCAGCTTTTATAATACTTGTTCCTTTTGAAATTTCGACTGTTCCGATTGCCTGGTGCCCGGGAACAACAGGATAAAACGGGGGAGGAGTGCGACCTTCAATTTCATCGATTTCGGTGTGGCAAACTCCGCAAGTGCTGACTTTAATTAAAAGTTCTCCGTTTCCCGGAACAGGTTTCGGCATTTCAACCAATTTTAGCGGACTGTCTTCTTTTCTTAAATCTGAAATCTTATCGATTACCCAGGCTTTCATAGGTGTCTGTTATTTAAAATGAAAACTCAAAATCCAACCGGTATTCCGGAATTTTTAAACCTGATTAAAGTTAACATTTGATAATTTGAATTCCAATCCGAATCATAAATAAAAGAATATCGTACTTAAAAAAAGCAAATCATTTGCCGGAATCATTAAAATTAAGGGATATGAATGATTTAGTCGAAATAAAAGTTTACAATTATTCCGGTTACAAAGCTGACGAATATCCTGTTTATTTCGAATGGGACAATGCCGGGTTTGATGTTAAGGAGGTTCTTGACCGGTGGTATCAGGGAGAGCTGAATCCCGGAATTCCTGCAGCCGATTATTTTAAGGTACTGACGACCGATAATAAAATGTATATTCTGAGGCACGAAATCAAACCAGATAAATGGTATCTCTGTATCAGGGGAGAAACCATCAACCTATGAAAATAAAAAAAGGAACCAAATCCGTGAGGAAAGGATCCCTTTTTAATCGATGTATATAGCTGTTTAATTACATTAAGAAACTCAGTAAAATACCCGCTGCAACGGCTGAACCAATCACACCGGCAACATTTGGCCCCATGGCATGCATCAGGAGATGGTTTGTCTTGTCATATTCCAAACCAACAATCTGCGAAACCCTTGCGCTGTCGGGCACGGCAGAAACGCCTGCATTTCCGATTAAAGGATTGATCTTGTTTCCTTCTTTTAGGAAAAGATTGATAATTTTTACAAAAAAAACCCCGCCAAATGTTGCAATTATAAACGAGAATGCTCCGAGCATGAAAATTCCAATCGATTTTAAAGTCAGAAATGTAGTGGCTTGTGTTGACGCTCCTACTGTTAATCCGATCAGGATTGTGACAATATCGATCATCGGGCCTTTTGCGGTATCTGCCAGTCGCTTGGTAACTCCGCTTTCTCTCAGTAGGTTACCGAAGAAAAGCATTCCCAGAAGCGGCAGACCACTCGGGACGATAAAGGTTGTCAGCAGCATACCTGCAATGGCGAATATCACTTTTTCGGTTTTTGAAACTGAACGAGGTGGTTTCATCCTGATCAGTCGTTCTTTTTTGTTTGTCAGCAATTTCATTACCGGTGGCTGGATTACTGGTACCAGTGCCATGTATGAATAGGCTGAAATAGCAATTGCTCCCATCAGATCGGGTGCAAGTTTCGATGAAAGGAAAATTGCAGTCGGACCATCAGCACCTCCGATAATTCCGATTGCACCTGCTTCTGTCGGACTGAATCCCAACGCCAGTGCAATACAATAAGCACCAAAAATTCCAAGTTGTGCTGCAGCACCGATCAATATCAGTTTTGGATTTGAAATAAGTGCCGAAAAATCAGTCATGGCGCCTATCCCAAGAAAAATAAGAGGTGGATAAATCCCCTTGATCACCCCAAAATAGAGATAATTCAGAACGCTTCCCGATTCATATACTCCAATCTGATATCCTGGTGCAAATGCGATGTTTCCTACAAGAATCCCAAAACCGATCGGGATCAGCAGCATCGGTTCAAACTCTTTTTTAATGGCCAGGTAAATAAAACTCAGACCAACTGCAATCATTATCAGGTGGCCAACCGTTAAATTGGCAAAGGCAGTAAAACTAAGAAACTGCTCTACGTGCTCAAAAACAAATTCAAAAAAGCTTCCCATTTCTTAGTCTCCGATTACGATTAAAATATCGCCTTCCATAACATTGTCGCCTTTGACTTTCTTCAACGCTACAATTTTTCCGGCTTTATCCGACTCAATATTATTTTCCATTTTCATTGCTTCGAGCACGAGCAATTTTTGCCCGATCTTTACAGTATCTCCTTCTTTTACAAATACATCCAGAATAACTCCCGGCAGGGGCGATTTTATAGTACCGGTTCCTTTCGGACTTTCCGGACTGCTTGTTTTTGCCACCGAAGGTTGAAAATCGGTGGATGGAACAGCAACCGGTCTTAACAGTTTTGGGGTTTTGGTTGTTTTTAATTCCTTATCCACCTCAACTTTATAAATGGTGCCGTTTATTTCTATTTCAGCTATGTTGTCCTCAACATTGATTACAGCCGATTCGTATTGATTTCCGTTTATTGAAAATTTGAATTTTTTCATTTTTATTTTGAGTTGCTTATATTATTAATCAGTTAATTTTCAGTCGTAGATTTTATTTTGGCATTTTCCTGATATTATAAATTTTCGAATTCCAGGGTGAATAGTTTCTCGATACTTTCTGAATAGTTAATACTGTATTTTCAATATCGTGAATTTCAGACTGATAAAGGTAGAGTGTCATTGCAATTGCAGCGTTTATTTCTCCTGAAATTATCTCTTCCGATGATTTTAATGTTTCGACTGTACCCGGAAATTTTTGCTTTACCTGTACCGAAGCTTTGCGTACAAAATGTTTACCCATGAAACTGTAAATCAGGTAAAGTATTGCCAGCGCCAGGAATACAACAAACATCGCAATAAATGTCATGGCAATTCCAAAAGGATCCATTTTCCGGAAGTTTTCACCTGCCGATACTTTTTTACTGTAATCGTTGTCAGAACCGGGTGTGGTGTGGTTCAGAAAACTCCATTCTTTTGATTCGAAGGTTTTTTTACCATAAGAAACATCAGGTTTCTGAGGTTGAATGATTTCAACTTTATCAATCATGTTCCGGCCACTTGCATCGTAAAGTGCTATTTCCCTTGTATTTTCAAGCGTAAAATTCAGGTGAAAAATTCCATGTGTTGGATTGTTGTCGGCCCAGAAAACCACGTAGCTGCGTGGAGCAATTACTGTTGAAGGACTTCCTGTCGGAATCCAGTATTTAGTCGGATTGCGTAAATCATCCGTGAGATAGCATCCTCCGATATTTACTGAATTGTATGCAGTGTTGAAGATTTCAATCCACGAACTGTGCTGTCCGAAATCATCTACAAAGTTCGAATCGTTGTAAACCAATATTTCATTAAACGTGAGGTCAGAAGTATTCTGAGCCTTCAGATTTCCGTTTAAGGAAATCAAAATGAACAGGATGAAAATGCCTGTTATTTGAATAAATGATCTTGCCTGCATAATCCTGAATTATAATGGAATGTTGGTATGCTTTTTGGCTGGCATTACATCCTTTTTGGTGGCCAGTGCCTGCAAAGCACGAATGATGCGGAACCTTGTATTGCGCGGTTCAATTACATCGTCGATGTAACCAAATCTGGCTGCTACATAAGGATTGGCAAATTTGTCCTTGTAATCTTCTTCTGCCTGGTTAATAAATGCATTTCGTTCTTCTTCATTTTCTATTGCAGCAATTTTTTTGCTCTGAAGAACTTCGATTGCGCCTTTGGGTCCCATCACGGCAATCTCGCCTGTCGGCCATGAATAGTTGATGTCGCCGCGCAAATGTTTTGAACTCATTACACAATAGGCACCTCCGTATGATTTCCGAAGGATGACGGTTACCTTTGGCACAGTGGCTTCACCATACGCAAACAGTAACTTTGCACCATGCGAAATGATACCCGCATATTCCTGCGCTGTTCCGGGAAGGAACCCGGGAACATCCACAAGGGTGACAATCGGAATGTTGAATGCATCGCAAAACCTGACAAAACGGGCTGCTTTGCGGGATGCATTGATGTCGAGAACACCGGCAAGATAATTGGGCTGATTTGCCACAATTCCTACGGCCACTCCGTTAAACCGGGCATACCCGATAACGATATTCTGTGCGTAATTGCGATGAACTTCAAAGAATTCATTATAATCGACAATAGCATGAATAACATCCTTAACATCGTAAGGTTTGTTCGGATTGTCGGGGATGATTTCATTCAGGAAATCTTCAAGCCGGTCAATCGGATCTTCGCAGGGTGCAAGAGGAGCTTCTTCGAGATTATTCTGTGGAAGATAGCTGATCAGTTTGCGAACAAGTAAAATCCCTTCTTTTTCATCATCTACAATAAAATGAGATACCCCGGATTTGGATCCGTGTACCGATGCACCACCCAGTTGTTCGTCGGTGACAATTTCCCCCGTCACGGTTTTTACAACTTTTGGCCCTGTAACAAACATGTACGAGGTGTCTTTTGTCATCATGATAAAATCGGTGAGTGCCGGGGAATAAACTGCGCCACCGGCACAGGGACCGAAAATGGCAGAAATCTGCGGTATCACACCTGAAGCCATAATATTTCTTTCGAATATTTCAGCATAACCGGCTAAAGCAGTTACACCTTCCTGAATGCGGGCACCTCCAGAGTCGTTGATGCCAATCACGGGTGCCCCGTTTTTCAGTGCCATATCCATTACTTTGCATATTTTCTGGGCATAAGTTTCAGAAAGCGAACCACCAAAAACTGTAAAATCCTGCGAAAAAACATAAACAACCCGTCCGTCGATTGTTCCTTGTCCGGTAACAACTCCGTCGCCTAAAAATTTGGTTTTGTCAATATCAAAATTGTTACATCTGTGGGTGACAAACATATCATATTCTTCGAAACTGCCTTCGTCGAGCAGCATTTCAATTCGCTCGCGTGCAGTATATTTTCCTTTTGCATGCTGTGATTCAATTCGTTTTAAACCACCACCAAGTTTGGCTTCGACACGCAGATCGATCAGATGTTTTATTTTATTCTGGGTATTCATATAAAATCGGTTATTTAAATTGTATTATTCTTTTCCGCAGATTTCGGTTAAAACGCCAAGCGTGGCTTTGGGGTGAAGAAATCCGATGTTCAATCCTTCCGAACCTTTCCGGGCTGCTTTGTCGATTAACTGAACACCTTTCTCGTTCAGTTCGTTCAGCGATCTGTTTACATTATCGACAGCAAAGGCAAGATGATGAATGCCAGGACCTTTTTTCTCAATAAATCTACCGATCGGACCTTCAGGATCGGTTGATTCAAGCAACTCGATTTTGGTTTGCCCAACCATAAAAAAGGCCGTTTTTACTTTCTGGTCGGCAACCTCCTCAACTGCGTAACATTTTAATCCGAGAGTGTTTTCATAAAAAGGGATGGCTTCTTCCAGACTGTTTACAGCTATCCCGATGTGTTCAATATGTGAAATATTCATGATACTGGTTTTTAATATAGTTTTTATAAAAGTTGATGCTTTTTAACATGTTTACTGATTATTTAGTATTAATTTAAAATACTAAAAATCAGTATTTTATAGAGGTCAAAATTACATAACTGATAATTTCATTCGTTCAAATCAAAAAATCTTTTCAATTTTCAGAAAGAATTTCAGAAATAGTTAATATTCGGATTTTTCAATGCAAAATCGACGTATTTATACTGTCAAAAATGAATCAGGATATTTTGGATGAGAAATTGAAAAATTGGTTTCTACCGGTCGGTCGCTTAAAAAATATCAGAATAAATATCAGTAATCCGCTATCGGAAATGATCTTTTGCAACCAGTGCAAACTTCAGTTGCAAAACCAAAATCTGGTATTCATTTCAACCTGAATTATTTCAGGTATTTAATTAATCGGCATCCCAGATAAAGTGGAAGTGAGGCCCGAAACGATCAAATGCAGCTCTGTCGAGCATTTCCTGGTGGTCGGGGTGTGCAATTGAAATGATCAGTTTTGCCCTGTCCTGCAGTGTCCGGCCGTAAAGGTTTACCGCACCGTACTCGGTTACCAGCCAGTGAATGTTTGCACGTGTGCTTACCACGCCTGCTCCCGGCGTTAAAATCGGGGCAATTTTGCTGACTCCTTTATTGGTGACAGAAGGCATGGCAATAATAGGTTTACCGCCCTGACTCAGCGAAGCTCCCCTTAAAAAGTCGATTTGTCCGCCAACTCCTGAATAATGAATGGTACCGATTGAATCGGCGCAAACCTGCCCTGTAATATCAATCTGTAAAGCAGAGTTGATTGCGGTGACTTTCGGATTCTGTGCGATGATGTTCACGCGGTTGGTATATTGCACGTCCTGCATGGCAACACCGGGATTGTCGTTGACGAAATCGTACAGCGCTTTTGAACCCATTAAAAAGGTGGCAACGAGTCTGCCTTTATCAATGTTTTTATTTTTACCGTTGACGACTCCCTTATCAACAAGAGGCAGAATCCCGTCGGCAAACATTTCGGAGTGAACGCCAAGATCTTTGTGGTTTCCAAGCATGGAAAGCACTGCGTTTGGAATTGCCCCGATTCCCATTTGCAGCGTGGCGCCGTCTTCAACAAGTTCGGCTACAAAACGGCCTATTTTACGGTCGGTATCAGATATTGGTCCGGGATCTTTTGCAATCAGCGGACTGTCATCTTCCACAAACAGATCGATGTCGTTGATATGTATCATTGCATCGCCAAATGCACGCGGTACATTCGGATTTACAATGGCAATAACTGTATCTGCTTTTTCCACTGCTGCCAGTGTCGCATCGACCGATGTGCCAAGCGAAGCATATCCGAATTTATCAGGAACCGAAATCTGTATCATCGCCACATTCACTTTCAGATAGCCTTCGCGGATGAGACGCTGGGTTTCGTGAAGGAAAACAGGGATGTAATCAGCCCAGCCAGCCTGTGTCTGTTTCCGTACATTGTGACCGACAAAAAATGATTCGAGCTGGAAGATGCCTTCAAATTCCTGGTCGGCGTAAGGCGCAGGTCCCTCGGTATGAATATGCTGGATTCTTACATTTCTGAACTCTTTGTTGCGTCCTCTTTCGCACAAGGCATTAATCAGAGGATGAGGCGTTACCGCAACACTGTGCAAATGCACGCGATCGTTCGACTTTACTACTTTAACTGCTTCAGCAGCAGTGATAAATTTGATACTTTTCATGTTTCCAGGACTAAAAAATCGGGTTGAATAATTAAGGCTGCAAATATAGAAAAACAATCAGCGCATTGAACTTTCGATCAGTATTAGAGCTTGTTCAAAAGCTTTTGTAAACTATTTGTTAATAAAGG
>JBBIPU010000078.1:13559-19791 GCA_037442685.1 Draconibacterium sp. | reverse complement strand
CCTGGTTAACACGGTATGGCAAAATATATTCAAAGAAAATACTATCTGGAATCTCCTTCAACCAGTTATCTCTTACTTTAAATGCAAGGTCGATATTTTCGATGATTGCAGCGGCATCAAAAGTTTGTAAATCGGTAACAAAATCGTTTCCTATCACTGATTTACTGATTGCCTCCTTAACAAACATTTTTTTCAATCTGTATTTGTAGCCGTAAAAGGCATCTTTGTTTTTATAAAAATCAGGGTTGCGCATGTACGAAACCACCAGCGAGTCTTCCAGCACAAACAAATCCCACAACCTCCGGTCAGGTTCCACTTTTTTGCCAAAATGCCACTGCATATTTTCAACCATAAAGCAGGCGGCTTTGTATTTCAGGCTGTCGGCGGGGTCTTTTTTGTAATGGTCGAGTGCCTTTTTGAGTTCTTTTTTATTTGGGCCTGCCAGTTTTAAAGCGTTTTGCAGGTTACTTTCGTTTTTGTTGGTACAGGATATTGTAAAAAGCAAATACCAGAGAAGAAAAATAACTATGTTTTTAAACTTTCTTGGATTAATATTGATTCTCATTTTAATTCAGGATTAGTAAGGTTTAATTTTTTAACCAAAATGATTTTTACAGTGTGTTTAAAAAAGATTTCGCTTCGTTTTGAATATACGAAACAGTAACTGATGGGATTTTTACCTTTTTGTTTAAGATTTCTTCAGCCCATTGTTGTGCCATGTTATCCTGACCTGATTCTCTGTATATTTCAAAAATCCGGAAGAGAGGCAAGAACCTGGCAGGTATCATATCTGAAGCATGTCTGTAAGTTTCTAATGCTTTTGATACGTTATTTGATTTCTGATAATTGTCGGCCAATATCATTTGCAAATCGTAATCATTGAATAATTCTTTACACTCAGAGAGAATATCAATACTTTCATCAAATTTCCCGGCAAAGTTTAATTCAGCGCCATAATTATACAGGAAAAAAGGATTCCTTCTTAATTTAGTTTTATGCAGCTTTTTATATTCAGGCAACATTGCTTCTGTTTTTCCATTCAATGAATTTATTGCTGCCACTTTCCATGCTAATTCTGCATTAACCTGTTTGTAAGCATTAAAAATGAAGTACACACAAACAATAACTATAAAACTTCTTATTGTGATTATGATTGAAGTATTTCTTATTTTGATTTCCTGTGATGGTAATAATACTGACAAATAAAAAGCGAGAAATAACCAGTTTGAGACATATTGCAAGGGATACGAAAAAGAGGCAAATACGAAAAGCGATACCAATCCACTTAAAGCAACAGCTCTTTTCTCATCGCTTAATTTTAGTATTCTCCAAATGATAAAAAGAATGATGGAAAGCATAATAATTAAACCTGATAACCCAAATTCAACTGCGATTTTTAAAAATTCATTAAACGGGTGCTTCACATTATCGGCAAGGAGTTGATATTTTGAATCCGGATTGTTTTTGAAAAATTGAGCCTGGTAATCCATATATTTTGCCTGAAAAGCATTAATTCCATGACCGACAACTGGCTTGTCCATAATCATTTCTAATGAAACATTCCAAATAAGTAGCCTGCCATTTGCGGAATCTTTCTTTAGATAAAACAGGATAAAAGCCGTACCGACAAATAACACCAAAGCCAGAACAGTTAACAATTTATAAAATTTCAATCTCCTGAATTTTTCAAAAACGGTTGTTTGAAATATGAAGAATGTTAATGTTGATAATAAAACAGCTAAAATTCCAGTTCGGGAACCGGAAAATAAAACAGCAATAACAATCACCAATAAAATTAAAATTAACAACAATCGCAGAAATGTTTTTGATCTAAAAAACAAAAACAAACCTATAGGAAAACCCATTGCCAGAACAGCAGCAAATCCTACTGGATTATCAAAACTTCCCGTAATTTCAAATGCTGCATTTTTAGAAGATACCAACCCAAAATACTGAAACATCCCATAAGCAGCCTGAAGAAAACAAACCAAGATAATACCCCAATACAATGTTGTGTCTTTAAGCGATATAAAGGATATTTGTTTCGCAATACAAGCAACAATTCCGGTTGTAACCAGCAAGCCTACAACTACAAAGTAATATTTTATGGAATTTGTTTCGTTTACAAATTTGCCGGAAGTGAAAAATACACTTCCGGCTAAAATTATTATTACAAATACGAACTGCTTAAATGAGTATTTTAGCTGCATTGCAACCGCTATTTGTAAAAACTGATACCCTTTTTGTCGCAAAGGTATTTCCAAAATACAACTGCCGTTAATTCTTTTAACACTTCATTTTCAATATCAGTGAAATTAGTCAAAACAATATCAGCAATCATAAAATACGATACAATTCCCATTGCAGATGAATAGTTATAAATGTCATTCAACGCCTTTATGTTAGGATTCCTAATTACAATTTCATTTAAGTATCTGTTGCTCAAATAAATACCAAATTTCGATGTAGTATGGTCCTTTTTGCCAAAAAAATAAATACTGTTATTTATAATTTGGCTTTTATTTACATCTGAATAATATAAATCTTCATAACTATCTAAAAATAACAACCTTGGGTAAAAGTAATAATAAACGCTATCAGAAAATAACTCATCGTTTATTTCATTTAGGCTTTCAACATTAATAGTTAATTCTACCTCGCCTTTTCTGTCTTTTGTATAATCCGTCAAAAATAACTTATATAATTCGTTTTCGGAATATTCACCATAAGTATCCTTTAAAATTTGAGTAAATAAAGCCTTCATTTTTGAAGCTATAAAAGTTGGATTATTAGCACAAATTGAAGAGAGAGAGAGGAGTAAGGTACAAATCACTATTAATATTTTTTTTTCGAAAAAACCAAACCAAATTTTTTTCATACTATAATAATTATTTTTTAAGGTAGCCTGGAACTTCATATTGTTAAAATTATTATCACATCCATTGGTGTTGTAATACAACATTTCGTTTCATATTATACTTTACAATTTGTAAAATATTAGTTACCAACCTATAAAATTTCTCATAATATTATATCCAGTATTAGTATATGCTTTTATTGTTACTATTGGTGTCTGAGTTGCAGCACCTTGAAGAACAAAAAAATAACTTCCTCCTGATTCTTGATAAGAATAATTACTACTAATATCATTCATACTACAACTGTTATTATTAGTACCAGAATTACCACAACCATTTGACATAAAGTAATAGAATGTCTCTCCCATATAGGTAAAATATCCACCCATAGTATAATAATTCTGGGCTTGAAAATTTCCTGAAGAAAGATCCCAGATATCATTAATATTACCATGTATACTGCTGGAATAAGCCTTCATGCCGTTCATTATATCCTGTGGAATATTACCATCTAATCTCCATCTGAAATATGAATCCTCCTCCCACGTCCCTGATTTTAATCTTTTTATATTAGTAATTGGCATTTTTCTTAAAAGTAAATTTTCTCCATTCTTCCTTACAATTATCATTTTTTTACTGTTTATCGATTCGTTAATAGTTCTTGAAATCTTTAAAAACATGTTTTCAGCAATATTAATTTCTGAGCCATTATTTACTTTAAACTCCACAGATTCGCCATTTTGTACTGAAACTGCCAGCACCCTTTGAAAAGCTTCATTGTACTTTCCAATATTCTCAGGAACCAAATAAGTATCTGGATCTTCCATATCTCCGTTAATCGATAAAAACGATGAAATATCGGGTTCAATTAACTCAATTTCATCTTGTTGGCAAGAAAAAAACAACAAAAATAAAGTCAATATTAAACCTAATTTTCTAAATAAATCAAAATAGAAAAACCGGTATGTTTTCATAATTTTACAAAGTTTAAGAAGGTCTGTCAGTTCAAATTTTAGACCTTCGTGATTAAACATCAATTTGAAGTCTCCATTTTCGAAATGTTTCGGCTTTCGGGAGTTGGAGGCTTCTTTTTTTCAACTCTTCTCCGTAATTCAAATCTTACTGTTATTCTGATTTGAGCTATTTTGTGATTTGTCAACAGGTGTTCATGTAATTCATTTAAGTTTTATTAGAGTTCCATATTAATGTACTTCTTTTCAGACGATTCTTATTAACTTTTACTTTTGTCAGAAATCTAATTTTTGTATCAAAAATCATCTAAAACGGATAAATACACTGATTCATCTAATTTGCCATCATTGGCATCTGATATTAAATCCATGCAAAGGTTAGCCATTAAACCGGCTTTGCCTTTAGGCATATGAATCCCTAACGACCATACTTCATCGTCAACTACGGTACGAAACGATACTGAATAACCATCGAATGTAGTTGGAGGAATCCCTTTTGCTTTAAAATCGTTTATGAATAAAATCATCATTTTATACAATTTCTCTGTAAACTGATTACTGATGGGAATAGATTTTATTTCAACCTTAAAGTGTTTGGGCAACTCTTCATAATACAGTTCAAATTTGTTTTTAAAAATGTTTTCATTATAGTCAATTATCCGGTTAAAAACATCCCGTGGCAAAGAATCCAATAATTTTACCGGAAGATCTATCATCTGACTCTCCAGCGCTTTTTTTACCTCATCTGATGCCTCTTTGGCTGCTTCCCTGTAATTCGAAACGTGTTTAACTTCAAGAATAAAATATGTATCCGATGAATCTCTAATGATGCGAAAACCTGATGGAATACACGGATTAACTTCTGAAGAAGGATCGTAGCAAAACTCAACCATAGCATTGAAATCTCCGAAAAACAGCTTTTCAATATCCCATTTGCCTTTAACGTTGTAAACTCCGTTTCGATTGAAATTATATTCAACTTTTTTTGAAAAATGACCACCATCATGATACTCTCTTGCATTCTGCGAAAAAGCAAATGAAACAGAAAAAACACAAACAAAACAAACAATAGTTATTCTTTCCATAGTTAATCTATTAATAATAATACATGCCCCAATTATAATAAATGAACTCAGTTACACCAGGAATCCTATTAGTTAAATCTTTTGTACCGGGAGTAGAACTGTTTAGATGTGTATGCCCTATGCTAATAATCGCGCTGGAACTCCCACCTGGAGGAAAATATATTTTGCCATCAGATCCAGGATAATATTGTACATCAACATTACTGGATGTGGCGCCCGCAAATTGATATGTTCCAAAAGTTCCATCTTCATAGTAATAAATAGCTAACTCAACATAATCTTCTTCATTGCACCAATCATGCAAAAATACTTTCATAGAATACTCATCTTCAGCACCACCCCAAGTTTCAGTGCCGCTTTTTAGCTTCGGAATGGAAAAATTAATCCCCAATTTTAATAACCCACCTTTTACATTAACCGAATTTTCAATGGATTTTTGAAAATATTTATCCGTCTCAGTTTCCCTGAAAGAAACAAATTGCGGAAATTTCTTTTGCAAGGCTTGCTTTTTATCATTAAATATTTGAACTTTCTCTTCAATTCTAATATTACCAACTAAACCAGACGAAAAATGTACCACCTTTTTTCCTTCCGCATCATAAGTAACTTCCAATTTTGAAAAGTCGATTTTGTTCAACTTTGATTTAAAAATAGCTAATGATTGTTGTAAATCAGCACCGGCAATAATATACTCTTCTAGCTCAGATGAGTTGAGTATGGCTTCATCCAATTCATCTATCAGTTCGTACTCATCTTTTTCACATCCTTGGAAAACAAAAAAACTTACTATAATCATCAAACAAATTGTAATTATTGATGATTTCCACAACCTTAGTTTACTTATTAATTTCATAATTTTACAAAGTTTAAGAAGGTCTGTCAGTTCAAATTTTAGACCTTCATTATTAAACATCAATTTGAAGTCTCTATTTTCGAAATGTTTCGGCTTTCGGAAGTTGGAGGCTTCTCTTTTTCAACTCTTCTCCGTAATTTAAATCTTACTTTTATTCTGATTTAAGATATTTTGTTTTTTTTTAACTGGTGTTCGTGTTGTTTAATTGTAATTTTTCAAGAATTGTATAATTTGATGGATTTCTTTTATTTCTGATAAAAATTCAACATCATTGATACTTCAAGCTGTTGAATACTAAATTTTCTTTGATTGTGAATTGAAATTGTGCGGCTGACCCCATATTGTTTTTTGGATTGGATGTGGTTTTTATGTTTCAGTCAGAAATTTAAAACATTTGCTTTCAATAAAAAACATGTTGTTAAACTACAAAACCCGTGAAAGCCCCTGAATACAGAGAGAGAGAGA
>JBBIPU010000078.1:0-13459 GCA_037442685.1 Draconibacterium sp. | reverse complement strand
AGAGAGAGAGAGATGTTTCATAACATATTATTTCAGGGGTAACCTTTTACACAGTAACAGAATATGTCAATTTATACTTTTCAAACTTCAATTCTGTAATTTACTAATTCAAGTCATATTCTGTATAAAAAATAGATTTTAACTTCAACCCCAAAAATTACTACTATGAAATTCAATCCGGCAAAAGCCATTCACGATTTAAAGCAATTTGGCGAATTTGGCGATGTAAATCCATCAATTACAGACTCTTCTACCTATACATTTCTTCAGGGAAATACCATGGAAGATACATTTATGGGCAAAATGGAAGGCTGTTTCCTGTATTCGCGTCACTGGAACCCCAGCAATAAATATCTTGCAGAAGCATTGGCGGCAATGGAAAACACAGAGTCAGCATGGATTACTGCTTCAGGAATGGCAGCAATTACCTGTGCACTATTACAACTTTGCAATTCGGGCGACCATATCATAACGAGCGTAACAACTTATGGAGGAACCTACGCTTTCCTGAAAAACTGGCTGCCAAAATACAATATCGAAGTTTCGTTTGTAAACATCACAAACCTGGAAGATGTAAAAAATGCCCTCAAACCAAATACAAAGGTTATTTACACAGAAAGTGTCACAAATCCATTACTGCAGGTTTCAAATATTCCTGAACTGGCAAAAATTGCACACGATGCCGATGCAAAACTGATGGTTGACAACACATTTACCCCGATGATTTTCACCCCTTCAATGCTGGGTGCCGATCTGGTTGTTTACAGCATGACCAAATTCATCAACGGGAAAAACGATTGTGTTGCAGGCGCCATTTGTGGTTCGAAAGATTTCATTAACCAGCTTTCGAATGTTAACGACGGTACCGCCATGTTACTCGGACCGGTACTCGATCCACTCCGCTCCTCCTCTATCCTTAAAAACCTGAACACCTTGCACATCCGAATGAAACAGCACAGCAAAAACGCCCAGTTCCTGGCTGAAAATTTCGAAAAAATGAAAGTAAAAATCATTTATCCCGGCCTTCCAAAACACCCTCAATACGAACTTCACAAAACCATGATGAACGAAGAATTTGGTTTTGGTGGAATGTTAGCCATCGATTTTGGAACAATGGACAATGCTTACGCGGTGATGCAGAAAATGCAGGATGCCGGCGTTGGCTACCTTGCTGTCAGTCTGGGTTATTTCCGAACATTATTCAGTTGCTCTGGACACAGCACTTCGTCGGAAATACCGGTTGAAGTGCAAAAAGAAATGGGGCTTTCGGAAGGATTGGTACGTTTTTCGGTCGGACTTGACAATGATATTGAAGAAACGATGGAATTGATAAAAGCGTGTTTATAGCGAATGGATAATTTCCTTCAGTTAAACCAAAAACCTTAAATACAAATTCGAATTAACAATTTGTAATGTATATTTGTGAAAAATATTTTATATGGACTTACAAACAAGAAAGCTTAATGCGATAGAATATTTGGCAGGACTTCACGATGAAAAGATATTTAGCATAATTGAATCTGCAATCACAGAAGTCAGGAAAATTCAGTTTGAAAAACGGAACACAAAACCTTTTACTCAGAAACAATTATTAGAACGGGCTAAAAGGTCGTCTCAGGATTATTTGTCAGGAAAAATCAAATCTCAGGAACAACTGGAAAATGAATCGGAAAACTGGTGAAAATGAAGATTATTTGGTCAGATTTTGCAACTGCAACACTTTTTGAAATCTATCAATATTACAAATTAAAAGCCAGTCCATCTGTTGCCCGGAAAATAAAGTCAGAAATTTTTGCTTCAACTAAACAACTCGTAAAGCATCCTTATTCAGGCCAGACTGAATTCAATCTTGAAAAACTTAAAGAAGGGCATCGCTATCTTTTAAAAGGAAATTACAAAATCATTTACAAAGAAGTTTCGGAAGGAATTCTGATTACGGATGTTTTTGACACAAGACAAGACCCCATAAAAATTAACGATATAAAAAGAAATTTCAACCAGGAATAGAACATTTAAAATTCAGGCACTTAATTGTCTATTTCTGACACGATTAAAATCATATTTCAAATACCCCAATTCATTATATTTGCCTTCTTTAAAAAATTAAAAAAACTTTACAATGAATAAAAAATTCACATTTTCAGTATTTATTTTTCTCATTTTAATGATTGCCGGAAACCAGGTTTCAAACGGTTGTACAAATTTCCTTATTTCGAAAGGCGCTTCTGCTGACGGTTCCACAATGATCACTTACGCAGCCGATTCGCACACTTTGTACGGTGAGTTGTATTTTCAACCTGCACAGGATTATCCGGCCGGAACCATGCGTGATATTTATGAATGGGATACGGGAAAATTTATGGGGAAAATTCAGCAGGTAGCAAATACTTACAGCGTTATTGGAAATATGAACGAACACCAGGTTGCAATTGGGGAAACAACTTATGGCGGCCGCAGCGAACTTGGCGAACAAAAGGATGCAATAATGGATTACGGGAGCCTGATTTATGTTGCATTACAGCGTGCCAAAACTGCACGCGAGGCAATTGAAGTAATGACTGGCCTTGTAAAGGAATATGGATATGCCAGTTCAGGAGAATCGTTCTCAATTTCAGATCCAGGCGAAGTGTGGATACTTGAAATGATCGGGAAAGGTAATGGAGAAAAAGGAGCAGTCTGGGTTGCCTTAAAAATACCCGATGGTTATATCAGCGGCCATGCAAACCAGGCAAGGATAACCACTTTCCCCTTGAACGATAAGAACAACTGTCTGTATGCTCCTGATGTAATTTCCTTCGCCCGCGGAAAAGGCTGGTTCAAGGGTGATGACAAGGATTTCAGCTTTTCGGATGTTTATGCTCCTGTCGATTTTGGCGGAGCTCGTTTTTGCGATGCACGGATTTGGTCAGGATTCAATAAAGTGGCTGCCGGAATGGGAAAATACAGCGATTATGCCAAAGGAATTGTAATTCACGGCGGGGCCAACAATTTTGCAACTAACCGGATTCCGTTATGGATCAAACCTGATAAAAAACTGACTGTTCAGGATGTGATGAATATGATGCGGGATCATTTCGAAAATACCGAACTGGATATGACAAAGGATATCGGCGCAGGTCCGTACTCGCTTCCTTACCGCTGGAGACCCATGGAATGGAAAGTTGACTCAGTGGAGTATTGCCATGAAAGAGCTGTTTCGACCCAGCAGACCGGATTTTCGTTTGTTGCTCAAAGCCGTAACTGGTTACCCGATCCGATTGGCGGAATTCTCTGGTTTGGGGTTGACGATACTTACAGCACCTGTTATGCACCTATGTATTGCGGAATAACTGAAATCCCCGATTGTTTCAGGGTTGGAAACGGCGATATGCTCACCTACAGCGAAACATCGGCATTCTGGACGTTTAACTATGTCACCAATTTTGCTTACCTGCGTTACATCGACATGATAAAGGATGTTCAGAAAGTTCAGGGCAGGCTCGAAAACAAATTTGTATCGTACGTTCCGGTTGTGGATAAAGCTGCCGAAACCCTGTATGCGACAAATAAAGATCAGGCAAGAAAATTTATTACTGAATATTCAGTTAACGAAGCAAATAACATGACTGCCGAATGGAAAAAGCTTGGACATTATTTGCTTGTCAAGTATATGGACGGAAATATAAAACGCGAAAGAGACGGGCAGTTTGAACGGACTGAAACCGGGATGGCGCCTTCACCGATATTTGCCGGATACCCCGAATGGTGGCTGAAAGAGATAGTAAAAGCCACAGGAGACAGTAAAAAAGTAATCGGAAGTGCAGGTCATTAATATTACCCAGATCTTAAATCTGTAACAAATTAAAATTGAAGATAATTTGATTTTGGTGAATAGATTTTTTTGTTATTTTTGCGCCACTTTTATCGCAATCTCTTTTCAGTCAAAGGACAGAATACATTGCCAACAATAATAATAAAATTGAAATGGAAGACTTAATTAAATTAGTAGAAAACGAATTCGCAGCAGGGAAAGAACACCCGGAATTTATTGCTGGCGACACTGTAACAGTGAGTTACAAGATTAAGGAAGGAAACAAGGAGAGAATCCAGAATTTTCGCGGAGTGGTGATACAGATCAGTGGAACCGGAAAGACCAAGACTTTTACGGTCAGAAAAATGTCGGGAAATATTGGTGTTGAAAGAATTTTTCCGGTTGCATCGCCTTTCATCGATACAATAGAAGTAAACAAGAAAGGTAAAGTTCGCAGGAAAAGGTTATTTTATCTTCGCGATTTGACAGGTAAAAAAGCCCGCATTAAAGAAAGAAAAATCTGAAAACGAAATAAAGGTCTCTGAAAAGAGGCCTTTTTTTTGAATTACGATCAAAAGTAAGATTTCATCAGTTCTTCAACAGTTTTCAATGCTGCTTCCGAATAATTCTCCCCACCCACCATTTTGGCAAGTTCAACAATCCTTTCTTCTGTTTTCAGGTTCTTAATCGAAGTGAAAGTTTTACCGTTTTCCTCGTATTTGTACACAAGCAGGTGAGAATCGCCCTTTGCGGCAATCTGTGGTAAATGCGTGATGTTTATGATTTGTGTCGATTCGGAGAATGATTTGATGATATTTCCCATTTTCACTGCAATTTCGCCCGAAACCCCTGAATCAATCTCGTCGAAAATAACAGTTGGAAGTGATTTCGATTTGCGTAAAAGATTTTTGATTGCCAGCATTAACCGCGACATTTCGCCACCGGAGGCTACTTTTGAAATTTCGGCAGGTACCGAATCGGCATTGGCGCTGAACAAAAACGAAACTGAATCCTTTCCATTTGCAGTGTAATCAGACAGTTGTTCGTGAACCACTTCAAGCTTTGATTTTACCATTCCCAACTGTTGTAAATCGCTCACGACTTCCAATTCAATTTTAGCAAATGATTTTTCACGGATTTCAGTCAGTTCATTGGCTTTATCTTCGAGTTTTAGCTTACAATCTGTCAACTCAGCTTTCATCTGCCCTATTTGATCATCGTAACCGGTTACCTGGCTGATTTTTTCGTCAAACAAATTTCTGATATCAATCAGTTCTTTCACCGATTTTACATGATGCTTTTGCTGAAGTCCGTAAATCTGGTTTAACCTGTCGTTAACCCCTTCAATCCGCGAAGGATCGTGTTCAACATTGTTGGCTAACCGCTCAGTTTCATCTAAAATATCTTTTATTTCAAGGAAACTGCTTTGTAACCTTTCTGTCAATCCCGGCACTTCTGAAACATAATTCTGAATGCCTTCCAATCGTTTACGGCTCTCTTTTAAATTCTGAAGCACAGAGAATTGTTCACTGTCAAGCAGCTGCTGAACGTCTGTAAAAGTATTTTTAATTTCTTCGGCGTGAGTAAGCTGATCAAGTAACGTTTCAAGCTCTTCCTGTTCATTTTCCTTCAGTTTTGCTTCGTTTAACTGGTTAAACTGAAACTGCCAGTAATCGAGGTCAGCGCTTTCCTTCTCACTTTTAAAAATCAGTTCTTCCAGATTTTTCTGCAATAAAATATATTCACTGTATATTTTACGATATTGCTGAAGAACTGTACCTGATCCGGAAACCGTGTCAACCAGGTCGAGCTGAAATTTATGGGTTCCAAGTTCAAGATTCTGATGCTGGGAATGGATGTCAATCAGCATCAATCCGAGATCGCGCATGGTTTTAAGATTCACCGGGGTATCGTTGATAAATGCCCTGAATTTGCCGGAAGTGGTTATTTCCCTGCGGATAATTGTTACCGGATCATAATCCAGATCATTTTCCCCGAAAAAGGATTGAAGCCGGTAATTTCCGATTTCGAATACACCTTCTACCACACATTTTTTCGAATCATCTTTTAAAACCGACAAATCGGCCCTGTTACCCAGAATCAACCCCAGTGCACCGAGAATAATCGACTTTCCTGCACCCGTTTCGCCAGTAATTGAATTCAGTTTGCCGTGAAATTCAACTGTCAGGTTATCAATTAAAGCATAGTTTGAAACAGAGAGCCTGGTCAGCATGGTACGTGAAATTACATTTCTTCCTTCACCGAAATTTTGGAATATTTACTCCCGTTCGAAGGATCTATTTCATTCAGAATGGTCAGTACTCGCGATCTTTCATCAGGAAATGATTTTGAGAAAACATTCACAAGTTCATCAGCTTTTGCATCAAAAAACATCTGCAAAATGTATGTTGACGGGCGTTTACGGAAAACTTTCTGCAAATCGCGCAACGAATCAGCAATGTTGGCGCGTCCTTCTTCGACACGTTGCGACATGAGATCCAATCCGTTACGGTGATAATTGTACATACACCTTCTGAAATCGGAGTACGATTTGTTCATAATATTTTCGATCAGCCAATAACGGTTTCTTTCGCTTTCGAATGATTTCCAGCCTTTTACCGGCAGATTCTGCGAGTTATTCACAATTGCCTGTGCCTTTTCGAAATAGGGCGTTCCCCCTTCGAGTGAAAAGGTGTCGTAGCTGTAACCTAAAATTACATAAGCGTAAAAAGCCAGAATATTGGTCAGATTTTCCCGGTTGGAAGTCTCACTGAATTCAAGTGGCTGAAATTCAACGTATCGGCATCGGAAATCGTTGTCTTTTATATTCAGAACTGTGGTTTCGTAACTCGAATCGAATACCGGCCGGATCAACTGTACCTGGATTGTCCCGCTGAATTCGTCAGCAGAAATTTGTTCATCGAGAACAATTAATATGTTACACCTTAATTTTTCATCATAACTGTAAACATGATCAGTCCATTTGCGGGTGTTCATAAATTCATAAATATCCGACTGCATCGTACGGAACAAATTCTGGTTTGCCCCCTGAATTTTCTGTGCAGAAACAGTGACATTACACCGCAGTTCCTGCGAAAAGACATTGATCGCTAAAAGGGAAAAAATCAGAAAGATGAATAAACCGTATTTCATATTAAACGAAAAATATCATTATTAAAAATAGTAAATAAAGCAGAACGACCACTATTTTATCGTTGATATGATTTTATCGACAATATCAGCAGCGACCTCCTTTTTACTTTTTAACTCAAAAACCTGCTGTTTATTGTATCTGTCGATGATTGTAATTTTATTGGTATCGAACTGAAATCCGGCTCCTTTTTCGTTTAACGAATTTAAAACGATAAAGTCAAGATTTTTCTTTTTCAGTTTTTCTGTCGCATTTTTTACCACATCGGTAGTTTCGAGCGCGAACCCGACAAGTATCTGATTTTCTTTTTTCAGTTCGCCCAGCTTTCGGGCAATATCCCGGGTAGGTTTTAATTCGAGCAGCCAGTTATCTTTTCCTCGTTTTGTTTTCTGATCTTCTCGTTTAACCGGTGTGAAATCAGCCACTGCGGCGCACATTACAGCTCCATCAGAACCGGGAAACGCTGAAAGACATTCTGTGTACATTTCTTCCGCCGATTCGACGTTTACTGTTCTAATATTTTTTTTGCAGGTGGTTACTGAAACAGGTCCTGAAATCAGAGTCACTTCAGCACCACAATTGGCCAGTCGTTCAGCAATCGCATATCCCATTTTTCCGGATGAAAAATTTCCGATAAATCTTACCGGATCAATTCTTTCCATTGTAGGTCCGGCAGTGACAAGAAATTTCTTTCCTTTCAGAATATCATTGATTTGAAAGTGGTCAACAACTATTTCCACAATTTCTTCTGGTTCTGCCATTCTCCCCTTTCCGGTTAAACCACTGGCAAGTTCACCGGTGGCAGGCTCAATAATATTATTGCCAATTGTTTTTAAAATTCCGATGTTATTTTGTGTTGAAGGATGTGCAAACATATCGAGGTCCATTGCCGGGGCAAAATATACCGGACATTTAGCTGATAAATAAGTGGTTACGAGCATATTATCGGCAATTCCGTTTGCCATTTTTGCAATGGTTGAGGCGGTGGCAGGGGCAACCAGCATGATATCGGCCCACAAACCAAGATCGACATGACTGTGCCAGGTTCCATCGTTTGCACCAAAAAATTCGCTGATGACAGGTTTACCGGAAAGCGCCGAAAGGGTGACCGGTGTAATGAATTCTTTACCGGCCTGGGTTATAACTACCTGTACCTCTGCTCCTTCCTTTACCAATAAACGCAAAAGCATAGCTGCCTTGTATGCTGCTATGCTTCCGGTAATACCCAGGATTATTTTTTTTCCTTCAAGCCTCATGGGCTTTGCGATTAGACTTTTGGTTTATTTTCCCTGCTGGGATTTCTGTGATAAATCTCACCTTCCTTTAATTCTTCAAAAGCAATCAAAGTCGGTTTTGGCATCCTTTCATAAAACTTGGAAATTTCGATTTGTTCCCTGTTTTCAAAGATTTCTTCCAGATTATCGGTGTACGATGCAAACTCCTGAAGTTTCTGATTCAACTCTTCCTTTAATTCAGATGAAATCTGATTGGCTCTTTTTGCCAGAATCATAACAGTTTCGTAAATATTTCCTGTTTCCTGTGTTAAAACATCCAAATCCCTGGAAATAGTGGATGCTGCAGCTTTTGTTTTTTTATAATCCATCTTATCAATTAATTGTTGTTTCTCCTTCTTTATAATTCAGTATTTGCGAGGTTGTTTTATAAAACTTTTCGGCTTCCTTTTTGTGCTTGCTTTCCGGAAATTCATCGACAAACGTAAAATATTCATCGAGTGCATTCGAAAGCCTTTCCTGTCGTTTTTCAAATACACTGTTCATGGCAAGTAAATATTTCGATTCAAGCAACATAAACATTAACTCTTCCCTGTATTTCGAATCGGGATACTTGCCTAAACAATTGGTAAGCGCTATTACAGCAGCTTTGTAATTTTTGAAATCATGATAAAGTTTTGCTGTCAAATATTCCTTGTAAACAAGCTTGTCGTTCATTTCGTCAATCAGGCGGTTAGCCTCCTCCACCCGGTCGTTAAACGGATAAAGATTTACATACAACTGCAAAGCGTCGATTGCTTCGTGTGTTACTTTCTGGTCGAGACGGGCTTTAGGCGACATCAGATACGAACAGTAACCATCCATAAAATACGATTCTTCTGCATACTCACTCATCGGGAACTCCTTGACAAGCGATTTGAAATAATGACCCGCCATCAGATAATCCTTTTGTCCGATCATACTTTTTGCATAATAATAATATATTTTATCTGCACGGTTGGTACCCCTGTAAATACTGACCAGTTCCTTTAAAAGTGTCCCAGACCTCACGTATTCGCCATCTTCGTAATATTCAATTGCTTTTTTGTATTTGTATTCGTAATCGGTACTTTTTACAATTTTGTTGTAATTACTGCACGAACTGAACACAACCACCAAAAGAATCAGTACCGCCCTAAAAAACCTCATTTTCATTAACATGGCGCAAAAATATATTTTTTTCACAAACCTGAAACGATTTCAAAACTAATTTTAAACGAATTTATTGTTTAAATGTTTTTCGTAGCTGATTCATTTATAGTTTCATACGAATCTGCAAATCAGCTAAAAACCGTTGCGAAAGTAACAATGATTATTATAGTTAAAAGAGTTGTTAGCATTATTTAACAGGTTTGCGGGCAATTTAAAAAAGTTTACATTTGCATCGGAAAATTCAAAAACAATTTCATATGGACATATTTGAAAAATTCAGAAAGAACAAAGGAGATATTGGCAAATATATGGACCAGATTCATGGTTATTTTGCATTTCCGAAACTCGAAGGAGAACTTGCTCCAAGAATGATTTTCAGGGGAAAAGAAGTGTTAAACTGGAGTCTGAACAATTATCTTGGGCTTGCAAATCATCCTGAAGTCAGGAAAGCTGATGCTGAAGCTGCTGCCCAATATGGTATGGCGTATCCGATGGGTGCAAGGATGATGTCGGGACAAACATCGAAACATGAACAGCTTGAACGCGAACTGGCAGCTTTTGTTGGAAAGCCTGACGCCTTTCTTTTAAATTACGGTTACCAGGGAATGGTATCAATCATAGATGCAATCTGCGGAAGGAATGATGTGATTGTTTACGATGCCGAATCGCATGCCTGTATTCTCGACGGAGTGCGGCTTCACATGGGTAAACGTTTTGTCTTCCAGCACAACGATATCGACAGTTTACGGAAACAGCTGACACACGCCACAAAACTTGCCGAAAAACAAAAAGGCGGCGTTCTGGTAATTACCGAAGGCGTGTTCGGAATGGCGGGCGATATGGGAAAACTTGCCGAGATTGCCGCATTGAAGGATGAATTTGAATTCCGTTTTCTTGTTGACGATGCCCATGGTTTTGGAATGATGGGTGCAACAAGCGCCGGAACAGGCGAACACCAGGGAGTTCAGGATAAAATCGATCTTTATTTTGCCACATTTGCCAAAGCGATGGCAGGTATCGGTGCATTTGTTGCCTGCGAAACCGATATTTGCTATTATCTGAGATATAACATGCGTTCACAGACTTATGCAAAATCGCTGCCAATGCCAATGGTTCTGGGTGGTCTGAAACGACTGGAACTGATACGGACAAGACCTGAATTCAAAGAAAAACTCTGGACTATTGTTGCTGCACTTCAGAAAGGATTACGTGAGGCCGGTTTCGACCTGGGCAAAACAAACAGCGCGGTTACACCGGTTTATATGAAAGGTGGCGAAGCCGAAGCTACCAACCTTATTTACGATTTAAGAGAGAATTACAGTATTTTCTGTTCGATTGTGGTTTACCCGGTTATTCCAAAGGGTGATATTCTGCTCCGCCTGATTCCTACAGCAGTGCATACCCTGGAAGATGTTGATCAAACAGTGAAAGCATTCAGGGCTGTCCGCAAAAATCTGCTGGAAGGCAAATATTCTACAACCCATATGGCTTCGGTTGAAGTTGACAAATAAGAAAATTGAGCAACATAAAAAAGGGAGTTTCATGCTCCCTTTTTTATTCTGTTTTCTATGAATGTTTTTCCGACAAATATCTTTCAGCATCGATAGCTGCCATACAACCTGAACCGGCTGCAGTTACTGCCTGCCGGTAAACCGGATCCTGAACATCGCCGCAGGCAAAAACACCCGGTACATTTGTTTTCGATGTTCCGGGAATAGTTTTGATGTAACCCACTTCATCCGTTTCAAGATAATTTTTAAAAATTTCAGAATTGGGTTGGTGACCGATGGCAAGAAAGAATCCGTCAATTTTAATTTTTACCTCTTCTTCATCCACCCGACCTTTGTTTTTTACAAGAACGGCTCCTTCAACAACACCTTTATCACCCAGTAATCCTTTGGTTTGATGTTTCCAGAGAACTTCGATATTAGGTGTTTTTTTCACCCGTTCGGCCATGACTTTCGAAGCCCTTAGTTCATCGCGGCGCACAATCATATAAACTTTGCGGCATAAACCTGCCAGGTACATTGCTTCCTCGGCGGCGGTGTCACCTCCACCAACCACTGCAACATCCTTTCCACGGTAAAAGAAACCATCGCAGGTGGCACAGGCAGAAACTCCGCCTCCCGCATATTTCTTTTCATCCTCCAGACCTAAATATTTTGCTGTTGCACCGGTTGCAATTATCACTGTTTCAGCCTCAATCAGCTTCGAATCGTCAATCCATACTTTATGAACATCGCCGGAGAAATCGGATTTTGTTGCCATTCCCCAGCGAACATCTGTGCCAAAACGTTCGGCCTGTTTTTTCAGATCTTCCATCATTACCGGCCCGGTAATTCCTTCAGGGTAACCAGGGAAATTTTCAACTTCGGTTGTTGTGGTTAACTGGCCTCCGGGTTGAAGTCCTTCGTATAAAACAGGACTAAGATTGGCACGCGCCGCATAAACGGCAGCCGTGTAACCTGCAGGTCCCGAACCGATAATCAGACATTTTACTTTTTCAACATCCACCGGAACTGAGGATGTATTTTCATTTTCTTTTATATCAAGCGGTTTAAACATAACTTTATTTTTTTTTGATGGACAAAAGTACAAAACAACTTTAATTAGCCGCAATTATTCCAATCAATAATAATTAAAGCTGAATAGACAAAAACTATTCGCAACGTCGGATCCGGGCCTGAAATCGTTAAAAAAGTTTTGCAATTGAAAAATCAACTGTTACATTTGCACCGCTGAATTAAAATCAGCGTATAAATCAAAATCCGGGGTGTAGCGCAGTTGGCTAGCGTATCAGCATGGGGTGCTGGTGGTCGTCCGTTCGAGTCGGATCACCCCGACCAATAAAGAGAGCTGGAATAAAATCCGGCTCTTTTTATTTCAGTACGGACATTCGCTGCATTTGGCGCTGTCAAAATTCAAATGTGTACATTCAATATTGTTCGAATTGCAACCTGGAGAATGGTTTACTTCTTTTAAGCCTCCTGTATTTTTTTTGAATACACTCGTTTTATTCAAATCCTGAAAAAAATCTTCAATAATCGCCTGGTTTAATTTTATCTGGTACTTAACATCGCAAAATTTCGCAAAATCCGATAAATCCTTCCTCGTAATCATAGCAATCCATTTTATCTGTTAATTCTACTTTTGTGCTTTGTCCGGTTTTATGCTGAATTGTACTTAAACTATTTAACGGATAAAAAGATATTTTGTTGCTTATATATACTGCCTTAAATTTTTAATAATGATTGTTTAAACCGGAGTTAACATTGAAAAAAGATTGTAAAACACATCATTTCAGCAGAATTTCCCTCAAGAGTTATATAATCCGGGCGTTTACTGCATCCAGAAATCCTGATATATAATATATTTCGACAAACATAAAAATGGCATAATATCTCATTATCATGAATTTTATCCGGCCAAAAATCTATTTCTTTTGGGCAAAATCTGATATTGAAATACTGTTAATAAATAATAATTTCATTCCCTTTAATTTACAGGTTTTTATGAATTAATTTGTGAAACATTTTCACGGTTGTTTTCACTTTTTTTTACGTCGTACAATTAACTTTAAAATGAAGATTAGCAATGAATAAATCAGAAATCCTTCAATACAGAAATGAAGCGTACAGCCATTTAACCACCGAACTCCTCCCCTTCTGGATCGCCCGTATGAAAGATGAAATCAATGGCGGTTTCATCACCCATTTCGATAAAGATGGGAATGATACCGGCGAAGATGAAAAATCGCTGATTGCCCAAACCCGCTGTCTTTACACGGTTTCGAGCGCTCACCGGGCAGGTTACGGAAACGGCGAACTCGCCCAACTTGCTAAACATGGCGCCGATTTTATCATCAACAAAATGTGGGACAGGGAATTCGGTGGTTTTTACTGGATGATGGACAGAAAAGGAAATGTAAAAATCGATAAAAAAATATTGTACGGGCTGAGTTTCGCCATTTATTCCCTGAGCGAATACACGCTCGCCACGGGCGATGAACGCGGCATTGAATATGCCCGGAAAACATTCGATCTTGTTCAGAAATATTGTGTAGATACCTACTTTGGCGGATATTTTGAAATGTTC
>JBBIPU010000077.1:4473-20245 GCA_037442685.1 Draconibacterium sp. | reverse complement strand
AATTGATTTTATCACCAGCGTAACCTGAAATTTTTTATTCCTGACGTATTTACTGAATTCAATTTCAGTGTTTTAATTTCACTAGTTTTTACATTACCATTTCCTGATAATGTGTTTATTAAAGCTATTATATCAGATACTTAATGGTTATCTGATTGATAATTTAAGTGCGATTTAATTTTAATAAAAGTAAATTTACTCGTTTAATTTCACCTACAGTTTTAAAATCTGTGTTTTTGGAAAAGTTCAATTATGTCAAACAAATACCTGATTTTTCAGGAGCCCTATTTAAATGAACTGCTGTCGAGCAAACGAAGGATACCAGTTATTATGGCAAGTCCACCCGCAAAAATTCCGAAAACCTTTTCAATTGAAATACCCTGAGATATTACAATAAATGCGGCAAGTGGAACAAGAATAAACAAAATCAGATATTTTGCATTGTGCCAGTTCCCTTTTAATCCGAGTTTTTCTTCGATTGATTTTACTTCTTCCGATTTAATATTCTTCATCACAAATTCCCTGAATTCATTGGAAAAGAACGAGGGTGCAGGATTGGGAAGAATAATACGTTTATTAATCAGCTTCTGGATTATCTCTTTATTTTTCCGGTTCATTAAACCATCATCGGCAAGGTCGAAAAGAACAATCTTTTCGAGTGAAGTCAAATTGTTCCAGATTTGCAATAACCTTGTTTCTGTCTCAGATTCAATACATTCTGGCTTGTATTTGTCTTCAGGGGTGAGTGCTCCTGATCCATCTTCAATGTTTTGATTTAAAAAACCGTTAAAACTAATATAATTGTTAAATAAATTCATCCATTTTTTTCTTAACACAAAAACCTGGGTTAATTGTTCAGGTTTTAATTGGGCCGAAGCAGTGTAATCGTCATAATATTCGTTAATTAAATCAGGGTCGAATGGTAATTCGATAATTATTCTGCAAAGCGAAATTTGGTTTAATTTCGACAATAATGTCAGAAAATTTTCATGTTTATCAAAATCATAAATAACCTGATTTAAACCACTGATCCAGATTATTTTGCTTTTATCCGAAGGCAATGAATCCACTTTAAAATCATCCTTAACTAACTCCAGTGCATTGATATGTGCTATTTCATTAAAAACAGATTCTTTGGATTTTACTATTTCTCCGGATTTTTCCAGGAAACATTTTCCGTCGAACGATTTAAGTAAAATCTTTCTGGCATTGCTGTCATTGAAAGATTCCCTCCACGATACTTCAGGAATCGCGGGTCTTTCCATGTTAAGATTTAAAAGGACACTAGCCATGTATTTTATTAGGAACCAGGCACATAAACCAATAAAAATTATCACAACACTCACCAGAATCATATAATTCAGAATAGGAAAAAGTCTGTTTCGATCAGAATAATTAACCAGAATTGACCCTTCTTTCAATCCTGTTCTGTAAATTAATGTATCGTTGTAAAACACAGAATTAATGTATTTATCAGTGGCTTGTAATTTTGGCTGATTGTACCAGCCTGAAACAGGATCGGGTAAAGATGAATAGATTTTGTATGGATATGCAGTGCCAACAACATCACCATCATTTAATTTTTTAAGATTATCGACGAACGGTAAATACTTGACATTCAGATTGTCAATGCCATTTCCCTGGATTCGTTTAAACCACTCTTTTTCAGGATTTCCATAAACTGTCTGCAATTCTATATTATCTTCAGCCACTTTATATAATTGTTCTTTATTCCATCTTTCCTCTTCCTGTTTTTTAACTGAAAAATAGTACACAGTTACCGGTATTGCCGAAATACATAGAAGCCACAGAAATAAAAAGATGAGGTAGTGCCTTTTCAGTTTGATTTCATTTTGTCGATGGGAAAATTTGTAGTTTACTTTTGGTGGTTTATATTTTTTCAGAAAGCTGAAAATAAAAATAGTCAAAACCACAAGAAACACAAGCTGAAACAGAAAACTGGCGGTTATTTCGAATTTCAGGATGAAAAAAAGCATCAATAAAACAGTGGCCAGCAAAATATTTGATTCTAATAAGAATTCATCGCGAAATGCTTTGTTCGTTTTAAATTCACTCCGGTTGAGAAACGCCATTGTAGCAAATAAAGAATAAACTATTAAAATAAACTGGTACAAAAGAATCGTTACCGGGCTTACTTTAATAAATAATCCAATCAGTTGAACAGCGATTATTGACAACAGAATGATTGATAATATGTTATATAATTTACTTTTAGCCGGGTCAAAAACAAGCCAGCTTAAAAACCAGTTGTTTTTCCGAGTATGTACTTGCGAAAATGTAATCCAGTGTAATATTAATAACCCGGCCACAATAAAAATCAGGGTTGCAATAAGAAAATAGAAGGTAAAAAGAAATATCCTGGCATTTATATTATCTGCCTGATTTAAATCGAGTAAAGTGATGTGGAACAGGGGTGCATTTTTAAAAGGTTGAATTCTGGCCAGCCAGGTTTTTTCATTGTACCTGATTTGAAAAATGCCGGTATTTCCCGAGTTAACAGCATTTACCAGTTGAATATCCGATTCACACTCGAGAACAAAATTTTCGTGAAGGTTCTTTTCTTCAATAGAATGATATAAAACTCTGCCATTTTTATTGATTATTACAAATTCGATATCTTTTGGTAAAACCTGCTGATACAATGATGGAATTTTTGATGTAATTGCCAAAACAATCAATGAATCAAAGTTTTGAGTAAAAAATGAAATGGCAGTTTCAACTGCTCCTGTATTTAATGATTTTATCGATTCAATATAAATATTCAGGTTTAAACTGTCGGAGGTTGGCCACGATTTTTCAATATCTTTGATATTCCTGAAATATTGCCGTTCGCTTAAATCAACATTTACAATATCAGAAAAAGGGGTTCTCGTGTATCCTTTGCTGAAAATTCCGTTTTTATTCATTAAAATGATTTCATTCAACGAGAAAGGACCACACAAATTACTATCCTGATAAAAACGGTTTACAGAATTAAATTTATTCACCACTTCTTTCTGTAACGATGCATATTGTAGAGTACTTTTATTTGCAATGCCGCTTCCTAACACTTTTAATGAATCGATATCATTTAACACATTGCTGTATAGTTTATCAGAGATTTTCTCTATCCGTTTTTCATGTGTCACCCGGTCAACAGCTTGCTTTTTAATGAAAGCAAATACAATCAGAATGAACAGGCTGATTCCAAAAATCAATGATACGCTGCTATTAGTTACATCGCTGGCCTTTAATCGTTCCTTGCTGTCGATCAGAATAATTTTCAGTATTGGCATTCCGGCGGATATCAATAACAAAATACCTGCGATAAAAAACAGGAGTTGTTTATTGATTGTCCTGGTTTTACTGATATAATCGGAATCGGAAATTAAACCGGCTAAATAAAACTGTTTTCCTGCAAAAGCGATGGGTATTACTACTACATGTTTTTTTTCTCCCCTGATATTTAATTTTTTATAAATTCCACCTTGAGAATTTTTTGTACTGTCGCACAATGCTGCAGGGTTGGTAATATCATCAAGATTTCCGTTTTCTGTACTATATAAAATATCCGAACTATCAAAAAAGAATATATTTTCGAACAACTCGTCAAATTTGAGATTTTCCATAAAAGAACTGATTGGAACTTGGTACGAAAAATCTTCAAACTGGTCATTTTCAATGTTTTGTTTATCTTTTTTTCTGTAATATTTCTTTACTAAAGTTAAGTCGTTGTTTGTACTGTTGAAACTCAGAAGCATTTCCTGTCCTTTCCCTTTAACAAAGTCAAGTGCTTCTGTTTTTATATGTTTTGTAATAACAAACTGAAACAGTTGACTAATAACTTTATCTATTTCCGGGCTTTCTTTCCTGTATATTTTATCGATTAAGGCTGTGTCTGCTTTTATAATTTCATTCGAGTCTGTCAGAAATTTGATGGAATAAAAAATTCCGTAATTCTTAAAATGATTCTCAAAATACTGACGTTTATCGATCATGTTACTGCCATACTCTTTTAGAATGCGGAATCCTTTCTGCTGAAGATGTGCTTCTTTTTTAGGGATATAAATGAAAAAATAGGAGAAGTAAATAAACAGAAATGCAAGGATGATAACAACTAAGCCAACATAATTGATGTTTCGAAATCCTTTGGTTTTCATTTTTATCGAATTGAGATTTAATGGTTTATCAAATATACGCTAATTAGATACCCAAGTCAATATATCAGACATTTAAGAATAGAAGCTTTTTTCAGAATGGTGAATTGATTCGTAGAAATTTGGTAATCGATTGAAATAAATATTGTTAAAAGATATCAAAAGGTTCTGATTCTTTAACTGACTGGTTTAAAAATTACACCTTGATTTAAAATTCGGGTGCAAATTGTTTTAATTAAGTTTTATATTTGGAACTTTTAATTTACAGGAGTACAGGTTTAATATTAATCTTTTAAAAATTTTGATATGAGAATTTTAGTGATGTTGATGTTGGTGGTGGTATTTTCATCGTGTGTAAAAAATAAAAATGGTGTCATGACTCAAAATCAAGCACCTTCCAATGGAAAATCGTTTGAAGTTGTGGAAGTTGTCCAGGGAAACAATTACACTTATATCAGGGCGAAAGAAGATTTGAATGAAAAATGGATTGCGGTATCTAAGCAGGATGTTCAACCGGGAACAGTTTATTTTTATGAAGAAGGCTTACCTATGGCAAATTTTCATAGTAAAGAAATTGACCGGACTTTCGACATGATTTATTTTGTAAGTGCAATAAGTACATCTCCACTGGTTAAAAATGAAGGTACAAATGGAAATATGGGTTCGATGGGAAATGCCGGTGTGCCAGAATCGCACATGGGGAAGGTAAATAACGAAAAAAATACTTCGGTCAACCTGGAAAAAAAGGCAGATGAAGTAACTGTAGCTCAGGTTTATGCAGACCGTAACAATTACTCGGGAAAGGAAGTTGAAATAAGAGGAGTAGTTGTAAAAGTGAATAAGGAAGTGATGGGTAAAAACTGGATTCATATCCAGGATGGAACAGAAAATAACGGCAATTTCGATCTTACGGTTACAACAACTGGTTTGGCTGAAGTAAATGACCAGATAACTGTAAAGGGGAAAATAATTTTAAACAAGGATTTTGGTTATGGTTATAAATACGATGTTATTATGGAAGATGCCACGGTTGTAGTTAACAAACCAGCCGGGACAGCGATGTGAATTAGTTTATTTCTCACATAAAACAACAACACCCGGGAAATAGCTTATTTTCTGGGTGTTGTTGTTTCAGAAATAAGAATCCGGGAATCACCGATTCCCGAATGAATAATAATTCCTTACAAGGCTAATTTATTATTGTAAAACTTTAATTTTTACATTACGGAACCAGACATCACCGCCATGATCCTGGAATGCAATGTACCCTTCCTTTGCAACATTTGCCCAATCTTTATTGTATTCCGGAAATTTACTTCCGGCAACCAATGAATTCCATTCCGGAGTCCACAAATGATATTCCAGAACAGTTTCACCATTTTGTTTATGAACAACTGTTCCCTGGTAGCAGATGATTTCAGCAGAATTCCATTCATCAAAAGGTTTTGAATTCTGTGGTTTGGCAGGAATCAGGTCGTAAAGCGAACCAGCCTGACGGTTTCCGTCTTTACCTAAAGTGGCGTCAATGTGGTTGGCGTTATCCAGAATCTGCATTTCGGGGGCAGTGCGCCAAACCTCCTTACCGGGAATTTCCTGACCGAGGTAGAAAATGCCTGAATTTCCGCCTTTCGAAATTTTCCATTCCACTTTCAGATCGAAATCCTTGAATTTTTTATCATAAATAATGTCTCCGCCGTCAGGTCCACCGGCTTCACCCTGACCAGAACCTTTGCAATGCAAGGTGCCGTCAATGACTTCCCATCCTTTGGGGAATCCGGTTTTGTTGTAAGCTCTCCAGCCGTTACTTGTCTTTCCGTCGAACAATAATACCCAGCCGTCTTCTTTTTCCTTTTGTGTTAACTCATTCGGACCAACTGTTTCTTCAACCACTGCAGCACTTTTTTCCGGTTCTGCAGGTTTTTTACTACCTGTACATGAAATTCCAAAAATAAAAGAGGCTGCCAAAATGAATGCAAATAGTCTTCTCATAGAATCTAAATTTTAATTTGTTTATAATTAATTACTTATTTAACCGAATATGACGAAGTTACAAATTATTGAAATTTCTGAAATAAATTTCATTTTAATTCTTAGTTATAGTTTGATTTCGGGTAATGCAAAACTAATAAATTCACTTAATCTTTTGTAATTTAGAAATTCGAATTTAGAACTGAAAAATAACAGGTTAACATGAAAATTTTTGGCAAACCGAAACGAATAGGAATTTTGACTGCAGGCGGTGATTGCCCCGGATTAAATGCTGCAATAAGAGGAGTGGGCAAAACAGCTATTGTGGAGTACGGGATGAAGGTACTGGGTTTTAATGCAGGATTTTTAGGACTGATCGAAGGCGATTACATTGAACTAAAGGAAGCTCAGCTCTCAGGGATACTTACACTCGGAGGTACAATTCTTGGAACTTCGCGTGAAAAACCTTATAAACTGGTGAATGAGGACGGAAACGAGAATCATAAACCTGAAAAGATTATCGAGAATTATGAAAAACTGGAACTGGATTGTGTTGTTTGCATCGGAGGAAACGGAACCATGAAAACAGCCAGTCTGCTTTCAAATGAAGGACTGAATATTATTGGAATACCTAAAACCATTGATAACGATGTTTGGGGAACCGATATTACATTTGGTTTCGATTCGGCAGTTCAGATTGCAACCGATGCGATAGACCGTTTACATACAACTGCCAACTCACACCAAAGAGTGATGATTATTGAAATAATGGGTCACAATGCCGGCTGGCTGGCTTTATATTCTGGAATTGCCGGCGGTGGAGATATCATTCTCCTGCCCGAATTACCTTATAATATGAAATCTATTATCAGGAAGATTGAAAAGCGTTACGAGGACAAAAAGCCTTATTCAATTGTTGTAGTTGCCGAGGGCATTGAACACCCGCGAAACCAAAGCGCAGCAAGCTTTATAGCCAAATCGATAGAAGAGCATACCGGAATTGAAACCCGCGAGACAGTTCTTGGATATATTCAGCGGGGCGGCAGTCCGACCCCGATGGATCGTATTCTCGCAACCCGATACGGGGCTTATGCAGCAGAATGTATTGCCCAGGGTTGTTTTGGAACAATGGTTGCAATTAGACAGAACGAAATCACCACTGTGCCGCTCGATGAGGTTGGGGGAAAATTACGACTGGTTGAGCCAAATTTGGGTCTGATTCAAAAGGCGCGAAAAATGGGAGTTTCTTTTGGAGATGAAAACTGAGTATGATTGTCAGAACATTTTCATGGAAAGTACGAAGTTTTATATTGATCAGCCCAACGGCAAATGCAACACTTTTTTGGTTTTAAAAAATTCCTCATCGAAATAATCAGATAAGTATTTTATATAAATGTTTTTATTGAAAGGTTTTGTTTCTTCCAGTAAATCGCCGCCCTTTAAATAAATTATGCCGTTAGGAATTGCATTGATTTGTCTTTTTTCAATATTTTTCCTGACCCAGGGAACAAACTCCGAAAGGTTGGCCACGGCACGGCTTACAACAAAATCGTACTTATCATTATGATCTTCGGCCCTGATTTGCTGAGCAGTACAATTTTTCAGTTCAAGAGCTTCGATAATGCTGTTAACAACCTTGATTTTTTTGCCAATCGAATCGATAAGATGGAAATTTACCAGTGGGAAAACAATTGCAAGTGGTATTCCCGGGAATCCTCCACCGGTGCCAACATCCAGAATCTTTGTGCCAGGAGTGAAACTGATGAATTTTGCAATTCCGAGCGAATGTAAAACATGACGTTCGCAGAATTCAGGAAAATCTTTTCGCGAAATTACATTGATCCGTGAATTCCATTCAGCATACAAAGGTTCGAGTTGTTTGAATAAAAAAACTTGTCTTTGATCTAATTTGGGGAAATATTTTGAAATGATTTGCATAAAAGAATTTAATGATGGTCATTCATTTCGGTGCTTTCAATCAGTTTGAAAAGCATCTGGCGTGCCCTGAAAAGTTGTGCTTTAACAGTTCCCAAAGGTAAATTCAGTTCTTTGGCAATTTCTTCATACGATAATTCATTGAAATATCTCAACCCAACAAGCGACTGATAATGAGGTTTTAACCGTCTGACTACCTTGTGAAGCAAAATAGCTTTTTGTTTCCTGATGAGTTTTTCTTCGGGATCCAGATCCTTCGATTTTATTTTTGCCGTTTCATTTAATTCATTTTGATCATTTTCGCTTTCCAAAGAAACCATCACTCCCTTTTTTTTACGAAGAAAATCGATGCAGTTATTCGAAGCAATTTTGAACAGCCAGGTACTGAACGCGTAGGTTGGTGAATATTGATGAAGATTTTTAAATGCTTTTCCAAAAGCTTCAAGCGTTAAATCCTCCGCATCGCTGCGGTTATTCAGCATTTTAAGAAGCATGAAATAGATGGTGTCTTTGTAACGGCTCAACAAACGGGCAAAGGCTTTTTCGTCTCCAAGTAAGGCTTTCTGTACAAGTTCGTAATCCTGAAGTGCCTTTTCCGATAGTTTTAAACCTTCACTTTCCATTTCTGTTTCTCTCTGCGATTGTTGAAATACCAGCGGTAAAATAATTTGAAATAAGGAATAATCAAATCGTACACTAACGAAGGTATTAATATTTTACGTTCATTCAAACGATTCAGAACTATTTTTATGATAACTAATCTTGCAGCCAGCATTATAAAAAGCAATCCGGCTAACAATGGCCAAAGATTAAAATTTACTATAAAAGTAAAAATGGCAACCAAAGGAAAAAGCAATTTTGTGAATTCGTCGAAAGCCAGCACCGATTTTTTTGAACCTGGCAAATGTTTTTCAATCCGCAGGCTTCTTTTAAGAATATCGAGATAGTCATTCCAGATCAGTTCTTCTGTTTTTTTAATTGCAGTTTCAGACCTGAACAATATTGCGGTTGTTTTCTTTGTAATGAAATAATTGATCAGCAACTCCAGGTTCGCGTACGATTCACTTATTTTAAAACCGTGACCTCCAACTTCAAAATACTTCTTCTTCAGAATCGCTACATTTTCTTCAGAATAAACAAAAGGGAGATTATTAAGAATATATCCGACACTTTTTGTAAACGATAAAAAACTTTCAATCCGGTAAATGCGGTTAATAAATCCCGATGCATTCTGTGCGCTGCAGTAACTTATTACAACTGTTTTGTCGTCGTCGAGAGATGAAGAAATACCTGTAATCCATTCCGGTGTAGCATTTGCATACGATATCGGAACAGTCAGTATCCAGTCATATTTCGAAGCTTTCAATGCGAGGTTCTGGGCCATTTTTGTCGAAAAACGGGTTTCCTGTTGCAATGTCGATATCTTTAAACGGTCACTTCTTCCGCGGAGTAATCCCAAAACCTGGAACGAATTATCCTGCGAAAAATCGTCAACCACGATAACCTCAAATTCTGCATCATTAATTGATAGTACCGGTGCCAGGTTATTTCTTAACCTGATCTCTTCGTTTCTGACAGTATAAATGAGAGAAAGCGGAACAGGCGAACTGTGCTTTGGTGTTTTCTGAAATAATATTCTTCCTGTAAACAGAAACAAATGCGCGAGACGTATTATAAAAAGCAATCCGAAAATTATTGTCAAAGCAAGGTTAAAACCATGCAAATCAACAAGTGTGTCAAATAAATTCTGAATCATCTGGAAAAAAATTGATCACAAAAATGAGATTTCAAAAATGGAAACATTAATACCAATAACAATTAAAATTTGAGATATTTTTTGAACTCTTCAATTAAAATTTATTAACAGGCTCAGCGCTTGTTGCATTCTGAAGGTTTAAAGTTTAATACTTATATTTGCCCTCTTTAAAAAACGGTTAATGAATTTTGAACTTATTTCTGTAGCAGGCAATTCAAGGGCAAGGGCGGGCGTTTTGTACACTGCGCATGGAAAAATTGAAACTCCTATTTTTATGCCGGTTGGAACAGCCGGAACTGTAAAAGGTGTTCATACCCGCGATTTAAAAGAAGACATTCACGCCCAGATAATTCTGGGAAACACATATCATTTGTATCTGCGTCCGGGAATGGATGTGATTGAAAAAGCCGGCGGCCTGCATAAATTCAATGGCTGGGACAGACCAATTTTAACCGACAGCGGCGGATTCCAGGTTTTTTCGCTTGGTGATATCAGAAAACTGAGCGAACATGGAGCAAAATTTCAATCGCATATCGACGGTTCATATCATCAGTTTACACCCGAAGGCGTTATCGATATTCAACGGATTATTGGCGCCGATATCATGATGGCTTTTGACGAATGTACTCCCGGCGATGCAGACTACAGTTATGCCAGAAAATCGATGGAACTTACCCATCGCTGGCTCGACAGGTGTTTTTTTCAGTTCAACAGCACTTATCCGAAATATGGTTACGAACAAAGTCTGTTCCCGATAATACAGGGAAGTACTTATGCCGATTTACGCCGATCATCGGTTGCATTTGTGAAAAACACCAATGCCGATGGTTATGCAATTGGCGGACTTTCGGTGGGAGAGGCAGAAGAAGTGATGTACGAAATGACAGAAGTTGTTACAGCAGATTTACCTGAAAACCGGCCCCGTTATTTGATGGGAGTTGGAACTCCCGAAAATATCCTTGAATCAATTGACAGGGGAGTGGATATGTTTGATTGTGTAATGCCTTCGCGAAATGGCCGGAATGGAATGCTTTTTACAAGAAACGGAAAAATCAATATCCGGAACAAGAAATGGGAAAACGATCATTCCCCGATTGATGAAGAAGGGACATCGTTTGTTGACACATATTCAAAAGCTTATCTTCGACATCTGGTTATTTCGAACGAAATGCTTGGGGCACAAATTGCCACTCAGCATAATCTGGCTTTTTATTTGTGGCTCGTAAAAACTGCCCGTCAGAAAATAATTGACGGTAGTTTTGCATCGTGGAAAAATGAAATGATCAGCAGGTTAAAACAACGGTTATAAAATGATCACGAAATATTACAAAACCATTGATTTTTACATAACCAAAAAGTTCTTAGGTACTTTTTTTTATGCTATTGCACTGATATTGAGTATCGCGGTGGTTTTTGATGTTTCCGAAAACCTGGATGAATTTCTGTCGAAGGATCTCTCGTACAAAGAAATCATCGGAGATTATTACCTGAATTTTATTCCCTATTTTGCCAACCTTTTCAGCCCGCTTTTTACATTTATTGCAGTAATATATTTTACTTCGAAAATGGCTTACAATACCGAAATCATTGCGATTCTCAGCAGTGGCGTATCTTACGCGAGGTTAATGCGACCCTACATGATTTCTGCTTTGATTCTTGCCATATTTTCCTTCACTTTGGGAAATTACGTAATTCCCCCTGCCACCAAAACGTTAAATGAATTCAGACTGAAAAATATCGAAAATGCAAGGGTGGGAGTGGAACGCGATATTCACAGGCAAATTGAACCGGGGGTTTATATTTACATGAGAACCTACACACCAAACGACATCGGGACAAATTTTACATTAGAACGTTTTGACGGAGCGAAACTTGTTGAGAAATTTACAGCCGATAATATCAGGTGGGACAAGGAAACAGGAAAGTGGATAATTACCAATTGGTGGAGACGTACAATTTTCGACGATCACGAATTACTGGAAAACAGTTACCGGCTCGATACCACTTTGAATATGAAACCCGAAGAGTTCAGAGTAAAGAAAAATGAAATGGAAACGTATAAAACACCTGACCTTAAAAAAGAAATTGCGCTCATGCAAACCAGAGGTGTTAATACAATCGAATGGGAAATTGAAAAACATAAAAGAACCGCAACCCCGTTTTCGACATTTATTCTTACAATAATCGGCGCCGGATTGGCATCACGAAAAATAAAGGGTGGTCTTGGTTTTCATCTGGGATTGGGTCTTGCCTTAAGTTTTTCGTATATTCTTTTTATGCAGATATCGACAGTTTTTGCAATCAGCGGCTCTGCCCCGATATTTTTGTCGATTTGGATTCCAAATATTATGTACAGTTTCATTGCATTTTTTGTATTTCGCTGGGCAGCAAAATAACAAAGAACCGATTTCTTTTTATTGTGCCAGTTTCTTCAGATATTCGTTTAAAAGCTGGTGCAGTTTTACCGAATACTGATGTACAAATCTTTTGTTTTCAACACCTAAAACCCATTGTAAACCAAGTTCTTCGCTGGCAAGAAAAATCTCGTTCATCTGCAGAACATCTTCCCTTTTCACTTCTTCTGATTCAACAACTTTTAAATTTGCATTCGAAGCAACTTTCATCAGGTGATCTCTCAAAGTGTCAGTATAACAACCAGTTTCAACCGATGGAGTAAAAAGTGATTTTCCTTTTATCATGAAAATATCCGACGAAATACAATCGCAAACAGTTCCTTTTTCGTTGATAAAAATGGAATTATTAAATGAAGTATCCTGAATCCTGGCTTCAGCAAATTTCCAGTTTGGTTCATTAAAAAATAAAAAACGGTTTAACGGGTTGCCGCTGAATTTCTCGAATTCAGAAAAATTCAATATAATTCCCTGGTCTGAAACAGGAAAATCGAAACCCGGAAAAGCAAAACTTGTCAGTACTGTACTTGTTTCTGATTGACCTGCGAAAACCTGTAAAGTAATAATCCCCGATCTGTAAAACCTGTTTTTATTCAGCATCCGTTTTGTTAACCTGAACAATTCGTGTTCGTTGGAAAGCAAATCCGGAATGTTAATTTTCAGGGTGTTTAATGTGATTTTCATGGTTTCAACATTGTCATGAAAAAGCGGGATGCCGCCATATCCAAACCATAATTTCTGTGTAATAACAAAAGGCTCATCCCAAAACAGTGTATTAAAACCTGCTTCTTGTTTTCTGATGATTTGCCCATTGACAATTATGAAATCCATTTTATTCAGAATGTTCAAAGTTTACAAACAGTGAATTAAAAAAAGGAAAACAACTTGTCGATAAACTGTTGGAATAATGAGGGTTTTAAAAGCACAGGGAATACAAATCCAAAAATTGCTCCCAAAATATGTGCATCGTGGGCAACATTGTCGTTTTTGTTTTTGCTCATTTGATAAGAATAGATAAGGTATCCCACCGCAAATAAAATTCCCGGAATTGGCAGAATTGCAAAAAAGTAGAGTTTTTCCCACGGATTAAAAAAAATGAATGCAAACAACATTGACGAAACTGCTCCCGAAGCCCCGACAGCATTGTAATAGTAATTGTTCTGATGCTTAATTAAACTCCAGATATTCGATGACAAAATTCCTCCGAAGTACAACAGCACATAAAATGCAATTGCCTTATTCCCGAAATAATATCCGAAATACTGTTCAATTGCACGGCCAAAAAAATAGAGAACAAACATATTTACAAGCAAATGAGTCCAGTTTGCATGGATAAAAGCATGCGAAATCAAACGGTAATACTGTTTCTGGTGTACAATTTTTGCTGCATTGAACTGCAGTTTATCCATCAGTTCACTGTTTTGAAAAGCCAGGAATGAAACCACACTTGTTAAAGCAATAATTATCAGCGTTATCATTTAATGTAAAATTTTGTAAATCATTTCTTTTTGTAAATCGGCAGTGTCAACCATCGTTGAGGTTTCAAAACCTTTGTTCTTCAAATCGTATTCGCGCAGAATCCCGATGATTTCGTACAATTTGGTAGGTGTATATTTTTTTGCTGCAATGATCAGGTTTTTAGCAACATACGGATGTATTCGAAGTTCAGATGCTACATTGCTTTCCGATTTGTCTTTTAAAAAATGAAATGCGAACATGTTGGTAAAGTATCCAAAAAGTGTTGGAATGGTCCGCTGAATCGGATTGGTGGCCGGATTAGCGCCAAAATACCGGATGATCTGGTTAGCTTTAAAAACGTTCTTTTCACACAAGGCATTTTGTAACTCAAGGAGATTGAATTCTTTACTTAATCCGATATTTTTTTCGATATGATCGGCTGTAATTTTGTTTGTATTTTTAACAGCAATCATCAATTTGTCGAGTTCGTTTGCAACTTTGCCTAAATCGGCGCCAAGATAAGCAGTCAAAAGCTGAGCAGCCTGGGGTATTATTGTAAAATCGCGTTGGGCAAGGTAATTTTCAATCCATGCCGGAAGTTTATATTCTTTTACTTTTTCAGAGGTAAAAATTATCCCGTTCTTTTTTATTGCTTTAGCAAGTCTGGTTTTCGAATCAAGATTTCTGTACTTGTAATTTAAAACCAGAACAGTTGATACCAGCGGTTTTTCGGCATACGACGCAAGAAGGTCTATTTTTGCAAGACTTTGTGCCTCTTTCACAATTATTACCTGTCTCTGTGCCATCATCGGAAAACGCAGGCAACTCTCTGCAATATTCTGTGCCGATGAATCTTTGCCATAAAATATGATCTGATTAAAACCTTTTTCGGCTTCGGTTAAAATATTTTTTTCAATGTAATCCGAAATTTCATCAATATAATAAGGTTCTTCTCCCTGCAATAAATAAACAGGGTGAACAATTTTCTTCTTCAGGTTTTGTAAAATTACTTCGAAATCCATTTCAGAATCTTAAGTGTTTAACAGAAAGACCGTTGTTCTTAATTTCGAAAAGCGCCTGAATTCCTGCTTCGAGGTGAAGATCAACAAACTGGGTGTTGACTTTGATATCGCTTTCGGTTGTTTTTACACCACTTGAAATCATGGGCTGATCGGAAACGAGTAAAAGAGCGCCGGTTGGAATTTTATTCGAAAATCCAACTGTAAATAAAGTGGCAGTTTCCATGTCAATTGCGATTGCCCGTGTTTTTGTGAGGTACTTTTTAAACTTGTTATCAAATTCCCATACTCGCCGGTTAGTGGTAAAAACAACACCTGTCCAGTAGTCTTTTTCCAGGTTCCGGAGTATGTGAGAAACTGCACGTTGCAGGTTAAAAGCGGGCAGTGCTGGTATCTCGGACGGCATGTAATCGTCCGAAGTACCTTCCCTTCTGATTGCTGCAATCGGCAAAATCAAATCTCCCAAGTGGTTTTTCTTTTTTAAACCACCACATTTGCCCAGAAACAAAACTGCCTTGGGATGTATGGCTCCCAGCAAATCCATTATTGTTGCAGCATTCGGGCTTCCCATTCCAAAGTTGAAGATCGTCAGACCTTCGGCAGAGGCGCTTGGCATATTTTTGTCGGTACCGTCAACCGGAACATTAAATTTTTTGGCAAATTTTTCGACATAACTCTGAAAATTGGTAAGCAGAATATAATTTCCGAAATCTTCCAGATTCTTCCCCGTGTAGCGAGGAAGCCAGTTATCAACAATCTCTTTTTTTGTTTTCATGAAACCATTAATTTTACCTTTGAACAAAAGTAACTGCCATTTCTTTTAGAGCAGATGCAAATGTACATTTTTAGTTTACTTCAGCCAAAACAGAAATCGGGAGTGAGAGCTTAAATTATGCAAAAACTGAATTTACCTGAATTTGATTTCAGAATTAAAACTGAAGAAGGGAAATCATGGATTTTTGATTCGGTAAGAAAAAAATTTGTGATTTTAACTCCGGAAGAATGGGTTCGCCAGAATTTTATTGAATATCTGAAAAAAATAAAAAAATATCCAGAATCATTGATGGC
>JBBIPU010000077.1:0-4373 GCA_037442685.1 Draconibacterium sp. | reverse complement strand
ATATTTCCGTATTTTAAAAGATTCTTCATATTTTTCTGTCGAGGTTTTTCCAGTTTTTGAAAAGTATTTCAGTATCGGTGAGAATACTGTAATCTTTTGCATAAAGAATGTTCAGTCTTGTCATTTTTTCTTCGTCCAGAATGAGTTCAGGAAATAAATCACCCGGATTCAGTATTCCTGCTTTCAAAAAAGGCAGTTTGTTAAAAGTTTTATGATGGGGAATATAACCAATCCACGAGTTTTTACCTCCTAAAACAGAGAATATATTTTTGATGAAAGATTTCTTATTTCTGAAAATCAATATTATAAAAGGAACCAGAAAAAGAATAATCAGGCCAATTCCGACATCAAACATTCTTTTACGGCGTTTGTTGGCCGGTTTTGAAATGGAATTAATATTTACCACATACAAATCGCCGGCAGTGTGAATTGAATTGCTGCCAATGATGCTGATACTTTCAGGAGGCGCTATTTTGTATGCAACTTCGAGTTGTGTGAGATCGAGCATGGCACGGATAATCTGGGCCGAACTCAGATTTTCGGCGCAGAAAATAATTTCGTCGATCCGGTTAATTCTTATTATTTCTGAAATGTGCTGAATGTGGCCAATGTAATTTTCACCTCTGTCCGAATTGTCGAGGGCAATAAATCCGGCAAGTTCGGCACGTGCCTGCGAATCTTCGAGCAACTTTTTTACCCGTGAAGCTTCCGATGAATGACCAACAATGGCCACCCGTTTCGATTTTTTCAGATCGAGGCGGAGATTTTCAATTTTAAGCCAGTGAAAAATAAGCCTCGAAATTAAAAGAGCCGGAAAAGACCAGAATGAACCCAGTAAGATCAGAACCCTTGAAAACCTCAGCCGCTCATCAACAAGAGAATAAACAAGCAAAATTGCGATTGTTCCCCAAAGAAGTCCGCGGGCAACTTTAAACAAGCTCACCGGTTTTTTATAACCTCCCGAAAACAAAATCCCGGCCAGCCAGAGAAGAATGTAAACAGGAACCACAAACTTCAGGTAAATATCAGGGAAATGTCCTGGTTCGAAACGTAGATTTTCCCAGAGCGGAGTAATAAAAAGAAATCCCGTAAATATGACAAGTGCATCGTAAACCGGTAAAACCAGCTTTGAAAAAAACCGTTTAAAAACGGCAATAAATGCCCTGAACCAGATGGCAAGATGAATGATAAAGGAAAAAATCCCTGCTTTGCCACCCGAAAAATGTTTGCGGGCAAATATGATCATTGCATTGTAAAAAACCTTCACATAATTGAGCGAGCCTTTCTTTGTGCTTTCGCCTTTGTAATGAATTATGGTTGTTCCGGGGAAATAATAGTTTTTATAACCACCAAGTAAAATTCTGTACGAAAGGTCGATATCTTCGCCGTACATAAAAAAAGCTTCATCGAGCAGCCCGATTTTGTCAAGCGTTTCTTTTCTGATTAACATGAAAGCTCCGGCTAAAATTTCAATTTCGTGAATTTCGTTTTCGTTTAAATAAGAAAGATGGTATTTCCCGAATTTCCTTGAGTGGGGAAAAAGCTTCGAAAGGCCGGATATTTTATAAAATGCAACACGGGGAGTGGGAAGACCTCTTTTCGATTCGGGTAAAAAGTTTCCCTTTCCGTCGATCATTTTCACTCCAAGTCCACCAGCTTCGGGGTGATTTTCCATAAAATCAATCACCTTCGAAAAAGTATCTTCTTCAACAACTGTGTCGGGATTCAGCAATAAAATGTATTTCCCTTTCGCTTTTTTAATAGCCTGGTTGTTTGCCCTCGAAAAGCCTGCATTTTCCTTGTTTTCAATAAAATTCAGGTCGGGGAATTTTTCACGGATCAGTTGTGCCGAACCATCAACCGAATTATTATCGACCACAAAAATTTCGGTTTCAATGCCTTTTGCAGCTTTGTAAACCGAATGCAGGCATTGCTCAAGGAAATGCTTTACATTGTAATTGACAATAATGACTGAAAGTTTCATACAAAAAAGCAGGAAGACCGGAAACTAAAGCCCGAGGACAAGAGTTCCGGCTAAGTTTAATTTAATTATTCAAACCAAATGTAATTATTCCTTTTGTTAAACGAAAAAATCACCGGTTTCTGATATTAACTTGCTATTTTCCGAGCGAACTTTCGTAAGGGATCCGGTTTGCAAGAGAGCGGCCAAGCGTAATTTCGTCGGTGTATTCCAGTTCGTCGCCCACCGAAACTCCGCGCGCCAGTGTTGTGATTTTAACCTGAATATCTTTCAGTTTCCGGTAAATATAAAAATTGGTTGTATCGCCTTCCATGGTTGTTGATAAAGCCAGAATAACTTCAACAACTGTTCTTTCCTGCACCCTGTTCAGGAGCGATTCTATTTCAAGTTCTGCCGGCCCGATCCCGTCCATCGGCGATATTATCCCGCCCAGAACATGATACAGACCGTTGTATTGCTGTGTGTTCTCAACCGACATTACATCGCGGATATTTTCCACCACGCAAATCACGCTACGGTTGCGCGACTGGTTATTGCAAATCTGGCAAATGTCGGTATCCGAAATGTTGTGACAGATTTTACAGTGTTTTATTTCATTCCGGAGTTGAATGATGCTGTTTCCAAAATAGTTCACGGCTTCAACGTCCTGGCGTAATAAATGTAACACCAGTCGGAGTGCGCTTTTTCGACCGATCCCCGGGAGTTTCGAAAACTCATTCACAGCGGTTTCAAGTAATTTCGATGGATATTTGTCAATATTCATTTCCTGTTTTTTTCAGCCTTAAAAGTAAAATGAAAATTGAGATTTCCCGAACTAATTCTTTTCGAATTTTGAATTTCCGGAAATGTAAAGTGACCGGGACCAATATTTGGTTTTCGTTTTAATAAAAAATTCCGGATTGAAAAACTCATTTCCTGTCAAGAGGTGAAATCTTCTTTGTCGGATCTTTTTTTGCAGCCCAGAGAATTATCCTGAGCGACTGATCGTAGGTCAGATAATTCCACATCCAGTTTATAAAAATCAAAAGACGGTTTTTTACCCCGACAATAGCCATCAAATGCACAAACATCCAGGTCAGCCAGGCAATAAAACCGCTGAACCGGATAAAAGAAAGGTCGGCAACTGCATGATTACGGCCAATAGTAGCCATCGATCCGCGGTAAATGTATCTGAAGGGTTTTAATGGCGACTGGTTTTTTAGGTGAATGAAGTTTCGGGCCAGATTGCGTCCCTGCTGAATGGCAACCTGCGCAACCTGCGGATGACCTTCCGGATATTCTTTGGTCATCATCAGTGCAACATCGCCAATTGCAAAAATATCATCGTAACCTTTGATCCTGTTAAATTCATCAACTAAAATCCGTTTGCCAGGACCAACTGATTCAATTGGAAATCCGTCAGGAATATTTCCGGTGATTCCGGCTGCCCAGATCACGGTTTTTGTTTCAATCTGAGTGTTGTCATCGAGTGTCAGCACATTTCCATTAAAATCCTTTACCCTCTTGTTTAACATCACTTTTATTCCGATTTTCTGAAGGTAACTCAAAGCTTTCTCCGAAGCATGATCCGACATTCCGCGAAGAAGAGTGTTTGAACCTTCAATAAGAGTAATTTGCATCACATCGAAATTCAGTTCGGGATAATCTTTCGGAAGAACAAATTTTTTCATTTCGGCAATTGCCCCGGCCAGTTCAACGCCGGTTGGTCCACCTCCCACCAATATTACATTCAGCAGCGCCTTTCTGGCATTCTGGTCGCGCAGTGTGACTGTTTTTTCGAAACTCTGAAGCAACCGGTTCCGCATTGCCATTGCTTCGGAAATTGATTTCATCGGGATTGTGTGTTCCTCGATGTTTATCGAACCGAAGAAATTTGAATTTGCCCCGGTGGCAATCACAAGATAATCGTACCAAACAGTATTCAAACTGGTGTGAATCTCTTTTTTTCTGGTGTCCACGGAATAAATTTCTGCCACACGTATATAAACATCTTTTTGTTTCTGGAATATTTTTCTCAACGGAAAAATTATTGAACTTGGTTCAATTCCCGATGTTGCCACCTGGTAAAACAAAGGCTGAAACTGATGATAGTTGTTTTTGTCGATAATAACAATCTGGTAGCCAGAACCAATAAGTTTCTTGGCTAATTTGAGGCCTGCAAATCCTGCACCGATGATTACAATTCGCTTTTGAGCTGTTTCCGGAATATTGACTGGCATAATTACTGAATATGAAATCAAATTTAAGGAAAGAAGATTTTATTGGTTTTCGATAGTAAAAAACATTTACCGAAACAGAATGTTTATTGAAAACAGATAAATCGTCAGTTCAAATTCAAACATCCATTAAGTTCACGGTACATTGCCCAAAATTAAATCAATAATTGTTTAAT
>JBBIPU010000076.1:8945-20300 GCA_037442685.1 Draconibacterium sp. | reverse complement strand
ACCGACAGTGTTCTGCCATTCTGGTTTGTTGCAAATCAGCATGGAAAAATTCAAACTACCGGATCGTTTTTTAATATCACCGAAATTTTCATTGGTCAGCAATACAAAAAACAAACAAAATTTGATTATTCATGGGGTGGAGATCTTATTGCAGCTTTTGGAAATACCAATTATTACCAGATAAACCAGGCATTTGCAGGATTCTCATTAAAAGGATGGGAAATAAAGGGAGGAATGTATTATGATGAAATAAAATATGCCGGATTATCCACTTCAAACGGAAATCTTGCCAAAAGCCAGAATGCCAGGCCAGTTCCCGGGATCAGATTTTCAAACCCTGAGTACAAACCTGTGCCATTCATGCAAAAATGGCTCGATTTTAAATTCGAATATGAAGAAAGGTTTTTAAACGATAACCGGTATGTTGATGGCGCACATCTTCATCACAAATCGCTTTATGCAAAAATACGTCCTTCAACTTCATGGAATATTCAAGTTGGATTTGAACATTTTGTAATGTGGGGTGGCTATTCACAAAATGAAAATATCGGACAATTACCTGAAGGATGGAAAGCATACTGGCGCTATGTACTTGCATTGCCCGGTGACAGTGAATTTCCTCAGAATGATCAGTTAAACAGTTCCGGCGATCAGTTGGGAACTTATCAGTTTGAATTCAATAAAGATTTTTCTGGTTTTTCAACGTCATTTTATGTAAGCCACCCGTGGGAAGACAATTCAGGACTGAACTGGCACAACTGGCCCGATAATTTACTCGGATTTTATATCGACATTAAGGATAAAACCAAACTGATTACAGACATTGTGTATGAATTTACAAATACACGTCAACAAAGTATTCATGATTCCTTATACTTTTGGGATGAAGGCACCGGAAAATGGAAAATGAAAGAATATGACAACTATTTTAATCATGGCATTTATGTTTCAGGATTTACATATCATCAGCAGGTAATGAGTTCACCATTGTTTTTCCCTGTAAATTTAATTAATGACATTTCGATGGGAATACAATCAAACCGTTTTTTCTCACATCACCTTGGAATCATGGGAAATATATCAGACCATTTGAGTTGGAAAGGATTATTAACTTATGTTCAGCATTTGGGAACTTATTCCAATCCTTTTCCTGACAGCAGAAAACAAGTATCTGGCCTGCTTGAATTTTTATACAGTAATCCTGATTTTCCAGTTGATCTGGGTCTTGCAACAGGTGCTGATGCAAAAAATAATGGTGAAAAAAATTTCGGAATAAAATTTACAATTGCAAAAGCCTGGTAGCACTATTCCTGAAAATTAATCAAAATAAAATGAACTGAGAAATTATCTGAACATGTTTATTTATAGCATCTTATACCATTTAAAAGACAAAATTTTGTTAATTATTTTGTGCAAAAAAATATTCATTTCCCCTGCCCTAAAATGTTAACTTTGTAAGAATTCATTGATGAAAATGATGTAAATATCAGTTTTATGCTGATATTTGTTAAACATTGCAGAATTAAGATATTTCGACTAAACGTTAGTTTTTCACCACCCAAAATGTTGTTATGGATTTAATTTTAAGTGCTGGAGCTTTTATTATCGGTTTTATTTTGGTAATGATCACTGTTCCTGCGATAATTAGAGTTGCAAATGCAAAACATCTTTTCGAACCATTCGAAGAAAGAAAAATACACACTATTATTGTACCTCCAATGGGAGGTATTGCCATTTTTATAGGCTTTACTTTAAGCAGTATCATTGCTACTGACGGAATAAGTTTTGATTCTCTGAAATATATTATTGCTTCTGTAATAATCATGTTTTTTATAGGTTTGAAAGATGATCTGATGAATATTTCAGCCCGAAAAAAATTAGTTGTACAGATTTTTGCTGCAATTATTTTAATAACTCTGGGAAATGTGAGGTTTACTCATCTGCATGGAATTTTAGGTACAGGTGAAATAGGGTACATTGTCAGTTTAACATTATCGCTTTTCGCAATGGTTGTGATAATTAACGCATTTAACCTGATCGATGGCATTGATGGATTGGCATCAGGACTGGCAATACTTGCGTCGGCAACATTTGGTACCTGGTTTTATCTGTCAGGACATACTCAATTCGCCATTCTCTCATTTGCACTTGTGGGAAGTCTGACCGGATTTTTTATTTATAATGTGTTTGGGAATAGAAATAAACTTTTCATGGGCGATACAGGTTCACTAATTATCGGATTGGTAGTTTCAACCCTGGTTGTAAAATTCAATGAATTTAATATCGACCAGACCCTTCCATTTTCTGTTTCGTCAGCACCAGCATTGTCCTTTGCAATAATTATTGTGCCATTGGTTGATACATTGCGGGTTATGACAATAAGAATTTACCATAAAAAATCACCATTCTCTCCTGATAACAATCATATTCACCACAGATTGCTTTCTTTAATTCCGAGTCATCTGGCGGTGACTTTGACCCTTGTAACTTCCAATGCGATAATTATTGTTTTTGCGTTGTGGTTAAACAATTTATCACTTGATGTGAATTTGAAGTTTTTATTTGTACTTCTTACCGGAATAATCGCCTCATTTATTCCTTCATATATTCTCAGAATAAAATCATCAGGCAGCGTTGAATCGGCAAATGCAATAAATTCTTATTAATCAGTGATCATAGATTCAATCTCCATTTTGTTGAGATATGATACAGTTATATTTTTATTTCGAATGACTCCTGTCAGCGAATAGGAGTTTCACATTTGTTAAAACTGAAAATTTGCATTATTTTTCCATCAACCTCAAAACATTTCCTGTCATCACACGGATACCGGTTTCGATGGTTTTTTCGTAATCGGTAATGAGGTAAGGCGAATGCAACGGCGCCGGTTTTTCTCCTTTTTCACTCAGTTCCTTCATTAACTGGCTGCTGGTACTTCCCAACCAGATAAGACAAACCGGAATATTTTCCGGAGTTTTGCCATATTCTCCAAAATCTTCACCCACCATTGCAGGCTTTGTTTTGATGATATTCTGTTCACCGATGGTTGTCGCCGTAATTTCACGCAGCGTTTCACTGAGTTTCTCATTGTTTACAACCGGCGGAGTTTCAGCTTTGTCAATTTTCACAACCGGAAGTTTATCTTCCGCCATTCCCGCCATTTGTGACGCCGATTTGCTGATGCGTTTAATGGCAGCAATCACCTTTTCAATAGTTTCATCTGAATAATACCTAAGCGTCAGTTCCAGATCGACTTCATCGGGAATGATATTAGGACGCGTTCCACCGTGAATTGATCCCACTGTCACCACTGCCGGTTCCAACGGACTAAGTTCGCGACTGACAATTGTTTGCAAATCGAGCACAATCCGCGAGGCAATTACCACCGGATCGATACATTTTTCGGGATAAGCTCCATGTCCACCTTTTCCGAAAACCCTTATCCGGGCGGTTTTCACGCCGGCAAAAACAGGTCCGCCTGCCAGCCCGATGGTCCCCGATTCGAGTTCAGGATTGATATGAAAAGCCAGCGCGCAATCCGGTTTCGGATATTTTGTGAAAAGACCGTTTTCAATAGCCAATCCGGCTCCCCCGCTCACTTCTTCCGCCTGCTGGGCAATCACCAGCAAAGTTCCTTTCCATTGATTTTTCAACGCTGCCAGCGTTTGAATGGCACCTGCCCACACCGACATGTGAATATCGTGTCCGCAGGCATGCATCACTGCCACCTCCTCCCCGTTGCTGTTTTCTGATTTTGAAGTGCTGGCAAACGGCAGATTTGTTTTCTCCTCAACAGGCAGGGCGTCCATATCGGTACGCAGCATTATTACAGGTCCTTCACCATTTTTCATCAATCCGACAACATTGTTTCCACCAAAATTTTCAGTCACTTCAAAACCTGCATTACGCAACATGGCAGCCATTTTTTGTGAAGTTTCATACTCTTTCAGCGATAATTCCGGATGTTGGTGCAAATCTTTGTAAAGTTCATACATCTTCAAGGTTTGCTTCTTTATTTCATTTTCAGCAATGGGCGAAAGTTGTGCAAAAGATGTAGTTATGTTCATCATATAAAAAATGATTAATACCTTTTTCAATTTCATTTCAAAGTTTTTATCATAACACCAATTTTTCACGGAAAGTATTGAAAACTATAAAATTACAGGGATTCTGTTAAATTAGAAACAAAATCCCTGCAATGAAAAAGTACCTGATAACAAATTTTTTAAACCGTACCTGCCTATTTCAGGATCGGTGTAAGAACAATATTGCGGTAAAGAACTTTGCCGTGGTCTCCCTGAAGGTAAATCGGGCCCGGCTTCATAACATCAGCCTGCATGGCGCCGCCGGTAGGTCCATAAACCGGCTGGTTGTCGATGATCTTTACCCCGTTTAAAGTAACCGAAATATGCCTGTTACAAAGGATCATTTCCATGGTCTGCCATTCGCCACCCTTTTTCTCGGCTGAAACGGTTGGTGTAATCCTGCTGTAAACAGCGCCCATATTATGCGGATCAAGTTTTGCTCCATACGAATCCACCACCTGAATTTCGTACATTCCGCGCAGGTAAACACCACTGTTGCTGTGTTCTGGAACATTTACCTCAAGTGTTAGTTTGAAATCCTCAAATTCCTTATCAGTACGCAGGTTGCCAAAATTAACGCGCTGCCCTTCGGGATTGACAGGATCGTTCACCAGTTCGCCATTCACCACTTTAAAACCATTGGCCTGTTTCGGATTGATCAGCCGCCATCCTGTCAGGTCTTTCCCGTTGAAAAGCTTAACCGGTTCGCCATATTTTACTTTCGATAAATCGGGAGCAGGCCCCGGATCGGGCAATCGCCAGCCGTTGAATTTTGTGGTCACCACGCTCATTCCGTCCCGCGCTGGTTCAGTCAGCGTACCTGTAAATTTATCCCCTTTTCGTTCGAAAGTATAAGTTTGGGTTAAGATTAGTTTTCGATTTTCATCACGCTTGACTTCCCTTGTCCGGGTAACTACAAGCGTTTTGTCGTCGATAAAATAAACACTTGACACAGGTTCAACGCTTCCACCCTGCCAAAGCAAATCTGCATCAAGGTAGCCTTTGTTTTCATTCACTCCCAACCATCCAACTGAACCACCTTCGATTTCGATTGTCCACATTCCATAAAAATCTTTCTTTGCATTCTGTGCAATTACTGCAACTGTTGATAAAAGGAAAACTGATAACACAATACTTATTCTTTTCATAACTTTCAAATATTATTTTTAATTGAACAAACTTAATAAATCTGAAGCAGGATTGTTTAATTTATTTTGACTTTCTCGCTTCCCTTTGGTGAGGCCGGGAGGGTTTACTTTTACCAAACCAGATCGCATGCATCCACCGGCATCCAGTGAGCATCTTTTCCATTCCATTTTACATTGCAGCCAATCGGATTTGTCAGTTGAACTGAAACCTGTTTGCCTGAAGTTAATTCGTCAAGTGCCCTGTCAAGATCATTCACCTTCATTTTTAAAGTTTCCCGCGGATTGTCAACTCCCCGGCCTGTGTAAACCAGTTTTCGGTTTTCATCAAAAACATAAAAATGAGGCGTTCGCAGCGCTCCGTAAGCCAGTGCAATTTTCTGGGTTTCATCGTAAAGATATTTCCAGGGAAAATTATGCTTTTTCATTCGCTCTGCCATGTGCGGAAAATCATCTTCAGGATAAGTATTTTTACTGTTCGAATTTATACCTGCAAATTCAACTCCGAGTGGTTTGTACTTTTCTGCAGTTTTTCTCGTAACCTCATCGCTGCCAATCACATAAGGACAATGATTGCATGTAAAAAAAATTACCAGGTATTTTGAATCCTTAAAACTTTCAAGGGAATACATTTTCCCATCAGTTGCCTGTAAATTGAAATCCGGGGCCGGTGCTCCTATTCCTAATGTAAATGCCATTTTCTAACGTTTAAATTTTTAATGATAATTCGTTTTTCAAATATCAAAGTTGAAAAAAATCTTCTTTACTTTTAACCCATAAAACCCTTCTTTTGTTTCAAATTAAAGAATTTCAGAGAATGAACAACGAAGAAGCACAGATAAAAATTAAACAATTACGACAGGAACTAAACGAGCATAATTATAATTATTACGTTCTAAGTCAGCCGGTTATCAGCGATTTCGAATTCGATATGAAATTAAAAGAGCTCGAAAAGCTGGAAGCTGAATTTCCGGAATTTGCCGACCCGAATTCCCCGACACAACGGGTTGGAAGCGATACCACCAGCGATTTTGAACAGGTTGAACACAAGTATGCCATGCTTTCATTGTCGAATGCCTACTCTGAAGAGGAAATCATCGATTTTGACACGCGCATCAGGAAAATAATCAATACAGAGTACGAATATGCCTGTGAACTCAAATTTGATGGTTCTTCGATAAGCCTGACTTATGAAAAAGGAAAACTGATCCGCGCAGTTACCCGCGGCGATGGAGTGAAAGGTGACGATGTAACCCGTAACGTCCGCACAATCAAATCGATACCTTTACAACTGAGAGGAAAAGATTTTCCTGAAGAATTTGAAATCAGGGGTGAAATCTTAATGCCATTTCAGGTATTTAACGAGCTGAATGCCGAACTTGAAGAAGCCGGCGAGCAATTGCTTGCAAATCCCAGGAATACGGCCGCAGGTACACTTAAAATGAAAAATTCGAAAATAGTCGCATCAAGAAAACTTGATGCTTATTTTTATTACATTCCCGGTAAAAACATGCCTTTCGACGGGCATTACCAAAGCCTTCAGAAAGCAGCAGAATGGGGTTTTAAAATTTCCGAGCACACAAAACTTTGCAAGAACCTTAACGAAGTCTTTGATTTTCTGCATTATTGGGACAAAGAACGGTTTAACCTGCCGATTGCCACTGATGGTGTGGTGATAAAAGTCAATTCGAAAAACCTTCAGGAAAATCTCGGTTTTACGGCTAAATCGCCACGCTGGGCAATAGCATTTAAATTCAAGGCCGAAAATTTATCTACCATTTTAAAATCGGTTTCATACCAGGTGGGACGAACAGGAACAGTTACACCGGTGGCAAATCTGGAGCCGGTCCAGATTGCGGGAACGGTCGTAAAACGCGCATCGTTGCACAACGCCGATATAATTGCCAGCCTGGATTTACATGAAAACGATACTGTTTTTGTGGAAAAAGGAGGCGAAATTATTCCGAAAATCACAGGTGTTGACACCGCGAAAAGGCATCCAATGTTTCAGCCGGTTAAATTCATTGAGAACTGCCCGGAATGTGGAACGAAACTAATCAGGAATGAAGGGGAAGCCGCATTTTACTGCCCTAATGAAGATGGCTGTCCACCGCAGATCAAAGGGAAAATAGAGCATTTTGTGAGTCGCAAGGCAATGGACATAGATGGTCTTGGTGAAGAAACAATTGAACTACTTTATAACGAGGGACTAATTAAGGGAATTACCGATTTATATCGACTTACAAAAGAACAACTTGCCGGATTGGAAAGAATGGGGGAAAAATCGGCAGAAAGAATTTTAGCGGGATTACAGAACTCAAAAACAGTTCCTTTCGAAAGGGTTCTTTTTGCACTTGGAATCAGGTTTGTTGGCGAAACTGTTGCTAAAACACTGGTCAAAAAACTTCACACGATTGAAAATATACAGTGTAAAACAAAAGAAGAACTAACCGGAATTGATGAGATCGGGGAAAAGATTGCAGAGAGTATCAGAAATTACTTTTCTAAACCTGAACATCTTCAGACGATTCAGTTTTTAAAGGATCAAGGTATTCAATTCAAAATCAGCGATGAGAAAATCACCGGACTTACCAACAAATTAAATGGGCTGAGCATTGTGATATCAGGAACATTTGAAAAATATTCCCGGGATGAGCTAAAGGAAATGATTGAAAAAAACGGTGGTAAAAATGTCGGATCGATATCAAAAAATACAAACTACGTGCTTGCCGGCGAGAATATGGGGCCAAGCAAACTTGAAAAAGCTACCAGCCTTGGCATTCCCATCATTTCCGAAGATGAATTCCTTAAAATGCTCGAATAATCATGCTATTTTTCATTACAGATTTCAGAATTAAATTGAATTGTTAATTTTGCGCCCTCATGGGAATAAAAGAAAAATATGCCAGGAAGAAGTTAGCAAAACTGATTTCGAAAACGGACAGGCAGCCCGTTTTACCCGATATTAATGTTGTTAAGAATATCGGTGTCATCTGGCAACCAACCCAGAAGGAAGCTTTTCAATACCTGAAAAACTATTTCACACGCGAACAGATTATTTTCCGCGGATTTTGCGTTTTCGAGCAAATAACAAATCCTTACCAGGACACTTACAATCTTACCGTAAAAGATCTCGATTTCTGGGGACTGCCAAAAAAAGAGAAAGTAGAGGAATTCCTGAATATTAAATTCGAAGTACTTTTCAGTATTGCCCTCGAAAACAACCTGGCGCTCGATTATATCATTGCCCTTTCGCAGGCACGTTTTAAAATAGGCAGTTCGCCTGAAACAAGCAACTATTTTGACCTGAATATTAACATTGGCGAAAACCGCGATCCGATGTACCTTGCCAAACAGCAAATTTTTTATCTTTCGCAACTTTATAAAAAGTAATTGAATGAGTCAGCTATTTACAGGGGCAGGAGTGGCACTGATTACGCCGTTTAACAGCCAAAACCAGATTGATTACAAGGCGCTTGAAACGGTCATTGAAAGCCAGGTACAGGGAGGAATGGATTATCTTGTGGCTTTGGGAACCACAGCCGAATCGGCAACACTTACCGAAGAAGAAAAGTCGAAAGTGATTCAATGCGCCAGGGAAAATTCGGGCAAACTCCCGGTTGTTGTCGGAATGGGCGGAAACGATACCCAGGCAATTATCAACCAGATAAAAAAAACCAATCTTGACGGAATCAGTGCACTGCTGATTGTCACACCATATTACAACAGGCCCTCGCAGGAAGGGATGTTCAGACATTACACGGCAATTGCCAAGGAAAGTCCTCTCCCGATAATTCTGTACAACGTTCCTTCGCGCACAGGCGTAAATCTTGAATACGAGACAGTTATCAAGCTTGCCGAAGCTTCCGATAAAATTATCGCAGTAAAGGAAGCTTCAGGAATCATGTCACAGATTGCGAGCATTGCAAAATATGCACCTGCGAATTTTACCATGATTTCGGGTGACGATGTACTTGCCTTGCCCACCACAACCATCGGTGGTAAAGGTGTTATTTCGGTGATTGCAAATGCGCTCCCTTCAAAAGTGAGTAAATTAATGCACCTTGCCCTGAACGGAAATTATCAGGAGGCAACAAAAATTCATTTCGAACTCATCGATCTTTTCAAACTGATTTTTAAGGAAGGAAATCCGGGTGGAGTCAAAGCTCTTTTACACATTATGGGTAAGATTGAAAACGAGTTGCGTTTGCCGCTTTACAGGGTAAGCGAAGGAAATTACAACGAAATCAAAGAAGCATATTTAAAGTTGAAATAAACAATCAACAGCCCGTTCTTAATAAAAAAAGGAAAAAATTAACCCCGATTTTTTCCTTTTTTGTTTTATGATTTTTATTTTGCAGAAATTTTTGAAACAACTGGTGACATCATCAGCATAAAACGGATGCATGAAGAAAACATTAATTGCAGGATTTATAGGAATAGTTTTTCTGGTATTACTTGTATCAGGACAACAAAATAACAGGTCAATACCCGAAATTTTACCCGGAACCGATTTACCCTCAACAGTCAAAACAGCAGAACCACTTGATATTAAAGAAATTATTCAAAATTACGACAGTCTTGTTTCTTCCGAAATAAAAACCACACACACTGTTGGAGCCGCTCTGGCAATTACTTATAAAAATCAGGTGGTTTTCATGAAATGCTTCGGGGTAAAAAAATCGGGGACAAAAGATTCGGTTAATATAAACACACTTTTCAGGCTGGCTTCGGTTTCGAAAACTATTTCAGGAGTGCTTGCTGGAATTCTTGATGAGGAAAATATCGTCGGGCTCGACGATAAAGTGGTCGATCATATTCCGGGATTCAGGCTGAAAAATCCTGAAGTTACAAATGAACTGACAGTGAGAAACCTGTTAAGCCACACAACAGGACTGGCCGCTCATGCATACGATGACCTTGTTGAGCAGAAAGTTCCTTTCAATCAGATCATGAATCAGTTATCGGTTGCAGATATAGCGTCGCAACCCGGCCAGATGTATGCATACCAGAATGTGATGTTCAGTTTGCTTGACACCATAGTTGCAGGAAAAACCGGGAAAAATTACGGTGAAGTTTTAAAGGAAAAGGTTTTTATTCCATTTGGAATGAAAGATGCCTGCACCGGTTTCGAATCATTCAGAAATAACAAAAACAAAGCCCTCCCTCATTCCGGTAAATCTCCGATAAAAATGAACGACCGGTATTACAATACCATTCCGGCTGCTGGAATAAATGCAAGTATATCCGACATGTCAAATTTCCTCCTCACGTTATTGAACGATACTCTGTCTGAAATCAAACAGGCTGAAAAAGAAATTTTTTCACCACAGATTGAAACCGATCTCAGCCGTGGTTACTTTGCGCAGTGGGACAAGGTTGATTCGAAAGCTTACGGGTTAGGATGGAGGATTGTTGAATACAAAGGACGGAAAGTGGCTTACCACGGTGGGTATTTAAGAGGGTACAGGGCTGAGATCGCACTTTGCAGAAATGAACAAATTGGCATTGTTTATCTTTCCAACTCACCAAGTACAGTTGCTGCACAAACAGTTCCTGATTTTTTAAACCGACTCTTCGATTTCAGAGAAAAACAAAAATTAGCCGCTGAAAGTCAGCAAAAAGATACCGTGCCTGGCAAAAGTTAGTTACCTGAATTTCAATTCCTGAAACAGGGAATTTTATCAGTTTTGAGTAAAATCAACTTCACAGTTCATGTAAAGGTTTCAGAATGAATTACCCGTTAATCATCATCGATATTTTTCAAACTGTTAAGGAATCGGAAAACAGGGGACAGGTTTCAACGTATATTCCTGAGCTTGCAAAGGTAGATCCGGCAAATTTCGGGGTTTTCCTTACCACAACCAACAATTTTGAATTTGGCATCGGAAACTGTTATTCCCGGTTTTCTATTCAAAGTATAGCAAAAGTGCTTTCACTGACGTTAGCTTACAGCCTGATGAGTGAAAAAATTTGGGAAAGAGTTGGCGTTGAGCCCTCAGGAACCGCGTTTAATTCGCTGGTACAACTGGAAGCCGACAAGGGAATCCCCCGAAACCCGTTCATCAACGCAGGCGCTCTTGTCATTTGCGACATACTGATCAGTGAGTTGAAAAATCCAAAAA
>JBBIPU010000076.1:0-8845 GCA_037442685.1 Draconibacterium sp. | reverse complement strand
GCGGTCTGGAGCCCGAAACTCAATGAAAAAGGAAACTCGTGCCGGGGAATGAAATTCCTTGAATACCTTACCACCGAAACAAAATCATCGATTTTTTAAACTGAAATCTGTTTTGTCAGATCGAAAAAAAACAGATTTGCACTCATTTAAAATTACTTGTCATTTCACTTTTCTTTCATTTCCGGTTTTAGTAAAATTGTATTTTCAAACTAAGCCGGAAAGATGAAACTCATTTTTTTTTTAGCCTTTTTGTTTTGTTCCCCAGTGTTATTGCAAGCTGGAAGAACCCAAACACCTCCGAATGTAATCCTCATTATTACCGACGATCAGGGTTACGGCGATTTTGGATTTACGGGCAATCCGCATGCAAAAACACCTGTACTCGACGAGTTTGCCCGAAAAAGTATTCGTTTCGATAATTTTTATGTTTCGCCGGTTTGCGCTCCTACCCGATCGAGCCTGATGACCGGACGATTCTCACTTCGCACAGGTGTTCGCGACACATACAACGGCGGTGCAATAATGGCGTCTGAAGAAGTTACCATTGCAGAAATGCTAAAAAATGCCGGATACAAAACCGGGATGTTTGGCAAATGGCATCTGGGCGATAATTATCCTTCCCGCCCGATCGACCAGGGATTTGATGAAGCTTTAATGCACCTTTCCGGCGGAATGGGACAGGTTGGCGATTTTACCACCTGGTTCCGGGGTGACAGTAGTTATTTTAATCCCGTACTTTGGCACAACGGAAAAATGGAGAAATATGATGGCTATTGTACCGACATTTTTGCAGGCGAGGCAATCCGTTTTATAGAAAAAAATAGGGAAAAACCGTTTTTCTGTTATCTTGCCTTCAATGCGCCGCACGCACCTTTACAGGTTCCCGATAAATATTACCAACGTTTCAGGGATATCGATCCAACTTCAGGATTTGAAAACGACAACCGGCCTTTTCCCTCAATGACAGAAAAAGATAAGGAAGATGCGCGAAGAGTTTATTCAATGGTTGCATGTATCGATGAGAATTTGGGACGACTGTTTCAAAAGCTCGAAGAGTTGAAGATTTCGGAAAATACAGTGGTTATTTTCATGACGGATAATGGACCACAGCAAAACCGCTATGTTGCAGGAATGCGCGGCAAAAAAGGTAGCGTTTTTCGCGGTGGGATCCGGGTTCCGCTTTGGATTCAATATCCGGCAAAATTTCACGGAAATGTTGATATTGAAACCAATACTGCTCATATCGATATTCTGCCAACACTTGCTGAAATTTGCAATGCCAAACTGCCGTCAGACAGAATCATCGACGGGAAAAGTCTGCTTCCATTGATTGAAGGGAAACAGGTTGACTGGGCCGACCGGACATTATTTTTCTACTGGACACGCCGCTATCCTGAGTTGTACAACAACATATCTGTTCAAAAAGCAAATTATAAACTGGTCGGGCAAACCAGTTACAACGCTTCAATCAATGATTTTGAACTTTTCGATGTCAAAAACGATCCTTTTGAACAAAAAAACCTTGTCAGCCAGCAAAAAGATGTAGCCGTTTCACTTAAAAACGAACTGGACAAAATGTACCAGGAACTGATCACTTCTGAAAACATCGTGCATCAACCACTTATAACAATTGGAAATACAAACGAAAATCCTGTTTATCTGAACCGGAACGATGCTGATGGAGAACGGGGTATTTGGGCGCAGGAAGAGATTTATGGAAAGTGGAATGTAAAAATTACCAAAGGCCGGTATAACTTGATATTTAAGTTTGTTCAGCCGGTTGAAACAGGTGGTCAGATGGTACTTGAAACCGGACCGGTGGTGAACCAGTTGAAAAATGATCGGGGCAAAACCGATATCATCGAAATGAATGATATTTCGCTTCCGGAAATCAGTTGTGAGCTGATCCCGTTTTATTCAACCGGAGGAAAAAACATTTTGCCTTTCCAGGTTGAAATCAGGCGAACCGATTGAAATTGCCGGAGATTTAACCAACGTGGCAATTTCGGTTTAAATATTTTTAGGATTTCCTTTACGCGAATAATTGTAATTTTGAACCATCAATTGATTGCAAGGATTGAAAATGTTGAAAATAATATTTGTACAGGTGTTGTTGATTTTGACTTTGATTGCCGGCGCTCAGGAGGGATTGATTTTAAAACCGCTTGAGCAGGATTCGACACAATTGGGACTGGAACGCCAGATCGAATACCGGCAATTAATTTCGGGACAGGTGCCTGAAAATCTGGTGATGGAAATACCTCAACTTCCCAAATTCGATTTCAACGAAGGAATTTACAAACGATATTCATTTGACTTCGACAATTACTCTTTTTACAACTTCGGAGGTGGGGTTTTTTCTTCGGTTGCCCTGAATCCGTTTTATTCACCATTTTACGGGAATGGAGCGGTTTTCAGCCAGGGTGCATATAAATTGAACGACAAATTCACGATTGGCGGTTTCAGTTACGGGGCAAATCCGGTGATGTCGGCTCCCTTTCCAAACCAGGGTTTAAACAAATTCAACACTTACGGTTCAACACTTTTTATGCAATATAAAGTATCTAAAAATTTCAAAATTGAAACCCGCATAAATGTGCAGCAGGGTGGAAGATATCCGGGATTTTAAATCAAAAATTACATGAAAGTCTTAACCAACAGTTACAAGTTACAAGTTTCAGGTTGCATGTTGTTTGTTTCCTGTAACCTGCAACCTGTAACATGTAACCTGCGCGTACCATGCTAACCGTTTACAAAGCCTCCGCCGGATCGGGCAAAACTTTTCAGCTTGTGGTTGAATATCTTACCCTTCTTCTGAAAAATCCACTGAATTACAGGCACATTCTGGCGGTTACATTTACAAACAAGGCCACGGCCGAAATGAAATCGAGGATACTTGAAACACTCAACCAGCTCGCATCCGGTCAACCCAGTAAATACATTGCCGAAATTCAGAAAGAGAACGATTTTTCCGAAGTGCAGATTCGTAAAAATGCAAAATTGGTTTTGAAAAATATTCTTCACGATTACAACCGGTTTTCGGTCAGCACCATCGATTCATTCACACAGCGGATTATAAAATCGTTCAACCGCGAAATGGGAATCAACCCCAATTACAGGCTCGAACTCGACAGCGAATTAATCCTCGCCGAAGCAACCGACCGGCTTCTGGCTAAAATAGACAGCAATAAAAATTTATTAAAGTGGCTGCAGGATTTCAGCCGCGAAAAAATAGAGGAAAACCATAGCCAACGCATCGAAGAAGACATTAAATCGCTTGGAAAAGAACTGTTTAAAGAAAATTTTCAGTTGTTTTTTCCTGATGACAGCGAATCGGTTTTCAGCCGCGAAAAACTCGATGATTTTTCAAAGGAATTGTACAGAATAAAGTCAGTTTTTGAAGCCACATTGAAAAATATTGCGGGAAAAGCGGTTAGTATTATCTCAGACAATAATTTCTCAACTGACGATTTTCAATATAAAAAATCAGGGATTGCAGGTTTTTTACATTCAGTTGCCAACGGGGAAATAAAAGAACCCGGAGTTCGCGTTCTGGCTGCTGAAGCCGGAACCGAAAGCTGGTATTCAGCAAAACATCCGGAGGCTCAGAAAATTCATATTCTGGTTGAAAATCAATTGAGGCCGCTTTTAATTGAACTCCTCGGATTCCAAAGAAAAAACCAGGAGCAGTATTTCTCTGCGGTTGCGGTGCTGAAACAGTTTCGGATACTTGGAATTCTGACCGATTTAAAGGAAGAAATCAAATTGTTGCTACATGAAAAAGGAATCCTTCAACTCTCCGATTCCAACTTACTTTTGAGCAAAATCATCGGGCAGAGCGATTCGCCATTTATTTACGAAAAAACCGGTAGCTGGTACAACCATTTTATGTTAGACGAATTTCAGGATACATCTGATCTTCAGTGGCATAATTTTATGCCGCTGATCAGCAATTCGCTGGCTGAAGGAAACAACAACCTGCTTGTGGGCGATGTAAAGCAATCGATCTACCGCTGGCGAAACAGCGACTACCGGATTCTGGCTGAAAAAATATATTCCGACTTTGAAAATATACAGATCACTGAAAAATATCTGGCGAAAAACTGGAGAAGCGATAAAAATATCATCGATTTTAATAATCACATTTTCGAAAGTCTGAAAACCATCTTTGAAGAATCGCTTGAAAGAACGGTTGACGAGGGCAACGATTTTTACAACCAGCGGTTTAGAAACATTTACAAATCAATTACACAGGAACCCGGCGACCAGGCTGTTAAACAAAAAGGATTTGTGCAGGTGAAGCTCCTTGAAGAGGAGGAATTTGTCGAAAACTCGGCAGAACTGTTGGTTGAAGAGGTAAAACTGTTACAGGATCATGGAATTAAGGCATCAGAAATTGCCATTCTGATCAGAAAAAATAAGGAAGGCACACCGATTATTGAAACGTTTCTGGCTGCTGCCAGTTTGGAAGAAAATAAAAATTACAACCTGTCGGTATTATCAAACGAAGCCCTGTTTTTATTTGCCTCGCAGGCAGTTTTATTTATCATCGGAATTATCAGACACATTATCGATCCTGGCAACCCGATTTGCAGGACAGCATTGATTTCACAGTGGGAGAACTGGTTAAAACCTGAACTTCGGAAAAAAAATCTGTGGAAAACGGAAAATCAGCAGGGAACGGATGAATTTCAACAAAATCCTTTTGATGAAAACTTCAGTTCACTTTTTGAAAAAGAACTGGGCCCCAAAATCGATGAAATCAGAAAAAAAATATTGCTGACATCGCCCGATGAAGCCATAATTTACATCTGCTCTGTATTTCAGCTTTTTGAGATTGAAACAGAGTTACCTTTTATTCAAACCCTCGTTGATAAAGCGGTTGAACTAAAATCGACACTCTCAAACGACCTTTCGAACCTTCTTTTCTGGTGGAATGAAGAAGGTCTGGAAACCTCTGTAAATGTGAATGAAGAAGTGGATTCAATCCGGTTGCTTACAGTTCACAAATCAAAAGGCCTCGAATTCAGGGCAGTGCTTGTGCCACAATTCGACTGGAAAATCAGTAAATCAGGAAGACTGGCTCCGATTCTCTGGTGCAAACCTCAGAAAGAACCTTTCAGCCGCTTCCCTTTGCTTCCGGTCAAATCTGACTCCACACTTAAAAAGAGTATTTTCAGGAACGATTTTTATGAAGAATCGGCAAACAATTTTATCGACGTTTTTAATCTTGTTTACGTAGCTTTTACACGCGCAAAATCTGTATTAATCGTACATTGCCCGAAACCAAAGGAAACGGAGCGAAGTTCGCAGGATTCGGTAAAACCTTTGAACTACTTGCTTAATAAAGCGCTTGAAAACCTTGCATCAACCGAAACGTTTGCCAACAGTATGAATGAAGATAAAAGCATTTTTCAGTTTGGTTCGCTCACTTTGAATGACAAGGGATCCGGAAAAACTGAATCGGTAAAACTGACAAAGTACCTTTTTAACGATTTTTCAGAAAGGATCAGGTTGCGGAATTCAGGTGAAAATTTTCTGACCGGCGGGGAAAAATCGGTTGCCGTAAAAAACAAAGGAAAGATAATTCACGGGATTTTATCTTCGGTCAGAACTGTTTCCGACATTGAAAATGCATGTCAGAAAGCGCTTAACAATGGAATAATAAATGAAACTGAAATGGAGGAAATTCAGAAAACCCTGAAAACGAATTTTGAAAATCCATTGATTTCGGGCTGGTTTAATGGGAATTACCGGATTATGAACGAAAGAAACCTGCTTACAAAAGAAAAAGTTTTACGCCCTGACAGAATAATGTTTAGCGAAGATGAAGCCGTTGTTGTGGATTACAAAACAGGCGAAAAAAAATCGGAAAATTATAACCGGCAGGTGCATCGTTATGCAAGAATTTTGAAAGATACAGGATTCAGAAAGGTGAGCGGATATTTGTGGTACATCAATCAAAACGAGATTGAAAAAGTTTGCGAGGTATGAGGCAGAGAGCAAAGCAGGGAAAAAGTGCAGTTGGCAGCAGGTAAAGAGCAGAAAAAAAAGTAGCAACAAATAGCCGGAATCCGAAATCCAGTATCCACTATCGAGAATCCATAATCAAGCATCCACCATCCATTATCGGGCATCCAGTATCCAGCAACCAGCATCCAGAAAATAAATAATCCAAATTCCCTTTCGTAAAAAAAGCTATTTTTGCAAAAATTTAAAATTTATGATTCAGCGAATACAAACCGTTTATCTGTTTATTTCAGCAGTTATTATTTCATTGCTTATGTCAGTCAATCTGGCCGATCTCATTGTAAATAACGAAATTTATACATTTACTGCCAAAGGGATTTTCAAAGGGGAAGAACGTATTTTCAACGGCTTGTCGATTTTTATTTTTATTTTTCTGGTTGCGATGCTGCATGTACTTGTTATTTTTATTTATAAAAGACGGATGCTTCAGATCAGAATTCTGATTTTCACTCTGATTCTGTTGCTGGGACTTCAGGGTGCTTTTTTCTTTTTTGCTTACACCGGGTTCGATGGCGCTAAAGTGGCTTTTAAAATTCCTGTGGCTTTTCCCATTGTCGCAGTCATTCTCGACTACATGGCAATCAGGGCAATCGGGAAGGACGAAAAACTGGTTCGCAGTCTCAACCGGATCAGGTAAAATTTTTTTGAACCAATACTTTTTTATGCTGAAAAAATCTTTATTGCTATTTGTACTTTTAATTCATTTACTGAGTATTACAGCGCAGAATACGCCACCTTCGTGTGTTATCACAACACCCCACTGCAACGCTTATTTTGAGCAGGGAACCGATATCAGAATCAGGGTTTATTCCACCGATCTGGGAGGCAGTCAAACTGGTGGAAGTGTTACAAAAGTTGAATTTTTCAGCGACAACACAAAGTTGGGAGAAACCAGCGAAGCAACTTCAAATACTTACTCAATTGTCTGGGAAAATGTTCCGTCCGGAACCTATCGTCTTACTGCAAAAGCAACCGATAATTCAGATTCCACATTTACTTCAGCAGGTGTCATTATTTCAGTCGGAACAACTCCAGTAAAATCATCAGGTATGAGCGCCGGCAAAGGAAAATACCTTGCAAATATTATTTATTACAGTGTCAGACCCGATTTTAATAATTACTGGAACGGTGTTACTTCTGAAAACGATTGTAAATGGGGTTGGGTGGAAAAAAACCGCGATGTTATGAACTGGACTAATGCCGACAAAGCATATAATCATGCCAAAAACAACAACTTAGCTTTCCGGTATCACACAATAGCATGGGGCAGCCAGTATCCGAAATGGATTGAAACCTTGTCTCCTTCCGATTTTCAAGCCGAAATGGAAGAATATATGGCAGCAATTGCGGCACGTTACCCATTAATCGACCAGATAGATGTATTGAATGAAAACATGCACCTAAACACCTGGAATAAACAGGAGCACGCTGCCGGAACGCCGTATTTCAGGGCTGGGTTGGGCGGACCCGGGGCTACTGGCTATGATTGGGCCATCTGGCTGTTTGAAAAAGCACGGCATTATTTCCCCAATTCCAAACTAGTGATCAACGATTTTGAACTTGAAACAAACAGTGCCGGACTGAATGAGATTCTTGACCTCGTAAAAGTGCTGCGCGACAGGGGATTGATAGACGGATTCGGCACACAGGCCCATTATTTTAATATCGACGGAATTTCAACCACTACTTTGCAAAACGCACTGAATAACATGACAAAATCCGGAGTTCCAATCTATGTCACCGAACTCGATATGAAAGGAAAAACCGTTTCAGAAGCCGGACAATTAGCCAGTTACAAAACAGCCTTTCCGGTTTACTGGAATCACGCTGCAGTTGCAGGAATAACACTTTGGGGTTATGTCGAAGGTCAGACATGGGTTACCGGAACCGGTATTTTAAACAGTAACGGAACTGAACGATCTGCAATGACGTGGTTAAAAGAATTTGTAACAGGTCTGCCAAATGTTGGTTACCCTTTTGGCGTTGACACTGCCACCGCAGTAAATGAAATCGGTTTTTTGCAGAACATTTCTGTCTATCCGAACCCAGTTACTTCAGGGAAAATCACCATTCAAAACCATTCTGCTGGATTAATAAATTCTGTTCAGGTAATTGATTTGCAGGGAAGAATATTGAAAACTGAACAGATTGATTCGCAAAAAGCTGAAATTAATATCAGCCAACTGATAAAAGGAATGTATTACCTGAGAATTCAAACCGGTAATTCGGTCGAAAGCAGGAAAATTATCATTCTATAAACCGGGATTTTAATATGAAAGCAATGGTATTTGCTGCCGGACTTGGAACACGGTTGAAAGACGAAACCCTACTGAAACCAAAAGCGCTGGTAGAAGTGGGTGGAAAACCGCTGCTTGTTCATGCCATCGAAAAACTAAAAAAATCAGGAATTGCCGAAATTGTTATTAATGTTCATCACTTTGCCAATCAGGTGATTGAATATGTGGATTCCACTGATTTCGGAATAAAAATAAATATTTCTGACGAACGCGAAAAATTGCTTGACACCGGTGGAGGACTAAAAAAAGCAGCTTCGTTTTTTACGGGAACCGAACCTGTTCTGATTTATAATGTCGATATTCTCAGCAATATCAATCTGAACCTGGTAAAAAAACAGCATCTCGAAACCGCAGCGCTGGCTACCCTGACAGTGCGGAAAAGGGAAACACAGCGGTATCTGAAATTTGATTCAGAAAAAAGGCTGGCCGGCTGGATCAATAAAAAAACCGGTGAAGCAAAAATATCGCTTCCGGAAGTTTTTGAGGAAGCTGAAGAAATGGCGTTCAGCGGAATTCAT
>JBBIPU010000075.1:3374-20663 GCA_037442685.1 Draconibacterium sp. | reverse complement strand
TAATTTAAATGCCAAAATCTATGAGTTTTATTTAACCTGAAATTATAATACCCACGCTATACGTTATTCAACCAAATAAATTATTGAATAAAGATTCTTTCCCTGCCCGTCCAGTCAGGCGGGGTTTCATTACACTACCAATGACAGATTCCAAATTTATTGTCATCTCGATCCGCCAACCGGCGCAGAGAGATCTCTCAGTTCGAAGAGATTTCTCCTCGCGAACTCATTGAAATGACAGCTATGTTACATCTTTCTGTCATTGCCTCATTATTCCAAATAAAATTGGGTGAACTCTCGAAATGACAGCCTTGATGAAGCTTTCCGTCATTTACACATTGGCCCAATAAAAAATTGGGGGGACCCTCAGGATGGCAGGGGTTTCAAAATGACTATATAACAAGGACTTTAATACTATCTACGGTTTGATTGCTTTCAATTTTTCAACTGTTGATTTTATACCAGCCATTATTCCATACAGATAATCGAAAGTAATAAAATCCGATTCAAGACGTATTGCCATTAAATCAACAGCGATCTCAAATAAATCCGTGGACAGTTGAACATCTTTTACATTAATGTAATCAGACCACAATGGAATCTGAACCTGGTTGTTTCGCTTTTTCACCTTAAAATAACAATCCCTGAAAAGCGGATTGTCGAAATTTTTACGCAGCTGTATTTGAAACTTCAGGGGTGTATTATATTTTAAAAGTGTGTTAATATAACCGGGCATGAAATCCTTAAGCGAACCAACTTCATGTGCAAATTCAGCCCCTATTTTTATATGATAGTTCATCAGATCATTATAAAACATCTCGCGATCGACAAAATAATGATAAAATCCCGATTTGTTTAAACCCAGCGTTGAAGCAAGTTTTTCTATCTTGAAATCTTTTGGACCGGCAGCTGCAAACATTTCGTAACCTGCATCAATCCATTTCTGTGATATTTCCGAAACTGACATTTTAATTATTGTATCTGCAAATTCAAAACGATGATCCAAAAATAATAGAATATTGCCTCAAACATATTTGAATTTGATTTGACATCAAAATAAATTTGAAAATGAACATTCAGGAAACCGTCGTAATATGAAGGTTTTATGATTATTCCACAATTTGCTTTTCAGTGAATTGAAAGTCATTTTATGTTAAACGCAGGCGTGCAACAAATTAGCAGGGAATTCGGTAAATTTGGTTGGAAAGTATAAAACTTAAGATTGGTCTGTAATCTTAATAACAAATTTCATTATGGTTTTTTTACAACTTGCGGTTCTTCTGACGTGCATTTTTATTGGCGCCCGGATGTCAGGGATTGGTTTGGGAGTTATGGGGATGATCGGATTACTCATCCTTTTGTTTGTTTTTGGATTAGAACCTTCTGATCCTCCCCTCGAAGTAATGCTGATAATTTTAAGCGTAGTTACGGCCGCAGCTGCATTACAGGCCGCAGGAGGAATGGATTACCTCGTAAATGTGGCCGGTAAAATTCTGCGAAGCCGCCCGGGACAGATTACTATACTTGGCCCGATTGTTACCTACTTTTTTACCTTGTTTGCAGGAACAGCGCATATTTCGTATTCAATCATGCCCATTATTGCCGAAGTGGCCATCAAAGCCCGTATCCGGCCGGAAAGGGCAATGAGTATGAGCGTTACAGCGGCTCACATGGGTATTACCGCCAGCCCGGTTTCAGCTGCATCAGCCGCTTTGTTGACGGTATTGGCAACCAACGGTATAAAACTTGCTGACATTCTGATGATTTGTATTCCATCAACCCTGATTGGTGTTATCGTTGGTGTATTATTTGTTCTGAAAAGAGGAAAAGAGCTGGATCAGGACCCCGAGTTTCTTGAAAAAATGAAAGATCCTGTTTTCGCACAAAATATCAACTCCGGCGATCAGAAACAGGATAGTGTGAAATTAAAACCCGGTGCAATTACATCTGTGATCATTTTCAGCCTTGCAGTTTTAGGTGTTGTACTGTTAGGATCTTTTCCGGCCTTATTGCCCAATTTTTCAGGCGTCGAAGGTTTTGCCCCCGGATTTGCAGTTAACGCAAGCGGCCAGGTTCAGATGCCATCGATGATCATGATGATCATGCTTGCCGCTGCCGGATTTATCATACTTTTCGCTAAAACCACTGCAGCACAGGTAACCAAGGCCAGTCTGTTTTCTTCAGCAGGTCAGGCTACAATTGCAGTATTTGGTGTGGTTTGGATGAGCGCCACTTTTATAGACAATAACTATGCATTAATAAAAGACACTCTCGGACAAATAGTTACATCGTATCCATGGTTATTTGCCATTGCCCTGTTTGCAATGAGTATCCTGCTGTTCAGCCAGGCTGCCACCACCAAAGCGTTGATGCCGCTCGGTCTTTCTCTTGGATTAACACCGGCTTACATGGTTGGCATATTTCCGGCTGTAAATGGCCACTTCTTTATTCCCGGGTACCCTACCCTTCTTACTGCAATACAATTCGACCGCACAGGTACCACCAAAATCGGGAAATATGTACTGAACCACAGTTTTATGTTACCCGGCCTTGTAACTACTGCTGTTGCGGTAATTGCCGGTTTAATATTGCAAAAAATTATTTTATAATCCATAAATTTTAAAAATCATGAAACAAATGAAAAGAGTTCAGTTAATGATTATCGCTTTGCTGTTAACAATCTTCAGTTTTGCTCAAACGCGTACCGAAAAGGATTTGCTTGGTGAAAAACAGATACCTGCTGATGCATATTACGGTGTTCAGACCATGCGTGCGCTTGAAAATTTCCAGGTTAGTGGGGTGAAAACCAATTTCTACCCCGATTATGTGAAAGCTTACGCAATGGTAAAGCTTGCGGCAGCAAGGGCAAATTACGAAGTTGGCCGAATGAAAAAAGAAAGGCTTGATATGATTGAAAAAGCTTGTCAGGCTGTGATTGACGGAAAATTCCACGACCAGTTTTTAACCGATCTTTATCAGGGTGGCGCAGGTACATCGGCCAATATGAATGCTAATGAAGTTTTGGCCAACATCGGGTTGGAAATGGGAGGCCATAAAAAAGGAGAATACCAGTTTCTCGAACCACACGACGACCTGAACATGGGACAATCGACAAACGATGTTTACCCTACTGCGATTCATGTTGTTTTGTTGTTACACAACGACAAGGTGATTAAAGAAGCTGAATTGCTTGCCCAGTCGTTTCATAAAAAAGGCGATGAATTTAAAGATATCCTGAAAATGGGTCGCACTGAAGGACAGGATGCCGTACCGATGACACTGGGTCAGGAATTTCATGCTTTTGGTTACCAGATTGATGCAGCCGTTGAAGCGCTTCGTAAATCGGAAGCATATTTGTACGAAATCAATATGGGGGCAACTGCAATCGGCACCGGGTTAACAGCTACTCCGGGATACGACGTAAAATGCGCCGCCCAGCTTGCCAAAATTACCGGAAAACCAATAGTACTTGCAAAAGACCTTATCGCTGCCACAAGCAGCATGCAGGGTTTTGTGATGTATTCCTCGGCTGTCAAAAACCTTGCTGTTACACTTTCAAAAATCAGCAGCGACCTGATTTTTCTTGCTACAGGCCCGCGTACCGGAATTTTTGAGATCAATTTACCGGCGCTTCAACCCGGATCGTCAATCATGCCAGGGAAAGTAAATCCGGTAATGCCCGAACTGATGAATCAAATATGTTACAAAGCGATGGGCAACGATATGACAGTTGCTGTTGCATCACGCGACGGACTTCTCCAACTAAATGCTTACGAACCGGTAGTTGCCATTGCTATTATGGAATCGCAGGCCATTTTTTATAAAACGATGCCTCTGTTCAGAAAAAACTGTATTGACGGAATTACTGCAAACGAAGATGTAATGAAAAAATACATCGAACGCAGTGTTGGAATTGTAACCGCGCTGAATCCCGTACTTGGTTACGAAAAAACCACTGAATTGGCAAAAGAAGCTTTGCAATCGGGAAAAGGTATTCTTGAATTGATTAGAGAAAAGAAATTACTTACAGAAGACCAGATTAAAAAACTGCTTGACCCGGCAACAATGACCGGACAAAAATAAATTCATAAAATACACTTAAACTTTTAAAACTATTTACCATGAAAAAGATGACTTTGTATGTGAAATCAGTGATGACGGCATTGCTGATAGCAATAACCCTCATTGCATTCAGCCAGAAATTACCCAATGTTGTGATCCTTGCCACTGGCGGTACTATCGCCGGAGCTGCAGCAACTGGAGCCCAGTCCGCTTACACATCAGGGCAGGTAACCATCGATGCGATGATCAATGCAGTACCCGATGTTAAAAAACTGGCCAACATTAAAGGTGAACAGGTTTCGAATGTCGGTTCTCAGGATATGAGTTTCGAAATTATGCTTAAACTAGCCAACAGAATTGCAGAGCTTCTTTCTCAGAAAGATGTTGATGCAGTTGTTATTACACATGGAACCGATACTATGGAAGAAACTGCTTATTTTCTGAACCTTGCAGTCAAATCGGAAAAACCTGTCGTTCTGGTTGGATCAATGAGACCGTCAACAGCCATCAGCGCCGATGGACCGCTCAATCTTTACAATGGCATTGCTGTTGCTGCCGATCCAAATGCCAAAGGACGCGGAGTTTTACTTGTAATGAACGACTGGATTCATTCAGCACAAACACTTGTAAAAGTAAGCACGACAGCTGTTCAGACTTTCATGTCGCCAATTAAAGGTTTAATCGGAACAACTGCTTACGGAGTGAATGAATTTTACCGTTATCCTTACAGTAAATTCGGGAAAGACAGCGAATTTGATGTTACCGGAGTAACAAAACTTCCTCGTGTCGATATTATTTACGGTGACGTTGATATGCCGGCAGACCTCATTGAGGCATCGGTTGAAAGAGGTGCAAAAGGTATTGTTATTGCAGGCGTGGGCAATGGAAATATGAACAAAACTTCACTGGAAGCATGTAAAAAAGCAAGCCAGAAAGGTATTGTGGTTGTGCGCAGTTCAAGGGTTGCCACCGGAAATGTTGGCCGCAATGTGGAAGTTAACGACGACGAAAACGGATTGATTGCCTCGTACGACCTGAATCCACAAAAAGCCAGAATTTTATTATCAGTGGCTTTGCTGAAAAAAAGGACTTTACCTGAAATTCAGAAACTGTACATCGAATATTAAAGCAGGGTTTATGAAAGCATTTATTTATAAGGCATTAAATATTTTATTATTGTTGATGCCAATTGCTTTGTCAGCTCAGGTTAAGGAACCACAGGCCGGTGACACAACCTGGTATAAAACGCTCATTCCTGAGGAAAAACAAGGATTGCTGAAAAACATGAGCATGATTGCCAATACCCGGTTTGCTTTCAGAAATGAGTTCAGCGACGGGGATTTCGTTCAGTCGCGTTTCATGATGGAGCAATTCAGGTTAGAAATAAAGGGAAAAATACACGACAAAGTTTATTTCCGTTTCCGAGATCGTTATACAAGAGCACAAACATCAGAGTCGCTTGATAATTTCAGCCGTTCAACCGATCTGGCTTTTATCAGGGTTGATGCCACGCCCAAATTGAGTATTTCGTTGGGTAAAATGTGTGCCGACTGGGGCGCTTATGAATTCGACTACAACCCGATTGATATTTATGAATACTCTGATATTATTGAGTATGCCGACAACTTCCTGACCGGCGTGGGATTGAGCTGGCAGCTAAACCAGAAACACCAGTTTACTTATCAAGTATTAGACTCACGCACCAAAACATTCGACGAATTATATGGTTATCAGCCTCATTTCGAAGAGGGGAAAATGCCGTTGGCAATGGTTTTTAACTGGAGGGGCAGTTTTTTCGAAGGTAAGTTCAATACCATCTGGTCGTATGCATTCCACAACGAAGCTCACGATAAAGAACTCGACAAACCTGCCGGCATGAACTACATTGCTCTGGGGAACCAGATAAAACTCGGAAAATTTACTGCTGAATACGACTTTAAATATAGCCAGGAAGATATCGACCGTACAGGTATTATTACCGAAGAAGTTATGGGTCAATATAGTTATGCAGTTGAAAATACGGAATACATAGGTCACTGGCTGCATCTGTATTATCGCATGAGCCAGAAAGTAAACCTTGCACTGGTAACCATGTATGATATTGCCAACTGGAAAGGCTACCTTCATGACGAGATAGGTAATCCAGGTAAAAAGAATATCCGCAATTCCGTCGGAATAATCCCGACATTTGAATATTACCCGTTCAAAGACTTAAACATTAAGTTTTATGCCAACTGGGTTGGTAGGTCGTACAATTATTCCAGCTATGCAGAAGATAAACTTGGAAAAACCGATTTTAACAAAGGCCGGTTTGCCATTGGATTTGTTTCACCACTCGGAATTTTCTGATGAAGCATTAAAATGAATAACATTAAAAATCGGAGGCAGGGATGAAAAATTCAGTCAGAAGAAAACGGATTGTTTCATTCCTGCTTTCTTTTGTAATAGCTCTGATACTCACATTATTGATTAAAGAACCCGGATTTACCGATTCGCAGGTTTATGTTTTGTTTCTGTTGTTTTTCTCAGTCGGCCTTTGGCTCACAGAAGCAATACCGGCGTTTGCAGTAAGTCTTTTTATCATCGCATTTCTGGTTTTTGCACTGGGAAGCCCTTATTTTAATTCGGCTCCCGAAAACATTGACAAATATGCCCAAACCTTTTCAAGCAGTGTAATCTGGCTGATGTTGGGAGGTTTTTTCCTGGCTTCGGCGCTATCAAAAACCAAACTCGATGAAACGCTTTTTAATTTCACATTAAAGATTGCAGGCAGCAAGCCCCGTAATTTGCTGATAGCGTTAATGACCACCACCATGGTTGCGAGCAACCTGATGTCGAACACTGCAACAACTGCAATGGTAATCGCAGCAATTACGCCACTGATCTCAATGTTGGGAAAAGAATCGGGACTGACAAAAGCTATTTTACTTGGAATACCCATTTCTGCGGCTACTGGTGGAATGGGAACAATCATCGGCACTCCACCCAACGCAATTGCAGTTGGAGCGTTGGAAAGTGCGGGAATTGAAATAAATTTTATACACTGGATGATTTATGGTCTGCCCATTTCATTGGTTTTAACAGTAGTTTGTTGCCTTGTGCTGATCAGGATTTTTATCAAAGACAATTCTCTGGTGGTAATAAATCTTCCAGTGTTAAATAAAAGTGAAGTTCCCGAAGAACTCAAAGTACAGAGAAGGATCGTAGTTTCTGTAGTGATCGTTACGGTTGCGTTGTGGTTAACGACTTCTTTGCACGGAATAAAAGTGGCGGCCATTTGTGCGGTTCCTCTTGTAACTCTCACATTGACAAGAGTTTTAGAAGGAAAAGATATCCAAAGTCTTCCCTGGGATACATTGCTTCTGGTTGCCGGGGGTCTTTCTCTTGGTCTTGCTTTGGAAAATACCGGGCTTCTTCAACATTTTACTCAAAAGTTGGTATCATTTGAAATCAACAAAATGGTAATGTTATTTATCTTTGCATTTTTTACAATGATAGTGTCCAATATCATGAGTAATACCGCTGCAAGTACAATAATGATTCCTGTCGGAATGGCAATTCTGACGGAATTTAAAGCCGAAACGGCGCTCATTATTGCATTGGCATCTTCAACGGCTATGTTTTTACCTGTTTCATCGCCTCCTAATGCGATCGTTTTCAGTACGGGATTTGTCCGGCAAAAAGATTTCAGGCTTGGCGGACTTTTAATGGGAATATTAGGGCCTTTACTTGCGATATTTTGGGTACTGTTGATTTCTTAACTATTAAAGAAGATAAAATGACCAGCACAATTGCAAAATTTCTTAAAACGAAGGTTGCTTTATTCAAAGAACTTTCTGAAGAACGCATTACCGGGATCGTAAAAGCCTCACGCGTTGTTTTTTACGAAGTTAACGAAGCAATAATCAGATTAGGTGAGGAAGCAACTTTTCTGGGTGTTCTGCTCGAAGGAGAATTGAAAATCTCGGGTATTGCAGAAGGTGGAGTGCAAATACAGATTGGTTTTTTTAAAAAAGGCGATACTTTTGGCGAAATGGCCCTGATGAGCCATGAAAGGATTATTGCCGATTTAATTGCAAAAACTCCGTGCAAAGTGTTGCGTATTCCGGTTGAAGTGTTTCAATCGGTAATCATGTCCGAACCCACTTTTCTTCATTTTGTTTCAAAGACGATTATCGAGCGGATCAGGCAGCTTTCTGAAGATCCGAAAAAAGCTTCACTTGCATTTCAAAAAGGTGACGATCCTAACGGACTTACATTAAAAGGTGAAAGGCCGGAAAAAATTCTTGTGATCAACAGTGGCTCATCTTCGATTAAATTCGCCTTTTTCGATTCAGAAAACAGTGAAAACAAAGCCACTGGACAAGTTGAAAGAATTGGCCTGCCGGGAACAATGCTCAAATATCGGGGACCAAAAGGAGAAATCAAACAGAATCTTGAAACCAACAGTTATTCTGAAGCACTTCAGGCGATTATTAAATCGTTGACAAACAAAGAAACAGGGGTTATTAAAAACCCGGGGAATATCAGCGTTGTGGGGCATCGGATGGTACATGGCGGGGAAAAATACAGTCAGGCGATCGTTGTAAACGATGAAATTCTGGAAGAGCTTGAAAAATTAAATCCTCTTGCTCCGCTTCACAATCCTGTTAATATTGCCGGAATCAGGGAAGCAAGGAAAGTATTTTCGGCAGTGCCACATGTTGCCGTTTTCGATACAGCCTTTCATTCCACTTTACCTTCGTACGCATATTTATATGGTTTGCCATACGAATATTACGAAAAAAACAGTGTCCGTCGTTACGGATTTCATGGTAGCTCGCATTCCTTTGTCAGCCTGAAAGCGGCAAAATTCCTGCAAAAAAGGGTAAACGAGCTCAAAATAACCAGTTGTCACCTCGGCAACGGGGCATCGATTTGTGCAATAGAACACGGACGGAGCGTTGATACAACAATGGGATTCACCCCAAGCGAAGGCCTGATCATGGGAACACGTGCCGGAGACCTTGATCCCGGAGTGATTACTTATTTGCAGCGTGAAGAGGGATTAACCGGACAAGAGATCGATGTATTGCTCAATAAGAAAAGTGGTTTGCTCGGTCTCTCGGGAATTTCGGGCGACATGCGCGAAATTGAGGAAGCTGCCAACAAAGGAGACACAAGAGCATTGGTTGCACTGAAGGCATTTAGCTATCGTATCAGAAAATATATAGGTGCATACATGGCTGCGATGGGCGGAACCGATGTGCTCATTTTTACCGGCGGAATCGGTCAGGGAAGCGCCGGCGTTCGTTCACTGGCGTTACAGGGACTTCAATGCATGGGTATTCACCTCGACGACAACCTGAATCGGGAAGCTGACGGTTTTTCAGGTGTAACAAGGATTTCCACAGAAGATTCACCTGTTACTGTATTAATCGTCCCGACAGATGAAGAACGGATGATTGCCAGGGAAACCCTGCGCGCTCTTGGACGTTCTTATCTTAAAGATGTGGCAAAAGCACAGCAAAGCGAACCTTTTCTAATTGAAGTCTCCGCTCATCATATCCATCTTTCACAGGAACATGTGGAAGCACTGTTCGGGAAAGGACATCAGCTTACTTGGCACAGCGATCTCTCGCAACCGGGGCAGTTCGCATGTAAAGAACAGGTGAATGTTGTTGGTCCGAAAGGAAAAATTGAACGTTTACGCGTACTCGGTCCGCCAAGAAAAGAAACTCAACTTGAAATCTCGATGACCGAACAGTTTAAGCTGGGAATCCATCCACCCATCCGCGAATCGGGCGATCTGAACGGAACTCCCGGTTGTACCCTTGAAGGTTCTGTGGGCAATGTAACCATTGATAAAGGTGTGATTTGTGCATTGCGGCATATTCACATGGCGCCTGAAGATGCACTCAGGTATGGTGTGAGAGATAAATCAACAGTAAGGGTAAGGGTTAAAGGAAACAGGGAACTTGTATTTGGCGATGTTCTGGTACGTGTAAGTCCAAGTTACAAACTTGCCATGCATATCGATACCGATGAAGCCAACGCTGCAGATATGAAGACCGGCGACCTGGTTTTTATTGATGGAATTCAACACGAGGATTAAGTTCCGTTCATGATAAAAATAAAAGCGAACTATTTTTTTAATCGTGCAACACAGTATAGTAAAGGTATTTTGCTTTGAATAACCTCAGATTTAGATATTGTAAATCCATTGTTTTCGACAAACATTTTAAAGCCTGAAATATTCCATTTATTCCTTGCTTTGAAACCAAACAAGCTCATGAAACCTGAAATGATGCGGCTTTTAATATTTTCGCCGTGACAAAAGGTGGGCAGAATTGCCACACCTTCATTTTTTAATACCCGCCTGATCTCAGAAAGTGATTTTGCAGGATCAAAAAGTAAATGCAAAACATTTGAAGCAATCACAACGTCGAATGAATTTTCACCAAACGCAAGGTTACATGAATCTCCAACCTCGAATCCGATATTTGCTATGTTTTTGTCAATTAACTTTCGACGGGCGATCTGAATCATTTCGGGTGCAATATCTATTGCTACGATTTCCCTGACAAAAGCGCTGATTTCAAAAGCAAGAAGACCGGTACCAGTTGCCACTTCAAGAATTCTACCGGCTCCTGAAATATCGTTTTTAAGCATTTGATACAACCGCTGATATGTGGCGCCTAAAGTGCTGCTGATAAAACGGTCGTATTTCGATGAAAACGAATTCCAGAAACGGCGTTCTTTTTCAATTCTGTTCTGCATCATCACTATTTATTGACTTTATCCGAAATCAGGCTACCAAAATTCTGTTTCGTTGAATTCGCTTATAAATTTCGAACCATACAATGCTGGAAAAACCTGCAAGAGTGCAAACAAGCAATTCAATGTACCCGATTTTTTCGAATTGAAAAAGATTCAGCAGGAACGGGACATTCAAAATAAGCAACAAAAATACCACTGCACCGCCAACAACATATTTTACAGTTTTGTTGGGAGTTGCAAGAATTGTAAAAATGCCTGATGTCCATGAACGGTTTGAAAGGATAACGGCAATGTTCGATACGATAAGTGTTACGAATGTAAGGGTACGCGCTTCCTTTTCACCATAACCCAAATTCAGGCCGACAAAATAAATCAGAAGACAAATCAACAAGATTCCTATTCCCTGGGCGCAACTGAGCAGGATTTTCTTAGCTCCGAAAAAGGGCTCATCAATATTTTTAGGTGGCCTCGACATTACATTTTTCTCCTCTTTTTCAGCTTCGAAAATAATTGAACAGGCCGGGTCGATAATCAATTCAAGGAAAACAATATGCACAGGCCACAAAATAAGCGGCAATTTGGCTGTGAGAACCGGAATCAGCGACAATCCTGCAATGGGAACGTGAATGGCAAAAATATAACCCAGCGCTTTTTGCAGGTTGTCGAAAATTCGGCGCCCCATTTTTACTGCGCCCACAATCGAGGCAAAATTATCGTCCATCAAAACCAGCGACGACGCTTCCCTGGCCACATCGGTCCCTTTTTCTCCCATTGCAATGCCAATGTTTGCGGCCTTCAACGCAGGTGCATCATTGATTCCATCGCCTGTCATTGCAACAATCTCACGGTTGTGCTTCAGGGCATTTACAATTTTCAGCTTCTGCTCGGGTACCACACGGGCAAAAATATTAACATCGCGAATTCTTTCACTGAGTTCATCTTCCGAAAGTTCCTGCAATTCAAGCCCTGAAATATATAGATGCGGATTTTTAATCCCGATCTCCCTGCCAATATTCATTGCAGTAACCGGATAATCTCCTGTGATCATGATTACCCTGATTCCCGCTTTATGACATTCAGCAACCGCCAGTGGCACATTTTCCCTTATAGGATCGGCCAAACCAATTAATCCGATAAATTCGAAATCAAATTCGTGTTGAATGACCGGAAGCTTTTCGTGGTTTAATGTTGCTTTGGCAACGCCAAGAACCCTTAAACCAGCCGAAGCCATTTCGGCAATTGATTTTTCGTATTTCGAAAACTTTTCAGCAGAAAGGTGGCACAAATCGAAAATAGCTTCAGGCGCTCCTTTTGCAGCAATCACTTTTTCACTGTTCCCATCCCTCGTAAAAACCCTCGACATTGCCAGCATTTCCTTCGAAAGAGGGTATTCCTTTTCCATAATCCAATCCGTATGAATATGTTCGGTGTCGCGGAGAAATTGGTCTCCGATATTAATTATTGCCCGTTCCATTGGATCGAACGGATTGGTCTGACTTGAAAGTATTCCATATTCAATAATTTCATGAAAAGCCTCGGGGAAAGAATTCTCTTTCGAAACGTCAAAAAAATCAGTCCCGTTGAAAAGCCGGGTGACTGTCATTTTATTTTGGGTTATCGTACCTGTTTTGTCGGAGCATAAAACTGTGGCAGAACCAAGAGTTTCGATTGCTGCCGGTTTCCTTGTAAGCACATATTTTTTCGACATTCTCCACGCACCGACTGCAAGAAAAATGGTTAACACAACCGGAAATTCCTCCGGCAACATTGCCATCGCAAGCGTAATACCGGCCAGAAATCCTTTTAATAAATCTCCCCGTGTAAGGGTATAAACTGCAATTACAAGAACACACAGAGAAATTCCGATGATTGCGAGTCGTTTTATAAGAGTGCCCATTTCTATTTTTAACCTGGTTGGCTCCTCCTCCACCGATTCAAGCGCTTTTCCAATCTTCCCGATTTCGGTGTTCATTGCCGTGGCTGTTACTTTAACAATCGCGTTTCCCTGAACAATCATCGAACCCGAATAAACCACAGGAATATCATCGCCTCCGGGGATAAAACTTTTATCAGTTTCGTTCCACTCCCTTTTTCTTACGGGAACCGATTCGCCGGTGAGCAGCGATTCATCAGCCAGCAGGTTAACGCTGCTCAGAACAATTGCATCGGCAGGTACGCGGTCGCCTTCCTGTAATATCACAATATCGCCGGTAACCACTTCCTTGCCGGGAATCCTGACAGTGTTTCCTTCCCTGATTACCAACGCCCTGGGACTTGCCAGGTCTTTTAACGCATCAAGCGCTTTTTCCGTCTTTTTTTCCTGGTAAAACTCTATTCCCATCACAACAAATACAAATCCCATCAGCATCAAACCTTCCTGAATATCCCCTAAAATCAGGTATAAAGCTCCGCAAGCAACCAGTAAAAGAAACATTGGTTCTTTAACCACGCCCAAGGCAATTTGAAATACATTTTTGGGTTTAGACGAAGGCAATTCGTTAAAACCCTCCTTTTTCAGTTTCTCCTCAACTTCTTTATTGGTAAGCCCCTGGTAACTTTCAGACTTAAAAGATGATTCCATAGTCATGATTTAATTTAGTTAGTAATTACTAACTAAATGGTTAAAATTTTAATCCAATACTTTATTTAATAATTCAACAAGCGAATTAAATTCATCCTGATTTAATCTTCTGCCAAGTGTTTCGGCAATCCGTTTGTGAGCGTAATCGTGCATCTGGTTGATGAGTTTTCCCTTTTCTGTCAGGTGCAAATGCGAACTTCTCCTGTCTTCATCAGACTGAACTTTAAAAATATAATCTTTCCCAATCAGCTTGTCAACAGCCACTTTTACAGTAGGTTTCGAAAGTTTGAGCACACTGGCGAGTTCTGTGATATTCGGATTTCCCAACTTCGAAATATGTTCGATGTAGTTTAACTGATTGTGAGTAAGATCTGAAAAATTGAATTGTATTTTGGCGTCTTCCTCCATTTGTCCGAACAAATTGGAAAGCACAGATATTATATCGGTCAGATTTTTCACAAACCAAATATAGTTAGATTTTCCTAACTATATTGATTTCTGAGTAATGATTTGTTAAATGTCTCTCTTTTTTTCAATCCAATGGTTTATTTTGTCGAAATGCGAACCTTTCCAGTAGATTTGATGACAGGTCTGGCATTCCCAGAACAAGCTGTAATAACTCAGGGTATCTTTTGAAACCCGGTTTTTCAACTGATCTTTTCTGACTCTTTTCAGTTGTCCGTTGCATTGGGAACAACGGGTAAAAGGTCTGAATGAATTGTTAAGCTGCAAACGGGCAATCACCTCGTTCACCTGTATTTTCGGGTCGTCGCTTCTGATCCAGGTTCCATGGGTAACCTCGCTGCATTTAAGAATCCCGATGTCGCGGGTGAGGATTATCCGTTTTTCGTCAATCGAGATTTGTACAATTTCATCGTCTTGTATATTATTCCGGTAAACTGTATCGAAGCCCAGTAACCTGAGCTTTTTTGCCAGTTTTCCAAGATTGGCATCGACAACAAAACGGATTTTTCTTAATGGTTTTGCCCTTAATTTTATGACAGGTGAAATATCAAGCGATTCAAAAACCGGGTAAACCGAAACCTGCTCCCCACCCTTTTGCCGGTATTCAAAATCGACTGAAATGCCGTCCACCAGTATCAGATCGACCTCACAATGCGGAACGCCGATAGCTTCAATGGAATTTTTTACAGAAGGTGTACCGTTGAAAGAGTAAGGATAAACTTTTTTATTGAATTCCGAAGGCAAAAAATCATTCAGCTCCTCGTAAAACCTGAAATACGTAGTTCTCACGACAGGGTCATGATTCTTCTCCTTTTCGTGATTTCTGTTTTGCATTGAAAGACTGAATCTGATTTTTCAGTCTAAATTTAAGAGAATTTATAGTGAAATGCCAAATTAAACTTCCTGCACCGTTTCAACGATCTCCTGCCCTTTTCTGATGGCTTCAAGATTTAAAGGAATGGTTTTATGATAACGTTCGGGCAATGATTTCTGCAAACCTTTTTCAACATTGTCGAGTGTTAAAATCGGGCGGATTTTAAGGTAACTACCAAAAACGATCATATTAAAAACCTTTGGGTTGCCCATTTCCACCGCAGTAATTGTTGCATCAACTTTATAAATATTGATATCTGTCCGGGTTGGAGGATGAATCACGCCATTCGGATCGTACAACAGCGTTCCTCCCGGTTTTACCGATTTTTCAAACTTGTCCATGCTTTGCTGGTTCAGAATGATGGCGGTGTCGAAATGTTTTACGATGGGTGAACTGATCCGGGTGTCGCTCAGGATTACAGTCACATTTGCCGTACCACCGCGCATTTCAGGTCCGTACGAAGGGAACCAGGTAACTTCCTTATCTTCCATAATTCCCGAATAGGCTAATATTTTCCCCATCGAAAGCACTCCCTGTCCGCCAAAACCTGAAATTATCAATTCTTCTGTCATTTCTTCATCAATTTTAGTTTTTTGCTACCGCGCCTTTCACACTGTCCTTTAAATCGCCAACCGGATAATACGGAATCATATTTTCCTCCATCCATTTATTGGCTTCCACCGGAGTCATTTTCCACCCCGAATTACAGGTGGAAACCACCTCAATAAACGAAGTGCCTTTTTTTGCAAGAACATTTTCAATGGCTTTTTTCATCGAGCGTTTACATTTCCTCACAGCCGCAGGAGTATGAACCGATTGTCGTGTAACGTATGATGTACCGGGCAATTGTGCAATCAGATCAGTGATTTTCAGGGGATACCCGTTCAAATCGACATTTCGTCCCATTGGTGTGGTTGAAGTTACCATACCTTCAAGTGTAGTTGGCGCCATTTGTCCGCCAGTCATCCCGTAGATTCCGTTATTGATAAAAATAACCAGTATATTTTCGCCGCGGTTACAGGCATGCATAATTTCACCGGCGCCGATTGATGCAAGGTCGCCATCGCCCTGGTATGTAAAAACAAAATTGTCAGGATTCAGCCTTGATATTCCTGTTGCAACGGCAGGCGCCCTTCCATGAGCTGCTTCCTGCCAGTCGATATCGATGTAATTATAAGCAAAAACAGCGCACCCCACCGGAGCAACTCCAACCGTTTTTTCCTGGATACCCAGTTCTTCAATCAGTTCCGAAAGAATTTTATGAACCACTCCGTGCGAGCATCCCGGGCAATAATGCATGTAAACATCTTCCTGAATTTTCGATTTGCTGTAAACCAGGTTCTCAGGTTTAATAAGATCTTTTAACTCCATAACTCAATTCCCATGAAAATTTATCTTCCAATGCCTCAACCACCTCTTCGGGAGTTGGAATAATACCGCCCATCCGTCCGAAATAATTCACGCGAACGTTGCTTCCGGCTTCGTAAACTGCGAGTTTAATATCTTCCACCATCTGTCCGGCACTCATTTCAACCGACATAAAACCCTGTACTTTCCGGGCAAGTTCTTTAATAACTGCACGTGGAAAGGGGTAAAGTGTGATTGGTCTGAGCAATCCTACTTTCAATCCTTTTGCCCTTGCAAGTTCAACTGCTTTCTGGCAAACACGCGATGAAGTCCCGAAGGCAACCAAAACAAATTCAGCATCCTCGCAACTGATTGCTTCGTACCTGACTTCTTTTTCCTCTACTTCGTTGTATTTTTTCTGGAAACGGATATTGTTTTGCTCCATCTTTTCAGAATCCATCTCAAGCGAGGTAATGATATTTTTCTTCCTTCCTGATTTTTTACCTGTTGTTGCCCAACTTCCATATTTTTCTTCAATTTCTTCATTAGTCAGGCGTGGTTTAAAATCCGAAAGCTTCACTTTTTCCATCATTTGTCCAAGTGCTCCGTCAGTCAGGATCATTGCAGGATTTCTGTATTTAAACGCAAGCCCGAAACCAAGATCAACAAAATCGTTCATTTCCTGAACTGAAGAGGGAGCCAGAACAATCAATTTATAATCACCGTGTCCTCCCCCCTTAACTGCCTGAAAATAATCGGCCTGCGATGGCTGAATAGTTCCCAGTCCGGGCCCGCCGCGCTGAACATTTACAATCAGGCAAGGCAATTCCGCGCCTGCTATGTACGAAATCCCTTCCGACATCAGACTGATTCCCGGGCTCGATGAAGAAGTCATCACTTTTTTGCCTGAACCTGCTGCACCGTAAATCATATTAATTGCCGCAACCTCACTTTCAGCCTGAAGCACAACCATCCCGGTTTCTGTCCACGGCTGACGTGCCATCAGTGTTTCCATCACCTCCGACTGAGGTGTAATAGGATAACCAAAATAGCCGTCGCAACCACAGCGGATCGTTGCTTCAGCCAGCACTTCGTTACCCTTCATCAATCTGATTTCTGCCATTTAATTCCTGGTTTCTTATATTGTTATTTATTTTTGAATCTAAAATATCCAATAAGGAATAATAAATGTAAAAGTTTT
>JBBIPU010000075.1:0-3274 GCA_037442685.1 Draconibacterium sp. | reverse complement strand
TTCCTGATTTCTTATTCCTTATTTCTTATTCTATTACTTTTAAAATCTCAAATATCGAATAAGGAATAAGAAATGAGAAAGTTTTTAGAATGCTTTCTGTTCGGATCAGTTCTTCATTTCCTGATTTGTTATTCCTTATTTTGTTATTTCTTATTCAATCTTCATCCGGTAAACAGTGACACAAGTATCGGGACAAACAACGCCACAATTGGCACATCCGATACAATTATCAGGATTTTCCATGTATGAATAGTGATAGCCGCGACTGTTCACTTCCCTGTGCAAACGCAAAACATCCTCAGGGCAAGCTTCAATACAAACTCCGCAACCTTTGCACCCTTCTTTGTCAACTACAACCGCACCTCTGACTTTAGCCATAATTCTGCAATTTTGCCTTAAAATTAATAACCTGAAACTTCCAAAAAGAAAATAAAAATCAGGTTCTGAAACAATAATTATTTATGGTTAAAATCCTTAAAATAAATCACTTTTTTACTTTCAGATTAATGCTTAACCGTTTTAATTTATTATTGTTTGATTCGCAATGCAAAACTATTTTTCTAAAAAAATTTAATATGCAACTTATGTTGCTATTTAAAAGATGAACGGTAGTTTAGAAAGTTTAAAAGAAACGCCGTTTCTATAATTTATAAAGAAACCGTGTCAATATATTCCGGTGTATTCCAAGGTAAGAAGCAATATGCTGGCGTTGAAGTTTTTTACCTAACTCAGGATTTTCGGCAAAGAATTTTCTGATTCGCTCCTCGGCATTTAATGATTGAAATGAATGAACACGCGCCATCGATTGAATGTAACTTTCTTCTGCCAGAATTCTGACCGTTCTTTCAAAACGCCGGTTGTTATCGAGCAGGTTCTTAAACTCTTCTTTTTCAATGTAAATCAGCTCAGATTCTTCGTAGGCCCGAATAGATTCGGTGGAATCTTTTCCAAAATAAAATCCCTCGTGATTACTTACAATAAAATTGTTTGGCGGAAAGAAAAACCTTGATATCCATTCAGTTCCATTATCCGAAATGTAGGTGGCATACAATAATCCGTTCAACAGTATCCCAATGCGCTTTGTTTTTTCACCGTAATCAATAAACGATTCGCCCTTATGTAAAACGACAGGTTTATTTATCAGATTCAGTTTGTCGATTACCTCTAAAGTTAACTTGTAACGCGATATTACTTTGTTTTGATCCATCGTTTTAGATGCCGGATGCTGGAATCTTGAAGCTGGATATTAGATACTGGATTCCTGACTTACACTTCCTTGCCCCCAAATTCACCATTAAAAAGTTTCAACCTATGTTCAAGTTCACCAAATTGTTCAGGTTGTACAAACGACACACAAGCCCTGATTCCTTCTTCGTCGCTGCCTGTATTATCCAATGCAATCGCACTGATCCCATAATACAGCAGGTTTGCCACCAACTGATTTCCTGTCATTCCAGGGTATGAAAGCGTGAAATAAAAACCATCGGCAATCGGTTCATCCAGGTCGTTTTTATATACAATTTCGAAACCATTTCCAACGAAAAGTTTTTTCATCACCTTTGCCTTCTCTCCGTAAGCTTTTACATCGTCAATAAAGTTAAACTTCCCGCTGTTTGCCGCTTCGAGCATTGCAGTCAAAGCCCATTGTGCAGAATGACTGGTTCCGGAAGAGATTGAATAAAGCAGGCGTAAAACGATGGTGCTGCCAAAAGTCGGACTGTCAAATCTTTTTTGTAAATCAGGGTACTCACGGTTAAACAACTGATCTGAAATAATCATCAGGCCACATCTTTGACCTGCATACGAAAATATTTTTGAACTCGAAATAAAAAGCACAAAATTATCAGTGTATTTTGCCACTGTCGGTTGATAAGGTGGCACACCGGGTTTTGATAAATCGCGGCGAAAATCCATGCCAAAATAGGCTAGGTCTTCCATTACAATAACATCGTATTTATCAGCAAGTTCAGCAATTATCTGCAGTTCTCCTTCATCGAAACATATCCATGCAGGATTATTAGGGTTTGAATAAATTATTGAATTTATGTTTCCAACTGAAAGAAACTCTTCCAGTTTTTCCCGAAGTTTTTCGCCCCTGAAATTAAAAACATCAAAAGACGTGTATTTAAGTCCAAGAACCATCATTTGCTGTTTCTGAACCGGAAAACCGGGATCAATAAACAAGGCAGTGTCTTTGTGTTTATCAACAAATCCGGCTGCAAGAAATGCAGAAAAAGTGCCCTGCATAGAGCCAACAGTAGGAATACAACTTTTTGCGCTTACTTCGATATTCATGAAATTCTTAACAAAAAGTGCCGCCTGTTCTTTTAATAGTTTTATCCCGTCGATGACCGGATAAATTGAAGCCACTCCCCTTTTCAATGCTTCTATTTCGGCGTTTACTCCAATCTGAGCAGGTGGCAGACCTGGTACACCCATTTCCATGCGTATGTATTTCACGCCTGTTTCTTCCTCCACCAGGTTTACCAGAGCAACAATTTCACGAATGGAAGCTTTGCCAACGTCCGAAATCCGGAGCTCTTTTATTTTTGCATCTACAACAGATTTATTTAAAGGAGAATTACTCATTTTGTCAATTTAAAGTTACGTGTTGCGGGTTACGGGTTACGGGTTGCAGGTTGAATTCCTGTACCCAGAATCCAGTATCCAGTATCCTGAATCCAGAATCCGGAAACAAGTATCCAGCATCGGTATTTAACCGCTACCAATCAGAATCCAAAATCAGGAGCGATTTGTTTTACCCACTTTTCAACACGTTCGTCGGTCAGTTCGGGTTCAAAATCTTCATCAACGGGCAATCCCAGAAACTTTCCGTCAACCACTGCCTCAGATTCTTCATACTCATAATCGCCCGCAGGAACCTGACCAGTCAATACTGCACCGTTTTTCATCAGTTCTTTGGCAAGCAAAGCAATGTGATCGACAAAACTGGCTGCATAAGTTACGTGATCTCCAAGTCCGAAAATGGCGATAGTTTTACCTTCGTATCTTGTTTTTCCTATTTCAGGAAGGAATTTTGCCCAATCGAGGTTAGTATATTTTGAATCCCACGACTCTTTTCCAACTGTCGAAATTCCGAAAATAATTTTATCGTATTTTTCAATTTCGGCCACAGTGGCAGTATTTACCGGCACCATTACCACTTTGTCGGCGCCAATTATATCTTTCAGTTTATCGGCAACCCTGTTAACCGCTCCTTTCAACGGACCAAAAAATATTGCTGTTTTGCTCATTATTATACTTTTTAAATTTT
>JBBIPU010000074.1:16782-20890 GCA_037442685.1 Draconibacterium sp. | reverse complement strand
TTATGATTTTTGTCGTAACTTCACACCGCTTTAAAAATGTTCTAACAATTTAAATTAAAATATTATGGCAGTCAGTTATAAAGAATTAGGCCTTGTAAACAGCAAGCAACTTTTTGCCAAAGCTGTTGCAGGCGGATACGCAATTCCGGCTTACAATTTTAATAACCTCGAACAATTACAGGCAATTCTTCAGGCTTGTGTCGAAACCAAATCGCCTGTGATTCTGCAGGTATCATCAGGTGCACGCAAATATGCCAACGCCACTTTGCTGCGTAACATGGCAAAAGGCGCTGTTGAATATGTAAAAGAACTAGGTTACGAAATTCCGATCGTTCTTCACCTCGACCACGGCGATACTTTCGAACTTTGCAAAGACTGTATCGACAGCGGTTTCTCTTCGGTAATGATCGACGGTTCTCACCATCCGTACGATAAAAACGTTGAACTCACCCGCAAAGTGGTTGAATATGCGCATGCGCACGATGTAACTGTGGAAGGCGAGCTTGGTGTTTTGGCTGGTATCGAAGACGATGTTGTTGCTGAAAAATCTCATTATACCCGTCCGGAAGAAGTGGAAGATTTTGTTAGCAAAACCGGTGTTGATTCACTGGCAATTTCGATCGGAACTTCGCACGGCGCCAACAAATTCACACCTGAGCAGTGTGTACGCAACGAAGAAGGTATTCTGATTCCGCCAATGCTCCGTTTCGATATCCTTGAAGAAATCGAAAAACGTATTCCGGGATTCCCGATCGTACTTCACGGTTCATCCTCTGTACCACAAGACCTGGTAAAACTTGTTAACCAGTACGGTGGCAAAATGAAAGACACAGTGGGTATTCCTGAAGAATGGCTCCGCAGGGCTGCTGCTTCTGCAGTATGTAAAATCAATATCGACAGCGACGGCCGTATTGCAATGACCGCTGCCATTCGTAAAGTATTAGCCGAAAATCCGGGAGAATTCGACCCGAGAAAATACCTCGGTCCGGCCCGCGATTCGTTAAAAGAACTTTACAAACACAAAAACATCAACGTGTTGGGTTCTGCAGGAAAAGCCTGATTATCAGAAATTCATAAAACGAAATACAGAAAGGATGTCCGTCAACCGAAGGATGTCCTTTTTTCTTTATGTCAGAAGAACTTTATTCCATAATCTTCCATAATTTACTTAATGCAACTTCGGTCAGTTCCTTTCAAAATCAAATAATCATTTGTAATTTTAAAAGTCCGTAAGAGACTGATGCAAAAACCTTCACATGGAAAATCAAACTGAAAACAGGAAACGGAACAAAGTAGCAATAGGAGTAGGCATCGGATTCACGGCCGGCGCTTTGCCGGGAATAATTATCGGAATGGCGAGCGGCGATATTGCTCTCTGGCCTTCGGTGGGAGTTGGAGCCGGAATGGCGATCGGTGCAGCAGTCGGTAGTATTTAAGGATATTCAAAAAATAACAGGAATGAAAAACTACAAACTTGTGCTGGGTTATATCATTGCTTTTGCCGGACTTGCCTTACTTGTTTTAAACGCATACATTTATTTTTCAGGTTCAGGTTTTAATCATATTTCCGTCGGATCGTCGCTTTTGATAATAATGATTGGCGCTGTACTTGTTAAAAACAACAGAAAATTGAAAGTCTGATCAGTTTTTTAATTTTACATTTCGAATTGGTTTATGGAAACAACGATTGCATATTGTGGCCTCGATTGTGGTGGTTGTCCAATTCATCTGGCAACTCTGAAACAGGATAAATCGAAACAATATGCAATGAGAGAGTCGATTGCAAAAATTCTTTCCGACAATTACGGTGTGCATTCCCAACCTGAAGAAATAGGTGACTGTGATGGGTGCAGGTCAGTTTCGCGAGTTATTTATTCAGGTTGTTTGAAATGTGGAATCAGGGAGTGTGCAATCGGTAAAAAGTTGGAAAGTTGTGCATTTTGCAACGATTATTGCTGCGATAAACTAATCAACCTTTTTAAGCTCGATCCACCGGCAAAAACCAGGCTTGAAGAAATCAGGAAAGGACAAGGAAACTGATTATAATAAAAACTAAAACCCCTAAAATTACTTGCTGTTAAGCAATAACTTTCAAAAAAATATTTGCTCCGATGATTCAAAATCATTAATTTGGATACCGATATGCAATGAAAATGAAACACTTCGCAGGTATTTTGGTTTTCGGGTTAATATTATCCGTTAATGGTTTTGCCCAGCACTATGTTTTTACCAATTACACCATTAACGAAGGACTTTCGCAAAGTGTTGTAAACTGTATTTACCAGGATTCAAAAGGCTTTATCTGGGCAGGTACACAAAATGGCCTGAACCGTTTTAACGGCGATAAATTCGATGTTTATACCACCAATCCTGCCGATTCAGGTTCAATTTCGAACAACTGGATTTATGCAATCGCTGAAGACCAGGAAGGTGACCTTTGGATCGGAACCAAAGGAGGGATAAACAAATATCTGCGCAAACAGAATAAATTTCAGCAAATTAGTTACCAGACCAACTTTATTCACGATGTAACCCGGTACATTTACGATATTGTCTGTTCGGCAAACGGAAATATCATTATCAATACACCACCGGTAATTTCGGTTTACAATCCGGAAGATGAAAGTTTTACGCACTACACAAGCAAGCTGGAATACGATGGAGCTGTGAAGGATGTTAAAATACCTGTCATCGAAGATCAAAAAGGCAGAATCTGGACAGGCTCAACATGTGGACTGGCAGCTTTCTCTCTTCAAACCAGAGAGTTCAGTTATTTTCCTTTTATCAGTTATGATGGAAAAGATATTGATAGTGTCAGTGTTTCAGCTTTGTACAACGATACAAAAGGTAAACTCTGGGTCGGAACCACTTCGGGGCTGTTTATGTTCAACGAAGCTTCCGGGCAATTCGAAGAGGTACGGTTCAGGACTGGTTCCAATGAAAATCTTTCATTCGGTAATATTTGTATCCGGTCAATCATGGAAGACCGGGCCGGGAATTTAATTGTTGGCACCGAAGGCAACGGGTTGTATGTTATTGCCGTTTCGGAAAATCCGGTCATTTTTCAGAATTACTCTTCCGAAAACAGCGAAATAGGTCACAATATTGTTCAGTCGTTGTTCATCGACAAATCTGAAAACCTTTGGATTGGTACCTTGCAGGGAATAAGCAAAGCTGATTTGAAGAAAAAGAAGTTTAATGTATATCGAAACAGTAAATCGCCCGATTCTTACAATTTGCTGGGAAATGTAATTGCTTCTCTTTTTAAAAATGATGACGGCATCCTGTGGGTTGGAAACTGGGGACAGGGACTCAATCTGGTGAACAGGGATACCAAAGAAGTGGAGCATTTTTCCACACGTTTAATCGGGAATCATAAAATTCCGAACGATTTTGTACATGTGATCTTTAAAGATACTGAACGACGAATATGGCTGGGAACGCGCGACGGGATTCTTATTTATGATAAACCGGCAAACAGGTTCGTTCCTTATTACAGGTTTTTAGAGAACAGGAATCTGCCTGCATTCAATAATGTCAGGATAAACATGATCATTCAGGATAAGGCTGAAAATTACTGGATCGGAACTCAGATCGGTCTTTACAGAATTAACCTGAAAGATTCATCAGTTGAGGAATTTCAAAGGGAACAGGATAACGATCATCAGTTAAGCGCCAATCTTGTTTATTGCCTGCTGGAAGATTCTGAAGGACTGATCTGGATTGCAACCACCGGTGGACTTGATGTTTATGATCCGGGTACAAAAAAAATGAAACATTTCAACAAAGAAAAAGATGGATTGAGCGACAATCTGATTATTTCGCTGTGTGAAGACAGGAATGGGAAAATCTGGATCGGAACCAGTACCTACCTGAATATTTATGACAAAAAGGAATCAAAAATCACCTATTTCGGACCGGAAAAAGGTTTACCAAACAACAACATTTTTGAAATCGTAAAAGATAAAAAAGATAACCTCTGGATTGCTACCGGAAAAGGACTGTGCAAATTCGAGGTTGAGAATAATACTATTCATACTTTTACACTTGAAGATGGATTGCAAAGTCTCGAATTTAATTTAAGAGCTGCCTGCATTTGTAACGATGG
>JBBIPU010000074.1:12343-16682 GCA_037442685.1 Draconibacterium sp. | reverse complement strand
AACCAGTTTAACATCATTCTTGGATTTCTGGATGTTCTGGTGTCCGACTTTAAAAAACTCGATTCTGAAAAAGTGGAAGTTCATTTAAAAAACATCAATAACTCCTCGAAACATGCTTACAATTTACTTGAAAATCTGCTTACATGGGCACGAATGCAGGCCAACCTAATTCAATTTAATCCTGAAATATTTGAAGTGCGTGCAAAAATTGCCGGTTCAGTCGGAATGTTTGAAGGTGCCAGTGCAAAAAAGAATATTAAAATTGAAGTGGAGGATGGTGAATTGATCTGGATTTCAGCCGATGTTAATATGTTCTCAACTGTATTCCGCAATCTGGTTTCCAATGCAATTAAATTTACAAATGAAAACGGAACGATTTCAATATCAGCCAGAAAGGCAGGTGATTTTTGCGAAATTGCAGTACAAGACAGCGGGATTGGAATATCGGAAAATGATATCAAAAAAATATTCAGGATCGATAGCAAGCACAAAACAGTTGGAACGATGGGTGAAAAAGGAACCGGGCTGGGTTTGATCCTGTGCAAGGAGTTTGTCGAAAAACACGGTGGCACAATCAGGGTTGAAAGCCAACCCGGAAAAGGGAGCAGGTTTATTTTTACCCTGCCGGTTAAAAAGGAGTCGAATTAAAGTTAAACGGATTGTTTTAAACAGGATTTCTATCTGTAAACCAACATTTTCTGAATAAAAGTTTCCGAATCAGAATCAATCCTGACAAAATAAACTCCGGGAACAAACTGAGCAGTATCAATCTGCAGAATTTTTTCTTTCATTTTTTGCTTCAGTAATGTTGTGCCATTCGGATTAATGACCGAAATCTCGGCATTTTCAATGGTTTTGTTCAACCTGAGATTTACAATAGTCGATGCAGGATTTGGATAAATTTCAAAAGCATTATTTTTTGAATCATTCTTTATCTCAGGCGAATAAGTGGTGCTCCCTGATTTGTTTATTCCGTACAAATAGCCGTACAGCGCTGTTTTTCCGCGCATGGTTTGCTGTGGCGTAAACTCGCTGTGCGACCAAACATACCGGGTATTGAAATAACTTTCGGCTTTTGGCCAGGATGAATAAGATGGATAACATTTCGAAGTCATCCAGCTTGGCCGTCCCATCACCATTCCGGGCGCCCAGTCGTCGGTGTTGATGTACGGTGTGTGGCCGGGGTGCAGCCCTGCTGAACCATCGTCGCGGCCCGATGTGTAGGCATTTTCGATGCTTCGTTTATTTGCAAGAGGCGTGGTGGCAGTGGTCATGTAAATCATATTTGCCGAATTACGCCCCAATCCCCAGTCAGCTTCCAGAACCAGCGCATTCATGAAAAGATCTTTTTCTGTTGCGCTGGTTGTGACGGCATGGGCAACAATGCTTCGCTGCACCTGCTGCATGGTCTTAAAATAGCCCGAATTATTGTCGGTTGCCCGGCGCGACGGCCTTGTGTTGATATAATTGGTTTCGAGGTTTTTTGCCTCGTTGATGATCGATGATTTCATGTTTGCCTGAAGTGAAGTGTAATGTACAGGCTGGTTGGTAAGCATGTATGCAACGCTGCCCCAGAGTTGGTTCATGTCTTTGGAAACAACCGTTGAACTGCCGGTAGTGGCATTGCTCAGCGACTTCATCGCATCTTCCCATGCTGTTTCGCCCGTAATATTGTAAAGGTAAGCAGCTGCCATCATTTTCAGGTCTCTTCCCCGTAAACTGCTTTCGGCAACATCCTGTTTTTTATCGAGCATCTGGTCGGGCAGAGCTGAAGCATAATTATATGCAATCACGGCCGAATCGCGGTAAGTATTCATCAGGTCTGTCTTTCCCGCAATTCGGAAACAGTATGCAAGCATAGCTGAACTGGCAGCGCTGGCCCAGGCGGCCACTGCAGTATTATCAGCTTGGTAGAGAATGTTGCTGCCGTTTGGGTTGGTAATCCCGTGGCTGTATCCTTTTTCGAAACGGAGACGCAGCCAGAAATCGACTTCATTCTGCGCTTCATCAAGAATATCGGGAATTCCGTTTCCGCTTTCTGCAATTCCAAAGATATCGTCGTCAATTTTACCGTTGGTAAGCACAAAAGGCAGAAGCATATCGTAAATAATCGAAATATGCCCCAGATGGCGGTCCCAGTCAAGCGCATCGGAGTGTCCGCCAAAAGCCAGGCTATTTTGCGGGCTCCCGGTTTTTACAAAGCGGGCCCAGTCGTTAGGTCTGTCCCATACATCGCCCGAAGAAAAAGTGCTCCATTCGGGATGGTAGGGGTGCATGGTGGTTACATAAACTTTGGTATTCGATGGCGATTTGCCAGGAATGTACAGCGGGCGACGCGGAACCGGGCGAATACCAGTGCTGTCCTGCCCGATCCGCATATAAAAGAATCCTAAAGTGGAAATTCTGAAAGGTTCGGAGTAAATGTCGTTTTTAATTTCGAAGTCTTCGCTGCAACCCACATCTTCAATCACCACACGGTATTTCCCGGGAGTTGAAAATCCTGTAAAATCGGCTTTCCAAACGTCAGATGCAGTGAGATTATAACCACCGGCTTCGGTGGCGCTTTTCTTCCACAATGTTACTGTACCGGCCTGTTGCGATTGTTTTGTTTCAACATTGTAAACAAAAACTTTCTTGCCGATAAACGATGTGTAATTGCGTGCGCCACCGTTTCCAAGCCATTGAAACAGATCAACTGCTTTGATGCTTTTATCGTTGATATATCCAACCAGGTTGACATGAATGGCCTCGGTGGGGCTGTTGAAAATATCAAAGGTAAAGTCTTGTGAAAGCACGTCTGAACTGGTGTTTTTATTTACGACAATGGTGTACGTTTTACCCTGTTGCATAGATTGCGGCAGTTTCAGGTAAATGGTGTGTTCCATGGTGTATTCGTAATTCCAGTCATTCAGGGTCGTTGACCAGTCCATTTCGGCCATACCGTTCAGTTTCGATTTGCGGTAACATGCCACCGGATTCTTCCCCTGTTCCCCGTAGTTGCTGTCGTCAGCCGATTTGATCACCCAGTTGGCAGAAACCACTGCACTGTCGGTATTCAGGGCAGATCCAAACCTCTGGACTTTATTGTTGTAGGTATCATGGCTTGAAGTAAATGCCGTGGTTCCTTTGCCGTCGTCCACGAAATTCACCTGCCCATCGATAAAATTCACCATCAGGTAGTCTTTATCGATCACTTTTATTTTTATCAGTTTCGATCCGGAAGTCAGTTGAGATGAAAACAACAAAAAAAAGAAGGCAATAGCGGATAATAATGATTTCATAATACAGGTTTAAATTGGTTGGCGACAAAGGTAAAAGTTTTGAATTCAATTCTTCATTCAGATCAGCGATTTTCCCGGATCAGTTTTCCATGGAATCATTCAGTTTAGCCACAAGGTTCGTCATTCGCCTGTTGACATGTACAATGAACAGCAAACCAAAAAATCTTTGCGAAACTCGGTGTAATTCTGTGGATCCTCTGTGTTTAAAATTATTCTCTTTTGTCGGAAAAGTAAAATCAGGATTATTGTGATTGAAACAAGTATTCACCACTGTCCACACTAAACAACCGGTATTCGTTTTCATCCCTTAAAAAAGTGGTTCCTTCCGATTTATCCACAGGCTTTCCGCTTTCAGTGATTTTTTTGTCCTTCATCAGTAGCACATAAACCGTGGCCTCACAACCCACCGGGACAGTTATTTTCATCGAAAATTCCCCGTTTTCCGATGTCCATTCAATTCCTGCTTTTCCGTAGGTTGTCTGGTTATAATATTTGGTAAAACTGATGTCACCTGCAGGTTGTGGTCTGAAAATAATGTTACGGTAGCCTGGGTTTTCATCGTCAGTATTCATGCCGGCCAGTTTCCGGTAGAGCCAAACTAGCCCGCCGCCAAACATGGGGTGGTTGCGCGAGTTGCTGCCGTCCCACTGTTCCCAGGTGGTGGTGGCTCCCTGCTCAATCCACCAGCCGTAACCGGGTTGTGTTTTTTTGGTGATGGCTTCGTACGCCAAATTATTCATCCCGTTTTCGGCAAGCACTTCAAAGAAAAACTGTGTGCCAAAAATCCCTGTATCCAGGTGGCCGTCGTTCGCTTTTATATCATTTTTCAGTGCCTGAATTACGTTGCTGTATTGCGATTCGGGTACACCCATTTTCAGTGCAAAAATATTACCTCCGGCTTTTCCGTAAGTTCCGTTTTTTTCGTCGTAAAATCTTTTCCAAAAAGCTTGTCTTGTTTTTTCGGCGAGGGTTGCGAATTTTGCTGCATTGTCAGTTTTTCCGAGTGCTTTGGCAGCTTTTGCGGTAAAATCGGCACATCGCCAGAAATAAAAAGTGTG
>JBBIPU010000074.1:0-12243 GCA_037442685.1 Draconibacterium sp. | reverse complement strand
CCTGTTTCAACGTTCTGTGCACCCAGAATATCCTGAATCCATTTGTAATAAAAATTCCGTGCATCGAAATTGTGCATCACGGTAACACATGCCACCTGTCCGTCGCCGGTGTACGCCGAGCGCTCGCGGTGAGGGCAGTCGCTGGCAACGCCGCCGTGCATATTATCGGTTTGACTGCGCTGCCAGATTTTGTTGATGGTATTTAAAAGTGGGTTGGAAGTTTCAAATTCAGCCGATTCCTCCACAAAAGTATGCACCACTTCGGCAGTAATCATTTCGGGTTTGAGTTCGCCTGGCCAGTTGCTGATTTCAACGCCATCGAAAACAAACCAGTTAAAACGCGCAGCATAAGTTTCTTCTCCTATCCCGCTGAAAATATAGGAATTGTCTCCTGAATAGGTTGTACAGAGATATTTAATGTCGATTTTTTGCCCGGCGGGTCCTTTTACTTTGTGTAGTTTTACCCAGCCCGAAACTTCAACACCAAAATCGACTTTATAATTTCCGTTTTCAAGTTTCTCAATTGTAACGGGTTTTAGTTGCTCCATTACTTTATCGGTGTGGGCTGTGTGCGCCATCAATTTTCCTTCAGGCGTTTTTCTTATGACTGCGTTTTGCCATGCCGAATCATCAAAACCGGGATTATTCCAGCCGGGTTGCTCCAGGCGGGCATCGTAATGTTCGCCGTAATACACCATGTCCATCAGGATGGGACTTTTGGCTGCTTTCCAGCTTTCGTCGCTCAGAATTATTTCTTCGGTTCCATCGGTGTAAGTGATGTAAATCTGCGCCAGGAACCGGGGAGTTCCGTATCCCAAAGCCCAGTATTTAGCCGGATTGTAAAAACCGTTACCCAGCATACTTCCGGCAGCATTTTTCCCTTTTCTGAGTTGTTTTTTGATATCGTATTCCAGGTACATCACTTTGTAATCCCTGAAATTGTCATCGAGCGGAATGCCTTCGTTGATGAGGGCGGGCCGTTTTCCGTAATTGGTCTGGTTCGGCACCAGCACATCGTCGCCCACTTTTTGCCCGTTCAGGAAAAATTCAAAATAACCCAATCCGGTAACAAAAGCCACAGCCTTCACCACTTCCTTTTTCACCTCGAAATCCTTACGGAACATTGGCGCCGGAGGTGGCAACTGTTCGGGAAGTTTAGCCCCCGGATTTGTTGGTTTCGGCAAAGTTTCCTCGCCCTGCCAAGGCGCTCCAATCCATTTGGCTTTCCATTCAGCCTGATTCAGAATTCCCATGCGCCAGAAAGCAGGTTCGCTCCAGTCTGAAACCTTTCCGTTTTTATCCCAAACCCGCACCTGCCACCAGCATTCGGTGCGCGAAGTCACTGGTTTTCCTGCATAAACAATTCGATTTGATTCGCTGCTTTCTGTCTTTCCGCTGTCCCACAAATCTGGATTTTCCAGATTGTCTTTTGAAGTGGAAACCCTGATTTGCCAGGCAGACTGTGTTTGCCCCCGTTCATCATCATCTGCAATATTTATCCATCCAAGCCGGGGATGAAGCACATCCACAACCGCAGGATTTTTAAGATATTCACAGGTGAGTTTTACGGGTGTGATTTTCGCGAATGTGTTTATCTGAAGCAAAATAATGCAAAACAACATTAAGGATTTGGTAAATGCAGTTTTTTGCCTGATTTTAATTTGATACATATTCCTGTTTATTTAATGATATTAAAGTTTTCTAAGTCTGATTGCTTTTATCAGTCCGGCTTCCGGGCCCTTTTTTTCAGTCAGTTTGAGTACCAGCTTTTCTTCTCCTTCTTTTAATGAAATGGTTCCTATTATCATCCACCCCCAGGTTCGTTCCACCGATTCGGAGCGCGGCACATAGTCACGGTCGGGGAGAATTACTGAATTGAACGCCTTGTCCATGGAAAACTTTATCATTCCTGCCTTTGAATAAAATACGAATTTACTTCCGGTTTCATTTTCGGGGCAACCGTATCGTAATTCCACCCTGTATTTTCCGGGCTGGTTCATGTTGAGTTTCCAGTAAATAGAGTCGCCATTCTGAACCCAGTTTTCGGTGTGCGACTGGTTGGGATGGATGCTTGAAAATTTTACCTTCCCCGATAAAATGGCATCCTGAACGGGCAAAGTAAATGTTTTTTCTTCCGGGAATCCGGCTTGAATTGTTTTTTGCAATTCGTAATGAGATACAAGGTCTTTTTCCCAGTTTTTATAAGCGGAAAGCATTTCTTTTACGATTTCAGGATAATCAACGGAAACATCAGCTTTCTGCGAAGGATCTGCATTTAAATCGTACAGCAGTGTTTTATCCGGGGTAACGGTTAACCTGAAACGGTCATTCCGCACCGATCCGGTCCTTCCTTCAAGCGGATAACTTGCCTGCCTTGAAAAGATGTGCCTGTCGAAATTCTCAGCCCTGGTCAGAATAATATTGCTAAGGTCTTTTCCGTCAATCGGTAAAACAGGGTTATAATTTATGGAGCAAAGTTTAAGCAGGGTTGGCAAAATATCGATGTCCTGGGCAAGCTGATCGGTTATTCCTTCTTTAATAACTCCCGGCCATGAAATGTAGAATGGCAGGTGAACGCCACCTTCATCAACTGAACCTTTTTTGCCTTTCATATTTCCATTGTACCGAAAAGTATTTGGCCCGTTATCGGAGAAAAAGATAACAATGGTTTTATCGGTAAGATTCAGTTGGTCGAGTTTTTGAAGTATTAATCCAATATTGTCATCCATGTTTTCCACCATTCCGTAAATGCAGGAGAGTTCATCGTTTAATCCGGCCGATTTGTATTTGTTAAAGTATTTCTCAGGAACCTGGAATGGTGAATGCGGCACATTGTACGGAACATAGCAGAAAAATGGTTTGCCGGTTACATTGGAATTGTTTTTCGCGATAAATTCAATCGCCTTTGCGGTGAAATAGTCGGTTGAATAACCATCCGACTGCACATCCTCATCGTTGTGCTGGTAAATGGCGTCGAAATAATATCCCAGATGGCCGACCATAAATCCCACATATTCATCGAATCCCTTTCGGTTCGGGTGTTGCAGAAAATAGGCCCCATTGTGCCATTTTCCGAAACAGCCGGTTGCATATCCGTTTTGCTTTAATACCTGAGCAATAGTGATTTCATTGGGATTCATATTTTCGTAACCCTGCGCAACCGAAGATACGCCGGTTCTCAGAAAATATCTCCCGGTAAGCAGTTCAGCGCGGGTTGGTGCACACAGCGGGCAAACATAAAATCTTTCGAAACTCAGGCTTTTTTCAGCAAATTTGTCGAGTACAGGTGTTTTAACTTCTTTATTTCCATTGATTTGCAAATCTCCCCATCCCATATCATCGGCAAGAATAAGAATGATATTGGGTCGGACCTGAGATTTTGCAAAGTCCATGTAAAATACAAACAGGATAAGAACCCAAATTTTAAGTATTTTCATTTCCGCAAAATTTTAATCGTTTTCAACTCTACTTTCGTCAATATCCTTTTTAGTTAAAATTACTCAATCCATTATCAACAAACGCGTTGAATAATTTATTGCAGTTCCTTTGAAATTCAGGAAATAGGTGCCTGCGGCAACGTCGTCAATAACCAGTTGCTCAGGTAAAAAATCATCAACCTCAATATTTTTAATCGTGCTATTGTTGATGTTTTTCAGCTGAATCTGCTGAATTGCTTTACTTTCGACGTTCTGGTAATTGATATTTAAGGTATTGGAAAACATTGGGTTCGGAAATATGTGTATTACGGATTCATTATTAATTTCAATGGTTGATGAGGATGTGGCGATAAAAGAAACTGCTCCCTTTGCATTGTTTTTAAACTGTTCTACAATGTATTTTCCGTGTTCAGTAAGGTCGGCATCTGTTGAGTAGCCTTTTGTATAATTAGCTACAATGTCGTAATAAGTTTCATCCGGATTGCTGTTCCATGCCCAAAAAAGCCAGCCAATTCCGTGTTTATTGCATTCGCTGATAATAGTTTTCGGGTCATACAAAGTAAAATTATCGGGAGCGCCAGTCCATCCAAACTCACCCACAATCACAGGTATTTTTTTGTCCCTGAATTTTTGCAGATATTCTTCCACATAATACTGCCAAACCTGTTTGCTTTTTTCTTTGGTCATCCAGAGTCCATAAAAGTGAATGGCAAAAAGGATATTTTTTTCAGGGTCGAAATCGAGCAGTTCCTGAGCATAATTCATAAGTGTGGTAGGATTTTGGCCACAACCTCCGGCATCGATTAAAATGGTGTTTTTAATGCCGGCAGTTCTCATGGCAGTAATAGCCTTTTTATATCCGTCGCAATACAACGTATTGGCAGGTCCCCACTCGTTGGCAACGTTAACAATCAGATATTTCTCATAATCTTTACAAAGCGATACCAAATTTGGCGAACACCAGTAATCAACCACTCTTTTAAGGTTTTTGTTTTCTGTATCCGTTTCGTAACCGTTGCCACAGGTAACATCATGAAATTCGAGAATGGGAATAATTTTGTTATCGACGCAGGCTTTTACACAGGCTTTTTGTTTGGTAAAATTGCTTTGCCACGACCACGAATTAGAGGCATCGTTGGTAACAGAAACAATGCGTGCGCAATTTGCCCCGGCCTTTTTCATGTCGGGGAACGATTTCATGGCATTGGCTTCCGACTGCCAGAAAACCGCTGTGTTGGCGCCAATGGGAATAAATTCGGCACCGCTGGAATCGTACAGTTTTCCGTCTAACACAAAAAAGCCTTTCCCTGTGTTGTATTCAGGCCGGCCAACCTGGGCGCAAACACAATTAACAAAAGTGAAACCTGCTAAAATTAAGAAGAACAATATTTTATATTTTATCATTTTTCAAATTCAATTAAAACGTTTAAATATGAAATAGATATTAAGCGACTTAAAATCAAATGTTTATAAATTGTTTTATGCAAATCCAAAGCAAAATCCGGGTTTTTCTGACACAAATCCAAAGTGTAAATCTATTTCAGTGTTGCCACAAAACCTCCGAAAGGCAACACTTCCACCTTTAGTTTGTCTCCTGTTTTCAGACTGAGTTCAGATGAAGAAAATTCTTTTTCAGTTACTCCGTCTGTAATAACCAAAGCTGCAAAATCCTTATTTCCCAAACGGGAAAGATCGATCTCCCAGGTTTGTTTTTCCCCTATTCCGTTGATTCCGCCAATGTACCAGGTTTCACCCGATTTGCGTGCAATCATGCAGTCTTTTCCCGGGTAGCCGGCAAGCAAAAGAGTTGAATCCCAGACCACAGGCACGGTTTTCAGGAAATTCTTCGGTGCTTCAGGTAACGACCTGTACGATTCGCAGTTATCAGCCAGATGCAAAATCCCCGATTCGTAAACAACAGATAATGCAAGCTCGTGCCCGTAAGTGGTTTTATGAGGAAATTGCTGGTTTGAAAACGTAACCGGCGTGTAATCCATCGACCCGATAACATTACGCGTAAATGGCAGAATAGTGTTGTGCCAGGGCGCTTTTTCAGTGTAATCCTTGTCAAATCCGTACGATTCGGCTCCTCTCACTGCTTCCGTCGAAACAAGGTTAGGCCAGGTGCGGTTCCAGCCGCGCGGCATGGTGCAACCGTGAAAATTCACCATTATTTTGTTGTCGGCAGCATCTTTTAAAATGTCCAGATATTGTTTTATAATCTGTGGTTTGTCGCTTTGAAAGAAGTCAACTTTAACTCCTTTTACGCCCCATCCGGCCAGTTTTTTAAACTCGGCTTTGCGCAATTCCGGATTGCTCATGATATCACGCGGGCGTTCGGTTACATCGTTGTGCGGACCACCAGAATTGTACCACATCAGGATTCCCACATTTTTTGAAGCTGCGTATTTTGTAAGTTGCTCCACATTTCCGCCAGTCATCAGGTCCCAGTTGGCATCCACCAGCGAATATTCCCAACCCATTTCCGCTGAAAAGTCAACAAATTTTTTCAGTTTTGAATAATCTTTCGGACTTGGCCAGTCACTCCACCAGCTCCACGAAGAACGGCCGGGTCTGATCCACGACTCATCCTGTATCGTTGACGGAGGATTGAGTTCGGCCACCATATCTGACTCAACAATGTCAGAAAGATTTTTGCCGATGATCAGCACACGCCAGGGAGTTGACCAGGGAAGCACTGAAGAAGGAATATTTGAGCAGACATTATTTGCTTCACCGGCTTCCGGCATTCTTAATTTATATTTTCCCCCTTCGGCATTTGATTGCAGATGAAATCCAAAATACGTTGAATCGAGAGCGGCTTCGGTCAATAAAATCCATGTTTTTTCAGTCTGAAACAAGGCGGGCAGACACCATCCTTCTTCACCGGGAGCGTTAGTTCCAATAGGAATACCATTTTCAAAATACCGTTCGTATGCCGGAGAATAGGTGGTTACTTTATCGTACGGCGCCATCCAGGTTTTTCCTTCGCTCGCAATATTAAATCCGGTAAGTTCTTCTTCCACAGTAAAAAGATTGTTGTCAACCTCGGGGAAGCGGTATCTGAAAGCAATTCCGTCGTCGCTGACACGTGCAATAAATTCTAATTTCCTGCCGCCTTCGTTTTCAAATGTAATCGTTGTCTCGTTTACTTCAGAACTGATGATTTTTCGTTTGCCGGTTATTAACGAAAATGTTTCACTCAAAGTGATATCCGACTTTGAAATAAATTTCAGGTTTTCAGCAAACAAAGCATCTTCCCTGCGGACACCCAGCGGCGAATCTGCAATTACGGGATCCGCTTTTCCTGATTCTGCAATTGAAACATTGTACATCAGTTGATGATTTTCGTTTTGTTTTAACGTGAATTTCAAATTTTCAGAAGGTGAATAAACCGACCATTCCGTTTCAGTTTTTTCACAAGATAAAAAGGCGACAGAACTACACATAATTAAAGTTTTCAGGAAGAGATTTTTCATTTTTCAGGTTTTGAATGGTTTATTTTCAAATTAATTTTGACCTTCCGAAAATATCAAAAATTATCGGTTTTCAGGTAAGGCATTGAATGCATCATTTCATTTATTTTCAGGTTAACAAAATTGAAGTGAAAGGGGAGCGTTTATATAATATTGAATAATTGTTACATTTGAATCGCATCCTTGTCAAAAACGAAGGAATATGGACAAATCAATTCACCGTTTTTTTCTCTTTTTAATGGCCTTTATCGTTTTAGCTGCGTTCGTAATGCTGGCAGTTTACGGGTGGTCGTATTACACGATTGACCTTCAGGTGCGGTTTGGCCATGAAAAAAATGATTTGCTGAAACCGAGTGGACTGATTGGCCACGGAATCGGGATTGCCGGTTCGTTTTTTATGTTGACCGGGGTGCTGGTTTACATGGCCCGCAAAAGAATCAGGCTTTTTTCGCGACTTGGAACCTTAAAACACTGGCTCGAATTTCATATTTTCCTTTGTACACTGGGACCGGTTCTTGTTCTCTTCCACACCTCGTTTAAATTCGGCGGACTTGTGTCGGTCAGTTTCTGGAGCATGGTGGCTGTGGTGGCAAGCGGTGTGCTTGGCCGTTTTATTTACCTGCAGATTCCACGAACCATCGAAGGCCGCGAAATGTCGCGAAATGAAATTGTAAGGACAAAAACCGACATGCTTGCACAAATCGAATCGAAATTAAAAAATGAACCACAATTGATTGGTTTTCTCAGCGAAGCTTTGAATGTGAAAGCAACTGAATCAAAAGGAAATTTTTTTCAGAAAATTGGGCCTCAACTGAAACATGAAAAAAGGTTGTTGTCGGAAATAAGAATGAAATTAAAAGCGGCCGATATTCCCCAAAAAGAATACCATGAAATTATGAGAATGATAAAGGGGGAAATAGTATTGAGCAGGCGTATTGCCTGGCTTTCGACCATGCAGGATTACCTGCGTTACTGGCATGTGGCACACCTTCCTTTTGCGTTGGTGATGCTTTTGATCATGATAATTCATGTTGTGGTAGCGGTGCTTTTCGGATACAAATGGATTTTTTAACCGATGGAAAGTTTGATTGAAAAACTGGCAATTTACGGTTCCGCAGGATTACTTGTGGTGGTGGCAATCGTATTTTACATCCGGAAACTGCGAAAGGATTCGAAAGTTGTGGAGGAAAAAATCAGGATTGCCAAAGAAGATGGACTTTTCGAGCCTGTTTCGCTTCACCCGGTAGTCGATCCCAATTCGTGCATTCAAAGCGGCGCCTGCATAAAAGCTTGTCCCGAACATGACATTCTCGGAATCAAAAACGGGAAGGCAACGGTAATCAATGCCAGCCGCTGTGTAGGGCACGGAGCTTGTTTCCATGCCTGCCCCACACAGGCCATTTCGCTTCACATCGGAACCGAAAAAAGGGGCGTTGATCTGCCTCATGTCAACCCGTTTTTCGAAACCAATGTAAAAGGTATTTACATTGCCGGCGAACTCGGTGGAATGGGCCTGATAAAAAATGCGGTGGAACAGGGAAAACAGGCCGTTGAAAACATGGCAGCTTCCTTGCTGAAAACTCCGGAAAATGAATACGACATTATTATTGTGGGTGCCGGTCCTGCAGGAATTTCAGCCACTCTGCAGGCGAAAAAAATGGGACTGAAATCGCTTACACTCGAACAGGACACGTTAGGAGGAACAGTTTTTACGTTTCCACGCTCAAAAATCATCATGACTTCTCCGATGGATCTTCCGCTTCACGGCAAGGTTAAATTATCTGAAACCTCGAAATCTGAATTACTCGATTTGTGGAACAGCGTTATCGACAGACATGGAATAACCATTCACGAAAACAGCAAAGTTGAAAAAATAGAAAAATCTGCCAAAGGATTTACGGTGGTTACAAATGGAGGGGGAAAAATTACAACCGGGAGTGTTTTATTGGCAATTGGAAGAAGAGGATCGCCAAGGAAACTGGGAGTTCAGGGCGAAATCCTGCAAAAAGTGGCTTACCGGCTGCTGGAACCCGAGTTGATTGAAAACAAAAAAATTATGGTGGTCGGTGGCGGTGATTCGGCTATTGAATCAGCCCTTCTTTTGATGGACAGAAATGAAGTAACACTGTCGTACCGCGGAGAATCCTTTTCGCGATTAAAACCAAAGAACAGTGAAAAACTGCAAAATGCTACGTCTTCTGACAGATTGAAAGTGTTGCTGCAATCGAACCTGGTTGAAATTACCGACAATTCAGTGATTCTGAAGATTGAAGGAAAAGAAGAAATGCAGCAATTGGAAAATGACCTCGTGTATATTTTTGCGGGAGGAGAACTGCCGGTTGAATTTCTGAAAAATGCAGGTATTGAAATTACCCGTAAATTTGGGGAAGCAATTCTGAAACATTCCAAAAACTGAAAGATGAAAAGGTTTCCGGAGATAATTGCCCTGCTTTTGTTGCTGATCAGATTCAGTTTACCTGTTTCTGCTCAGCTTTCGCCGGGTGAACTCTCGAAAGTACACGCTCATCTCGATGGTTTGTCGAACTGTACAAAATGCCATATTTTGGGCGAAAAGGAAACCACTTCAAAATGTTTGGAATGTCACAAGGAAATAAAAAACCTGATGTCACAAAACAATGGTTATCATGCATCTTCAGAAGTAAAAGGGAAAAAATGCGCCACCTGCCACGGCGAGCATTTCGGGCCCGGGTTTCAGGTGATCCGTTTTAATGAAAAAAGTTTCAATCACAACCTTGCGGGTTATAAACTGGAAGGAAAGCACGCAAAAGCCGACTGTAAAAGTTGCCATAAAGAATCGTTAATCATCAGCAAAATATCGCAAAAGAAAAGCAATTCGTGGCTGGGGCTTGGCACCGAATGTCTGAATTGTCACGATGATTATCACCGGAAAACGCTGTCTGCGAAATGTATCAACTGCCACAATTTCGAGGCATTTAAACCTGCACCGGGTTTTAATCATGCAAAAACAAAATTCCCGCTGGTGGGAAAACATCAAGCTGTAAAATGTGAAGCCTGCCATAAAATTGAAACCACCGGAACTTCGAAATTTCAGCAATTTGCGGGTGTGAAATATGATAATTGCACCAGTTGCCACACTGATGTTCACCAAAACAAATTTGGCAGCGATTGCCGGAAATGTCACAACGAATTTTCATTTCACGAAGTAAAAACCACAGGAGGTTTCAATCACAATAACACCGATTTTCCGCTTAGGGGCAGCCATGTAAATGTTGATTGTAAAAAATGTCATACTAAAAGTCTGACTGCAACGCTGAAACACAAATTGTGTTCCGATTGCCACGCTGATTATCACAAAGGCCAGTTCCTGAAAAACGGAAAAAGTCCGGATTGTGAACAATGTCATTCGGTTGAAAAATTCAGTCCTTCTTTGTACAGCATCGAAAAACACAATCTTTCAGGGTTCAGGCTTGAAGGCGGACACCTGGCAACTCCCTGTTTCCTGTGCCACAAAAAAACTACCGAGTGGAATTTCAGAATTTCCGGAGCGCGCTGCACCGATTGTCACGAGAATTTTCACAAAGATTTTATCAGCGAAAAATATTTGCAGGATGGCAATTGTAAATCGTGCCATTCCATAGAAAACTGGAAACAGGTGAATTTCGACCATTCACAAACAAACTTCCCTTTGTTGGGGAAACATGCCCAAAACACCTGTAAAAGCTGCCATTTCAAACAAACCGGTGAAAATGTTGTGCAGAATTTCAAAAATTTTCAGAAAAAATGTGAAAGCTGCCACACCGATATTCATCAAAAACAGTTTGAAACGGAAGGACTAAACAATTGCGGGCGTTGCCATGCGTTTAATAACTGGAAAGCAGAGAAATTCAGTCACGACAGTGCCCGCTTTAAGCTCGACGGAAAACATCAGGGTGTGGCTTGCAACAAATGCCACAAACCCGCAGATGGTGCGAATGAAAAGTATATTCAGTACAAATTTAAAGATATCACATGCGCCGCTTGTCATTAATTCTTTTGTTACTGGCCCCCTTGTTTTTGTGGGGACAGGACAGTCCGCACGGGAAAGATTTCAAGTACAGTTGCGATGATTGTCACACTACTGAAGGTTGGAAATACGCTGCCAATGCAGTGTTTAACCACGACAAAACAAAATTCTTACTCGAAGGGCAGCACACAACCGTGAATTGCCGGCAATGTCACACATCACTCGTTTTTTCGGAAGCTAAAACCAATTGTTCTGCCTGCCACGCCGACCTGCACAATACAACAGTTGGCAACGATTGCTCAAGATGTCATACTCCAAAATCATGGATTGTAACCAATATTACTGAAATCCACCAACGAAGCCGGTTCCCGCTTTTGGGCGCTCACAATACTGCCGACTGTTCGGCGTGCCACATTTCTTCCTCAAAACTTGAATTTCAGCAACTTGGAATTACCTGTTACGATTGTCACAAAACCGATTACGAGGCAACTACTGAACCCAATCACAAACAAACCGGATTATCGACTGACTGTGTTCAGTGCCACCGGATTGATGCTTTTGAATGGTCGTCAACCGGATTTAACCACGATTTCTTTCCCTTGACCTTGGGCCACCAGATCAACGATTGCACCGCCTGTCATAAAAGCAATGTTTTTGAACCTCTTTCGCCCGAATGTTACAGTTGCCATCAGCAGGATTTTGAGTCGGCAACAAATCCGAAACACAAACAACCTGATTTTTCAACGGTCTGCACACAATGTCATACCACAAATCCTGACTGGAAACCTGCCAAATTTGAAATTCACGATGCCGGATATTTTCCGATTTATTCGGGCAGCCATAAAGGTGAATGGGAAAGTTGCGCCGATTGTCATAAACAGCCCGATAATTATTCACTTTTCACTTGTGTTGATTGTCACGAGCACAACAAATCGAAAATGGATGGTGAACACAGTGAGGTAAATGGTTATTCATACAACAGCATTGCCTGTTATGGCTGCCACCCTAACGGAAGATCGGAAGGGGCGTTCAATCATTCTACTACAGGATTCCAACTGAAGGGAGCCCATATTCAGACCGATTGTGCCAGTTGCCATAAAAACGGTTATTCCGGAACTTCGCCATTGTGTAATTCCTGTCATTTAACCAATTACCAGCAGGCAGTCAATCCCAATCATACAAATGCGGGAATCAGTTCCGAATGCAAGGATTGTCATACTGAAACCGGATGGAAACCTTCTTTATTCGACCATCTTGTAAAATCTGGATTTGCTCTTACCAATGGTCATGCCGGACGGCAGTGTTCCGACTGTCACACCGGGAACACTACTTCTGCCACTTCGGC
>JBBIPU010000073.1:7185-20954 GCA_037442685.1 Draconibacterium sp. | reverse complement strand
CAGCAGTTCAGGGATTATCCCCACTTATATATGTGATTCGGCGGTGGTGGAATAAAAATTATCGAAAAATAAAAAAGCTGCCTATAAGACAGCTTTTTCATGGTATTTTGAATAATCAGTTTACATTTTAGCAACTGCTTTGTGCGTTGTTTTAATAATAACAGCAGCAACTTTATACGGGTCAGCATTTGAGGCAGGACGGCGATCTTCAAGTCGGCCTTTCCAACCATTTTCCACAGTACCTACCGGGATTCGGATTGAAGAACCACGGTCGGAAACACCATAACTGAAATCGTTGATTGAAGCAGTTTCGTGTTTGCCGGTCAATCTCTGATCGTTGTAAGCGCCGTAAACAGCAATATGTTCCGGTATATGTTTTGCAAATTCCTCGCAAATGGCCGTAAATACATTTTTATCACCACAGGTACGCATTAATCCATTCGAGAAGTTGGCATGCATTCCCGAGCCATTCCAGTCGAGGTCTTTGCCAAGCGGTTTCGGATGCCATTCAACATCTACACCATATTTTTCGGCGGTACGTTCCATTAAATAACGTGCAATCCAGATCTGGTCTCCTGCACTGTGTGCACCTTTTGCAAAAATCTGGAATTCCCACTGTCCGGCTGCAACTTCTGCATTGATGCCTTCAATGTTCAGTCCTGCTTCAATGCACTGGTCTAAATGTTCCTCAACAATCTGGCGGCCAAATGCTTTTGAACCACCGATGCCACAGTAGTAAGGTCCCTGCGGAAGCGGGAATCCGCCTGCCGGGAAACCAAGCGGTAAACGTGTTTGCGGATCATAAAGAAAATATTCCTGTTCGAAACCAAACCAGAAATCTTCATCTTCAGCTTCAATGTGTGCACGGCCGTTGGTTGCGTGCGGAGTTCCGTCGGCATTTAAAACTTCGGTCATAACAAGATACCCGTTTTTACGGTCGGGATCAGGACAAATAAATACAGGTTTAAGTAAAAGGTCAGAAGACCCACCTGTGGCCTGATTGGTAGAAGAACCATCGAACGACCAAACCGGACAATCTTCCAGTTTGCCACTGAAATTTTCTTCCAAACGGGTTTTTGCCCTCAGGTTCTGTGTTGGTACTGTACCATCCAGCCAAATGTATTCCAATTTTGATTTCATGTTGTAATAAATAAATTAGTTAATATGAATTTTTTCTTTTTTTCTGATGCAAAAATATGATCAGATGAAAATTTTTAAGCTGTAATTGTGACAATTTGTAAAAAATTAATACAAAATTTACATTAAAAGTACAATAATTATCAATACCCCCTTTTTAAACATACCATTTTTCAATCTATTTATTAAAAAATTAATAATTACTTATATTTTGATAAATGTATTTTTAATAATTGTACATTTTATTTTGAAGCACCCCCTTAAAATACAGGGGTGAGTATTTTTGATTATCATAGACTGTCGCGAAATAAATTTTACCAGTTCAGTAATAAAATTGAACAGGTAAAGTCATATCCATAAAACAATTTTCATTTTTTTCAGTTAATACCATATTTGTTTTACTTTAACAAAAAATAAAACTATCAACATGAACTCTAACCGGAGGGATTTTATTAAAACGGGCAGCGCTGCATTTGCGGGCAGTATGATCATACCACCTTTTCTGCAGTCGTACCAGAACATTCAAATTTCAGAAAGTGTGAAAAATTATTTAGATCATTTTGAAGTTTCAGCCGAAATGCTGCAAAAAGTAATTGCAACAGCAATGAGCAAAGGTGGCGATTATGCAGATTTGTTTTTCGAACACAAAATTTCGAACAACATCAGTCTGGAAGATAAAAAGGTAAACCGCGCATATTCAAACATCGATTATGGAGTGGGAATCAGGGTGCTGAAAGGCGACCAGACAGGATTTGCCTATTCCGAAAATATCAGTATGGATGATATGATGAATGCCGCGAAAATGGCCGCCAGCATTGCCAACCGGAAATCATCATTCAAATCAGGTTCTGTCGCTGAAAAGATTCCTTCTGATTATTACAAAATTTCAAAGCGTTGGGACGATGTATCGGTAAAAGAAAAAGTGCCTTTTGTACAAAAGATCAACGACAAGGTTTTCGGACTCGATGAGAAAGTGATTAAGGTAAATGCCTTTTTGAATGATGAAACCAGTTATGTTCTTTTTTATAATTCAGAAGGACGTCTTACACACGATTACCGGCCAATGATAAGTTTTGGAGTGGTTTGCGTTATGCAGAAGGGAGATAAAATCGAAAATTCGTACTCTGCCCGTTCGTTCAGAAAAGGATTTGAATGGCTCGATGATAACCTGGTTGACGAATTGGCAAAGGAAGTGGTTGACAGGACCAATCTGTTGTTTGAGGCCACAAAGCCAAAAGCCGGCGAAATGCCTGTGGTAATGGGCGCCGGGGGTTCCGGAATTTTACTTCACGAAGCAATCGGTCACACTTTTGAGGCCGATTTTAACCGTAAAGGAACTTCAATTTTCAGTGATAAAATGGGCAAGAAAGTTGCCGAAAGTTTTATCAATATTGTGGACGACGGAACTCTGGGTAACAACCGTGGCTCAATTAATATCGATGACGAAGGGAATGATGTTGAAAAAACATTTCTTGTTAAAGACGGAATCCTGAACAGTTACATACACGACAGGATCAGTGCTGAATTTTACAAGGTCAATCCGACCGGAAACGGGCGACGTGAATCATTCAGAAACATTCCGATTCCAAGAATGAGGGCTACATACATGGAACCCGGGCCTCACTCAAAAGATGAAATTATTTCAAATGTAGAATATGGTGTTTACGTCGATAACTTCAGTAACGGACAGGTGCAAATTGGCGCCGGCGATTTTACTTTTTTCGTGAAATCGGGTTATCTCATTGAAAAGGGAAAACTTACCCAACCAATCAAAGACATTAACATAATTGGTAACGGACCGCAGGCTCTGGCCGATATTTCGATGGCAGCCGGAGATTTTCTCATCGATAATAGTACATGGACCTGCGGAAAAGACGGTCAGTCGGTGCCGGTTACCTGTGGTTTACCCACAGTTCTGGTTAAAAAACTTACAGTTGGAGGAACAAATGCTTAAAAAAGCCCCTCCTGACCTCCCCGCGGGGGAGGAATAGGAAGACTAAAAATTTTAGTTAACCAAGAAAAAGATTTCAAAGTTTAAAGTGAAAAGAAATGACAAAAGAAGAAAAATATACGTTGGCAAAATGGGCAATAAATCATGCGCTCGGAAAAGGTGCACAGCAGGCAAGCGTGAGCATTGCCAACAGCCGGAGCAGCAGCGTTGAGATACGCGAGGAAAAAATTGACAAACTGGAACAGGCCATTCAAAGTAGTCTGACCATCAGGTTATTTGTAGATAAAAAATATTCGGCACATTCGACAAACCGGCTTAAAAAGGAAGAACTGGCACGATTTATCGAACAGGCAATTGAAGGAACCCGTTTTTTGTCGGAAGATGAATTCCGGACTCTCCCGGATCCCGGATTATATTTTAAAGGAAATTATTCCGATCTGAAAATCATCGATAACAATTTCGAAGCAGTCAATCCGCAGAGTAAGATCGATCTTGCATTTGCCGTTGAAAAGGAAGTTTTGGGGAAAGATGATCGTATAATATCAGTATCCTCAAGTTATTATGATGGAATTGATGAAATGGTGATGGTAACCAGTAACGGCTTTGAAGGGGACAGTTCGAATACAAGTTTTGGTTTGTACGCATCGGTTTCGGTGAAAGGCGGAGACGCCCGTCCTGAATCTTACTGGAATGAAAGCGCCATATTTTTTGACAAACTCAAAAAAGAGAACATCGGAAACACTGCTTTAAAAAGAGCATTAAACAAAATAGGACAGCAAAAAATTGCATCCGGAAAAATGACAATGGTTGTTGAAAACAGACAGGTTGGAAGGTTATTCGGCCCGCTGCTTCAGGCGATGAACGGTTCTTCCATTCAGCAAAAAAATTCATTTCTGATTGATAAACTCGACCAGAAAGTGTTTTCAGATAAACTTACAGTTACCGACGATCCGTTTATTGTTGGCGGAAGAGCTTCTCGTTTGTTCGACGGTGAAGGCCTTGCAACAAAGGTTCGTCCTGTGATTGAAAAAGGAGTTTTAAAAACTTATTACATCGATACTTATTACGGCAAAAAACTGCAAATGGAACCTACCAGCGGAAGCACCACCAATCTGGTTTTCGAGACGGGGGACAAGGATTTGCAGGGTTTGATTTCCTCGGTGAAGAAAGGAATTCTGGTTACCGGTTTCAATGGCGGAAACAGCAACGGATCGACCGGCGATTTTTCGTTTGGGATCGAGGGTTTTTTAATCGAAAACGGCGAAATAAAGCAGCCGGTTTCGGAAATGAATATCACCGGAAATATGAAAGAACTCTGGTCTGGTGTTGCTGAAACAGGAAATGATATCAACGAAAATTCTTCGTGGCTCGTGCCTTCAGTCGTTTTTGAAGGGGTTGATTTTAGCGGGATTTAGGAGCCTGGTTGAATTTAAGTTTAATTAATGAATTGTGCTGATTATCTGTTTGTAAATCAAAAAACTTTATCTACTTTTGCGGCCAGTTAATTTTAAGCTGTTGTTATTTATCGCAATGCTGCGGCTTAAACATTGTATAACAAAATAATAGTTCTTTAAAATGTATTTAACATCAGAAAAAAAAGCAGAGATTTTTGCCCAACATGGCAAAAGTGCAACAGACACAGGTAGTGCAGAAGGTCAGGTCGCATTGTTCACGTTCAGGATTAATCACCTGACCGAACATTTGAAGGAAAACAAGAAAGATAACAGTACCCGTCGCGCACTGATTAAATTGGTAGGTAAACGTCGTAGTTTACTCGATTATCTTGCTAAAAAAGATATTGAGCGTTACCGGTCGATTATTAAAGAATTGAACTTACGTAAGTAAAGAATAAAAGAAAGGCAATGCAGAGTGTTGCCTTTCTTTTTTGTAAATTGCAAAACCTCACCACCCATTGTAATTTTTTAAACATTTATTTTTATTAAACATTATGGTAAACCCAACAATTAAAAAAATTGAACTTGCTGATGGCAGGATCATTACCATTGAAACCGGGAAACTGGCAAAACAAGCCGATGGAGCGGTTGTTGTCCGAATGGGTGATACAATGCTGCTTGCCACCGTGGTTTCAGCAAAAGAAGCGAAAGAGAATCTGGATTTCATGCCACTTTCAGTTGATTATCGCGAAAAGTTTTCGGCAGCCGGCCGTTTTCCGGGAGGATTTTTAAAAAGAGAAGCACGCCCCAGCGATGAGGAAATTCTGGTGGCCCGTCTTGTTGACCGTGCGCTGCGTCCGCTTTTTCCTGCCGATTATCATGCCGAAACTGCTGTGATGATTTCGCTAATTTCTGCTGATCAGTCCGATCTTCCCGATGCACTCGCAGGATTGGCAGCTTCTGCTGCATTAGCAGTGTCTGATGTTCCGTTTGAAACCCCGATCTCGGAAGTGAGAGTCGGATTGATCAACGGTGAATATGTGATCAACCCGACCCGGGAACAACTGGCTGAATCGGATATCGACATGATCATCGGCGCTTCTTTCGAAAATATTATGATGGTTGAAGGCGAACTGAATGAAGTTTCGGAAGATGTCATGCTGAATGCCATCAAATTTGCACATGCAGAAATTAAAAAACATTGTAAGGCACAGGATGAACTGGCAGCCGAACTCGGTGTTGTAAAACGGACTTATTGCCACGAAGTGAACGATGAAGCGATCCGTGGAAAAGTGCATGCCGATCTTTACAACAAATGCTTTGCAATTTGCGAACAGCAGATCGCCAATAAAACCTTAAGAACAGAGACTTTTCAAAAGCTGGTTGATGATTACATTGAAGAATATAAAACTGCCAATGCCGGAAACGGGGAGATCGACTTTGACCAGCATGAAAACCTGGTCAGAAAATATTATCACGATGTTGAAAAGGAAGCCATGCGCAAAATGATCCTTGATAAAGGGATCAGGCTCGATGGCAGAAATACAAAACAAATCCGGCCGATCTGGGGCGAAGTTGATTATTTGCCCGGATCGCATGGCTCGGCAATCTTTACACGAGGCGAAACCCAGTCACTTACTTCGGTTACACTGGGAACAAAAATGGACATCAAAAAAATTGATGCTGTGACTTTCCAGGGAACGGAGAAATTCTTGTTGCATTACAACTTTCCTCCATTTTCGGTTGGCGAGGCAGGTGTTCCAAGAGGAACCGGCCGCCGCGAAATTGGTCATGGAAACCTTGCATTACGTGCTTTGAAGAAGATGATTCCGGACGGTTTCCCTTATGTTTTGCGCGTCGTTTCCGATATTCTCGAATCAAATGGCTCATCTTCGATGGCAACTGTTTGCGCAGGTACCATGGGAATGATGGATGCCGGTGTAAAAATGAAAAAACCGGTTTCTGGAATCGCGATGGGACTAATTTCTGAAAAAGCATCCGGTAAATATGCCATTTTATCTGATATCCTGGGCGACGAAGATCATCTGGGAGATATGGACTTTAAAGTTACAGGTACCGCTGACGGAATCACAGCCACCCAGATGGACATTAAAATTGACGGATTATCATACGAAGTTCTTGCCCAGGCTTTGCAACAGGCAAAGGAAGGGCGTTTGCACATTCTTGGTAAAATCCTGGAAATTATCCCTGAACCGCGTCCTGATTTCAAACCAAATGTACCGCGGATTGAAACCATTCAGATTCCAAAAGACATGATTGGAGCGGTAATCGGACCCGGTGGAAAAGTAATCCAGGCAATTCAGGAAGAAACCAAGACAGTTATTGTAATCGAGGAAATTGATGATTACGGAATTGTTGAGATTTCAGGCGCCGGACTTGAACCAATTCAGGCTGCCAAAGCAAGAATTAAAGCAATTGTTGCAGTTCCTGAAATCGGAGAAGTTTATACAGGAAAAGTAAAATCTGTTGTTTCCTTCGGAGCTTTTATCGAAATTCTGCCTGGAAAAGAAGCATTGCTTCATGTTTCTGAAATGGATTGGAAACGTGTGGAATCTGCAGAAGAATTCACGAAAGTGGGAGATATGATGGAAGTGAAGCTAATCGGTGTGGATGAAAAAACCGGCAAGCTGAAACTTTCGAGAAAGGTTTTAGTACCGAAGCCTGAAGGTTACATTGAAAAACCTCAAAGGGAAGATCGCCCTCAACGCCGCGATGACAGAGGTGGAGACAGGGGTGGCGACAGGCGCGATTATTCAAGAAGGGACGACCATCGTGATTTTAACCGCCACAACGATCGCAGGGACAACAGAAACAGGCCACCGCACCGCAATAACGAATAAAAAATACAGTTTTATAAGCTGTCATTAAGCTGAAAAAACCGTTCAATTCAAGGACGGTTTTTTTGTTGCTTTCAATCTTTAATTCCTACTTTTGAAAAGGAAAGCATAATTAAAGTTTCAGGAATAAAAAAATGGGAGAGTGGTCGGAAAAAATAAATAATTCAATCGGCAAAAACATGGAGGAGTCAGCTCACAGGGAGTCTTTTCATGTGGATGTATTTAAACGGAATATTTCCCGGGTGGAAAAATTCTCAGAATCATGCTCTTTTTGTGATAAACAGAGAATTGAAATTGAGGATATGGTTGGCAAAATCGATGAAGCCTTTGAAGTGCCGGGTAATTCGCGCAGAGAATATGACAGGCTAGCAGGAAGGCTTACAAAACACATGCGTAAAGAACATGGATTATTCAAAACAAACTGGTTTGTAAGACTTTACACATTATTTGGTCTTATTGCCGGATTTTTGGTTGGTTTTCTGCTCTCATTCTTTCTTCCTGAATTTAAAACTACTATGTATGTTTTCGCTTTATCCTTTTTTATTGTAGCCGGGATTTTAAGAGGAAGACAAAAGGATTTAAAAGTTAAATTGGAAAACAAATTGATGTAATGAGGTTTCTTGTTATTGAAGGAAATATAGGCGCCGGTAAAACAACGCTCGCCAAAATGTTTGCCGATGAGTTTAATGCAAAACTTGTATTGGAACAGTTTGCCGATAATCCTTTTTTGCCGAAATTCTACAAAGATCAGGAACGATATTCATTTCCGCTTGAATTATCGTTTCTTGCTGATCGGTATTCTCAGATCAAAAAACATGTGCTCAATCCCGAACTGTTTCAATCGCTGATCATATCGGATTACTTTTTTGCAAAGTCGGCGATTTTTGCCCAAAATACATTGAAAGACGACGAATACAAGTTATTTCGCCAGATTTTTGATATTGTTTTTGAATCGATGCCAAAACCCGATTTGTATGTATATTTACATGCTGACACCAATCAACTTCTGAAAAATATTAAAACCCGGGGGCGTGAATATGAACTAAACATCCCGGCTGATTATCTTGAAAAAATCAAAAACGGTTATTTTGGTTTTTTAAAACAGATAAACACTTTCCCTGTTCTGCTGATCGATGTCAACAATATTGATTTTGTTGAAAACAAAGACTATTATCTTCAATTGAAACACGCTGTTTTTGAGTGCAATTATAAATTAGGGATGAACCGGTTAATATTGGGTTAAAATCTCAGTTTTTCATTTTTAAATAAGAAAAAGCTTTCTACTTTTGCGGCGAAATTAAATTTCTGTACAATTATTAATGAATAATGCTATGAATAAATTATGCCTTAAACCTCTTTTTATTTTGTTGATTATTGGGATTTTATCAGGGTGTTCAGGCCTGAATAAAATGAAGAAGAATGCCGGTCAGATCCAATTTAAGGTAACACCTGAAATGCTTGAAAGCCATGCAGGTAAAGTTAATTTTAATATCGATACCCGTTATCCGGCCAAATATTTTAATAAAAAGGCAACCATTGTTGCCACGCCTGTATTAAAATATGCCGAAGGCAGCAAGACATTCACACCGGCTGCTGTGCAGGGAGAAAGTGTTAAAGCCAATAACAAGGTGATCAACTATTCTGCAGGCGGCAGTGTATCGTACAAGGACGGTACCACGTATGACAAAGCCATGAGCGTTTCTGAACTTTACATGAATATGACAGCTTCGAAAGGAAAGAAAAAAGTGGATTTTGCACCTGTAAGAATTGCGAGAGGTGTTATTGCCACAAGCGAACTGGTTGTTAATGAACCAAGACCAATTCTGGGCGTTCGCCGCGAAGCAAATACAACCGGAAAATATGATCCGAATATCGATCCGTTTCAAAGAATCGTAGCCGATGAAATGATGGCAGATATCCTTTACCTGATCAATAAATCAGATGTCAGAAAGGAAGAAACCACTAAAAAAGATGTTGTTGCGCTTGAAGATTACACTAAAAAAGCCAATAAAGACGAAAAGATTGATTTAAAGAGAGTGGAAGTGGCTGCTTACGCTTCGCCTGATGGTACCATTGATCTGAATACCGAACTTGCAGCAAAACGTAAAGAAACCTCGACTGCATTTCTGGCCCAGAAACTTAAGGAAGCCGGAGTTAACATTGAACTGAAATCAAAATACACTCCTGAAGACTGGGACGGTTTTAAAGCATTGATGGAAAAATCAAATATTCAGGATAAAGATCTGATTTTAAGGGTGCTTTCGATGTACAATGATCCCGAAGTCAGGGAACGTGAGATCAAAAACCTGAGCCAGGCATTCACCGATGTTGCCAACGACATTCTTCCGCAACTCAGAAGGGCAAAAATGACCACAAGTGTTGACATGATCGGAAAAACTGACGACGAACTCAAGGCACTGGCAAAATCAAATCCTTCGTCTTTAAATCCGGCTGAATTGCTTTATGCAGCCACTTTATTCGAAAGTATGGATGATCAGCTTTCGGTTTACAACTCATTTATTAAAATCTATCCAAACGACTGGAGAGGCCCGAATAATGCAGGTTATATATTGGTGGAACAAAATAAATACACTGAAGCCGCACCATTGTTCGAAAAAGCAGAAACACTTAAAAATAACGAGGCAATCATCAAAAACAATCTTGGTGCAGTTGCTTTGAAAAACGGTGATGTGAAAAAAGCCGAAACTTTGTTCGGAGCTGCAGCAGGAGCTGGTAACGAAGTGAATTACAATCTTGGAATTGTGAGCATGAAGAATGCTGAATACGACAAGGCTGTAAAGTATTTTGTAAAGGATGATGACGTAAATTCTGCACTGGCAAATATGATGGCCGGCAACAATAATATTGCTTTGCAGGACCTGGAAGCTTACGACAATCCGAACTGCTACATGAAAGAATACCTGAAAGCTATTATTGGCGCCCGCACTGCAAAGGAAAACCTTTTGTTCGACAGTTTACAGAAAGCTATTCAGATTAATCCCGAAATGAAGGCAAAAGCACGCACAGATATGGAATTTGCAAGGTATTTTGATAATCCGAAATTCAGGGAAATTACAAAATAGAAAAACCAATCAGTTATATATATGAAGGGCAATTCGTGAAAACGGGTTGCCCTTTTTAATGCACGAAATTTTTAATACCGATTGGAGTAATGTAATAGTCCAATCATCGCTCACTCGATTGTTCTAAACATTACTTTCCATCGGCATTATACCAGTTTATAACCAGACTACTTTATAATTCACATTGGTATAAAATCAATTCTGATATAAATTCAGTTTTCATATTCAAATTAAAAATTAAACCGGAGTTCTGATTTTTGTTCTTTCTTTGTCAAACTGAAAACAGTAATTTTCAGCTGAGAAAATAATAGATCACAAAATCAGCAAAATCATGGGATATATTGACAGTTACATCAATCAAAATAAAGATCGGTTTCTTGAGGAACTTTTCAATCTGATACGAATACCATCGATCAGTTCAATTCAGGCGCACAAGCCCGATATGTACAGGGCGGCTGAATACTGGAAAAAAATCCTGCTTGACTCAGGGGCTGAAAAGGCCGGAATTCATGAAACTGAAGGAAATCCGGTTGTTTATGCCGAAAGAATCATCGATCCAAAACTGCCAAGCATACTGGTTTATGCTCACATGGATGTAATGCCGGTCGATCCGATAGAAAAATGGACTTCCGATCCTTTTGAACCTGAAATCAGGGAGGGAAAAATCTGGGCCCGCGGTGCCGACGACGACAAAGGACAAAGCATGATGCACGCCAAAGCTTTTGAACTGATGGTAAAAACAGGCACACTACCGTGCAATGTAAAGTTTATGATTGAAGGGGAGGAAGAAATCGGATCGCCTAACCTCGGAAAATGGTGCAAGGAAAATAAAGAGATGTTAAAAGCTGATGTTATTCTGGTTTCCGACACATCGATGATTTCGCCCGGAATTCCTTCAATAACCACAGGATTGAGGGGTTTATCATACTGGCAGGTGGAGGTCACGGGACCTTCGCGCGACCTACATTCCGGATTATTTGGCGGTGCTGTGGCTAATCCGGTCAATGTGCTTTGTTCGATGATTGATAAAATGGTTGACGGAAAAGGCAGGATAACTATTCCTGGTTTTTACGATGATGTAATTGAAGTTTCGGCAGAAGAACGCGAATTGCTTGGCCGGGCTCCGTTCGATGAGATAAATTACATGAAAGCTTTAAATTTACAGGAATTGGCAGGTGAGGAAGGTTACACAACAACTGAACGCACCGGAATCAGGCCAAGTTTCGATGTTTGCGGAATCTGGGGAGGATACACCGGCGAAGGTGCAAAAACGGTACTTCCTTCAAAAGCTTTTGCAAAAATATCGAGTCGTCTGGTTCCAAACCAGGATCACCACAAGATTGCCGCCCTGTTTAAAAATCATTTCGAAAGTATCGCTCCGAATACGGTAAAGGTCGAAGTTACTTCATTGCATGGAGGACAGGGTTATGTTTGCCCGATTGATTTTCCTGCATACAAAGCCGCTGAAAAAGCCTACACCGAAGTTTACGGTAAAAGACCGGTACCAGTGCGTTCGGGTGGAAGCATCCCGATTATTTCGACTTTTGAAGAAGTTTTAGGTATCAAATCGGTTTTGATGGGTTTCGGACTTGAATCGGATGCAATTCATTCTCCAAACGAAAATTTTCCGCTGGAACAGTTTTTTAACGGCATCAGGACTATCCCGCTGTTTTACAGGTATTTTGCTGAAATGAGCAAATAATCAGTAAGAGTACAAAGTACAGAGTACAAAGTACAGAGTAGTGAGATATGAGGAATCAGTAAATACCAAAAGAACCGCTCTTTTCGAAAAGAACGGTTCTTTCACTTTTCAACCTCGTTCCTGGAACAAGTAACCGGCAACACAAAAGTTTTAACCCAGTTTACTTACCCTTTCCAACCGGTTGGTATCTAAAATTTTGATTTTTCTTCCATCAATCGCGATCACCCGTTCGCTGGCAAATGTCGATAAAGTGCGGATTGCATTTGAAGTGGTCATATTCGACAGATTTGCAATGTCTTCCCTCGAAAGATAAACACGTAAAGTTGTTCCGTCATTTTCAACCCCGTACTTTTCTTTTAATAAAAGAAGCGATTCAGCAAGCCTGCCACGGATATGTTTTTGTGTAAGCGTAACCATCCTTCCGTTTGAGAATGCAAGTTCATGGGTAAGTTTCTGAATGACTTTAAACGCAAAATCATTGTTTTTTAAGGCACGGTTCAATATAAAATCGCTGCTTACGGTACAAATTACCGATTCTTCCAAAGTCAGTGCCGACGCAATATGATTTTCGCCGCTCAAAAGCGCCCTGTAGCCAATAATTCCAAGCGGTTTGGCCATACGGATGATCTGCTCACGTCCGCCAACTCCTTCCTTGAAAATCTTAACTTTTCCTTCAACCAGAATGATCAATCCCGAAGGTTTATCTCCCTCTTTAAAAATGAATTCGTTTTTTCTGTAATTCGATAATGAAGAATGGCGTTTAAGCTCTTCCTTTTCTTCCACCGATAAAATGTAAAAAAGCGATTTTGGATTGTCAACTATATCTTTTATCCCAAACTCAGTATTCAACATGTAGAAAATCTGTACTTATTATAACATCAAAGCTAAAAAAAATTGATTAATGAAAACTGATTTTAGATGATAATTTTATAAATGACAGAAATTAAAAAAAGGTTATTATCAGATTCTAAGATAATTACATATTCAAATTGCTTATCTTATATTAAACCCATGTTTAATAAGGATAGTATCTGATATTAACTTTTGAAGCCTTCAGGAAATCAATATGGATTTTAAGACGCTGACTGAAAGAATTCCAGTCTTTTGTTCCCGACCAGTTCAATTCTGAAAGGGCCAGAAGCCTTGGAAATATTTGCGATTCTAAAACTGCTTCCGAGGGTATTTCTTCAGTCCAGACGCACCCCTGAAATCCCATAATTTTATTGATAACATCTTTTGAATATTCCTTTTGTAAATCAAATTCAAAAAGCTTTTGGAAGTCTTCGTTTGAATATTTGCCACTCAGGTAAAACAAATCCCAGCGGGTAAAAATGATGTCATTTCCATTGGCTGCAGCAATTTCCGGTGCATTTTTAACCCAGTCGCGCCAGTACATTATTTTAAAATTGCTGTCAATTTTTCCATCGGTTACATCATCCCACGCAATTACTTTTTTACCTTTATTTTCAAGATGTTTCCGGAGTTTTTCAACAAAAAAGCTTTGTATTTCCTTTTCATTCAAAAGATTGTTATTTTTCATAAAAGCCTTGCAGTCCTCCGACTGTTTCCAGGTATCCTTCTCCACTTCATCGGCGCCGATATGAATATATTCCGAAGGGAAAAGTTCAGAAATCTCGTCATAAA
>JBBIPU010000073.1:0-7085 GCA_037442685.1 Draconibacterium sp. | reverse complement strand
TCGGCGCCGATATGAATATATTCCGAAGGGAAAAGTTCAGAAATCTCGTCATAAACCCGGAAAACAAAGTCGTAAACTGAATCATTGCACGTACAGATGGGAAAAGAAAACTCGGTTCCCCAACCCGATGAATCTGTGCATGATAAAAAAGGATAGGCCCTGATTGCAGCCGACATGTGTCCCGGCATATCAATCTCAGGGATTATTTCGATAAAACGGGTTTTCGCATAATTAATTATCTCGGAAATTTCATCGTTAGTATAATACCCGCCGTACATCGTTTTCCCGTTTTTAGTCTGTATAAATCGCGAATCGATATTAAAATCGTGGTCGGTTTTGGCTTTTTGCATGCAAATCGAATCATTACTGTCGAAAGTCCGCCACGAGCCAATTTCGTTCAGCAACGGAAATTTTTTGCTTTCCAGCCGCCATCCCTGGTCGTCAGTCAAATGAAGATGGAGTTTGTTGAATTTGTAATACGAAAGCCAGTCGATGATTTTAAGAATATATTCTTTTGTAAACATGTGCCGCGAAACATCGAGATGAAATCCACGCCACTTGAATTCAGGCTCATCTGAAATATGAATTCCAGGTAATTCAAATGAAGATTGTTTTTGCCCTTTTGTCTGACTCCAAAAATATTGCTTCAAAGATTGAATTGCCAGGAAACCTCCTTCGTCACTTCCTGATTTTATTAATATCCCGTCAGAATTTACACTTAAATCGTAATCGTCTGCTTTCAAATTCAGGTCCTCCGCAAACCGGATGCTTTTCCCGGTCAGTGGCACATTATCTGAAACTTTAAACGACAGCAGAAACTGCTTTAACATTTCAGTGGCAGCCTCAGTCGAAAAGTTAAATCTGTCGTTTTTAACAAGAATAAAATCCTGATTGAGCGTCAACTCATCTTTGCTGAAATCAAGCTGCCTGGGAAGAGGTACAATTCCGTGTTTTTTGGTTTCTGCATCAGTATTTGAATCGTTTTGATTGCTGCAACCTGGAACAGAACACCATAACATAATCAATCCAAAATAAAACGGAACAGTAAACAAATTTTTGATTTTCATAATGACGGGATTTAAGAAAGCCGGGGACTTTATTTCAAAAGAAATAAATAAAATCCCCGACAGCATTATCAAATTAAATAGTTTTCAATAACCCGGATTTTGCTCCAGATTCGGATTAGTATCACGTTCTCTTTGTGGAATCGGGCAAAGAATTTTCTCGTTCGTGGCATTGTAGTTAATTTTTATTGGCGCACTTTGCTCACCGCCACCACAGGTGTATTTGTATTCATTTAAACCATTCATTGTCGATACAAAAATTCCCAAACGGACCAGGTCGTCGAAGCGGTGACCTTCAAATGCCAGTTCAAGCCTTCTTTCAAGCAATATTTTTGCTCTTAAGTCTTCTTTTGAGGTTGCGCTTTTGTTGGGCAGTCCCACTCTTTTCCTGATCTGATTCAGCGATTCAAGTGCCCCGTTCAGGTCACCTGTTTCATTCTGGGCTTCAGCTTTCAACAGGATAATATCAGCCAGACGGAGTAAAATCGGATGATCGCCGCTGTTCCAGCCGTCGGCATGTTTTTGTTTGTAGTTGAATGGCACCATAACCGATTTGTCGCCGCATGGATTCCAGTTTTCATCGGCCCAGTCGAGGTTGTCCCAGAAAACGACGCTGGCATCTTGCCTGACCAGGTCATTTTCGGAAGTATAGTTATTAATCAAATCGACGGAAGGCGTAGCATATTTTTGCCATCCGTCTTCCGGTGCAATAAATAGTTGAACTCCCCAGTTTGAAACATCCCAGTCGCCGCCAAGGAATGAAATTTCCAGGATAGATTCGTCGTTCATATAATGCAGTCCGTCAAACAAATCTGCGTAACTGTCAAGTAATTTGTAGCCGGCCGGACTGTTAATCACTGCATCGCAATAATTAATCACTTTTGCATAATCACGATCTGCTCTTTGTGCCCAGACTTTTGCCAACAGAGCGTTGGCAGCTCCTTTTGTGGCACGGACTTTATTTTCGGTATTATCAGATGAAAATTTATCGGGAAGATTTAAAACCGCGACTTCCAGGTCTTTCACTATCTGATCGTAAACTTCCTTTTCTGTTGAACGGGGAAGATTGGTTTTAGACGGATCTGCCGAATTAGAACTAAGTTCGAGCGGAACGCCACCATAATTTTTAACCAGGTTGAAATAATGATACGCCCTCAGAAAACTGGCTTGCCCGAGAATTTGTTTACGAAGATCATTTTTATCCAGCTCAGGATCATTGATTTCATTCAGTTTCCCGATAATGATGTTGCACCGGCCGATTCCCTGGTAAAGGTCGCACCAGTTTCTGATCATCCTGTCGCTGCCGGTTTTAATTGTCAGTTTATCATAGTCGTCAATCGGGGCATCACTGTTAGCGTTGTACGCATTGTCGGACCTGACATCGCCCAGCAATATATAATCCCACTGATAATACTCGGTGTAAAAAGTTCTGTACGCCCCCGACATTGCATTGTTTAAATCCTGCGCCGTGTTAAAGGCATTTCCTGTATTCAGCGTTGAGGTCGGTTTCAAATCAAGAAACCCGCTGCAAGCCGATGTTAAGGCAATTATCAGAACAAGTGCTGAAACTTTGAAGATATTTGTTATGTTTTTCATTTCGCTTAAATTTTATGTTTAAAACGTGAGATTTACACCAAACAGGAATGTCCTTGACTGAGGATAAACTCCATAATCAACTCCCGGTGCTATATTTTTAAGTGCATTATCCGCACTCCTTCCGTAAATGCTTACCTCCGGATCAAAACCACTGTATTTTGTAAAAGTAAGCAGGTTCTCTCCGGTTACATAAATATACAGGTCTTTCGCTTTTAGCTTTTCGCAAACTGAAGAGGGCAGATTATATCCAAGAGTGGCTGATTTTATCCTGAGATAAGAGCCATTTTCAACAAACCGTGAAGAAAGAAGTGAGTTGTGATCGTCGCCATCGCCTGCTGAGCGGGGTACTTCGGTGATATCGCCGGGTTTTTTCCAGCGGTTGAGGACAGTTGCCAGCTGGTTAATAGGTAAATACATTCCCTCCGCTTCGATTCTTGAAGCATTGAAAATATCATTACCCTGGACTCCCTGAAGAAAAACAGAGAATTTCCAGTTTTTATATTCAAACGAATTGTTCATTCCGTAGATAAAATCAGGATTTGCATTGCCAATAATTGTCTGATCGCCATCACTCAGATCACCGCTTTTATCAAGGTCAGCATAAATCATGTCACCTGTCTGAGGATCAACTCCCTCTGCAACATATCCGAAAAACATTCCAAGTGGCTGTCCCTCTTCAGCAATTGCCACATTGCCCCTGAAAGCAATGTACCCTGTTTTAATCGGAACTCCCTGGTCTAATTTGGTGATTTCGCTGTTGTTGAATGAAATATTGAAATCTGTTGTCCATTTCAAATCGTTTACCAGATTTCGGGAAGTAACCTGGAATTCAGTGCCCTTATTGGTCATTGAACCGATGTTTTTTGTTGCATAACTGCTTGTGTATCCCATACCTACACTACCCGGGATCGGACTGTTCAGCAACATGTCTTCAGTGTTTTTTATGTAGTAATCGGCAGTCAGGCTGATCCTGCTGTCAATAAAAGAAACATCAACACCAATGTTTGTCTGTGCTGTGGTTTCCCATTTAAGGTCAGCATTTTCCATGGTAGAAATCGACGTGCCCGGCACTTTATTTCCTCCGAAAACATAAAATGAACCGGGTGTAACAATACCATACGAAGAATAATCACCAATCTGGTCGTTTCCAACCATACCCCAACCAGCTCTGAGTTTCAGGTCGGAGATAAAATCTGCACCTTCAAGGAAACTTTCCCGGGAGATTCTCCAACCCGCTGAAAACGATGGAAAATATCCCCATTTATTGTTTGCCCCAAAAACAGAAGAAGCATCAGCCCTGAAATTTGCAGTTAACAGATATTTGTCGTCGTAACTGTAATTGATACGTCCTAAAGCCGCAACGTTGTTTTTTGCCGATTCTGAATAATCCGAATTCCTGATTGAACCTGCATTTACAGTATGTACAGCAGGACTGCCAAATCCCTTTGCATCTATCGAGGCACTTTCGTTCTGGCGTTCAGATGCAATAAATCCTGCCATTGCACTGAAGTTGTGTTTGTCAACTACTTTGTTATAATTGAGTGTATTTTCCGATATCCAGTAAAAATACTGGTTGCTGCTGTAACTTGCAAGCCCGCTGTTTGTACGTCCCCAGCGGCTTCTGACAGGATCTATCCACGAATTATATACTCCGTTGGTTTCTTCAACCCCAAACATGCTTCTGAATTTTAAATCTTTAAATATTGATAATTCAGCAAATACGTTACCGTTGAAACGGTAGTTTTTGTAACTGTGTTCATCCTGTAACAACAAAGCAACAGGATTTTCAAGGTCTGAAATAAACGGATCGATTGTAAAGGTACCGTCGTCATTGTAAACGTCAATCACTGGCGAACCCGTCAGCATTGCGTTGGCCGTACTCCATCTTCCGCCTTCACTGACATCAACATCAGTCCATTTGTTATAAGAAACATTGGTTCCAACTTTTATAAAATCGTTGATTTTATGATCAAGATTTACCCTGAAATTTATTTTCTCGAGGCTGTTTGTAATAACCACACCTTCCTGGTTAATGTATGAACCGGAAAGATAAAAACTGGTTTTTTCGTTACCTCCTGAAACAGCCAACTGGGCATTTTTGGTTTGTGCAGTCCTGAATACCTCATCCTGCCAGTAGGTATCGTGAGGATACATTGACCAATCGGTTGTCTGACCCATTTCAGTCATAAGTTCCTTGTACTGGCTTACATTTAATACATCCCTTTTATTCCAGGCATTTGACAATCCGTAATAGCCATTGAATGTTATTTTTGTATCCTGATGAGAACCGCGTTTTGTGGTAATTAAAACCACTCCATTTGAGCCCGATGCGCCATAAATTGCTGCGGAGGAAGCATCCTTCAGGATTGAAATACTTTCAATGTCATTAGCTTCCACCTGATTCATGGAGGTGGTGGGTACACCGTCAACTATGAAAAGTGGTTCACTGCCTGCAGTAATGGTTGATATCCCCCTGATCCTGATATTGTAACCAGCCTGTGGCTGACCTGAAGGCCGGCTGATAGAATTCCGGCTATTTTACCCTGGAGTGCATCGCCAATCTGAACGGTTGACCTCGATTCAAATTCTTTTGATGAAACCACTGCCACTGCACCTGTTACGTCTTTTTTACGACTGGTTCCATAACCCACGGCCACAACTTCTTCCAAACCAATGGTTTCTTCTTCCATAACAACATTGATAATTGTCTGGTTTCCAGTCGCAACATCCTGAGTTTTCATTCCGACAAAAGAGAATTGCAACACCACATTTTCAGAAGGAATCTGTATGGAATAGTTTCCGTCTGTGTTGGTTACAGCACCGGTTGCAGTTCCTTTTACAAGCACTGTAACACCTGGTAAAGGCTGGTTGCGCGAATCGGTGACTTTACCTGAAATGGTCTTTTGCTGATCAAATAAAACTTCATTTCCACCTACCGGAGTCAAAACAATGTAACGGTCTTTAATTAAAAAGTCAACTTCGTTTTTGTCGAACAATTGTGCTAAAATCTCGTCAACCTTTTCTCCTTTTGCCTGAATTTCGACTTTGCGTGTTACATCGATTAACTCACTGTTGTACAGAAAATAAAATTCGCTTTGATTTTCAATAGCTGTCAGTGCTTCTTTAATAGTAACGTCTTTCAGATTCAGGTTCAATTGTTTCGTCTGCGAATATGTGCCGGTGGCAAAAACCTGAAGAGAACTGATGAGCAACATTAAAATTGCATTACGCATAATTAAAAATTTTTTTCGATGCCCGTAATATAACGAACATGCCTGTTCTACAATTTTTTTCATAAATTTGATTGTTTTTGTTTACAAAAATTTTAAGCCGGTTTCCGGCAATCGCGGGAAGGGAGTGTTGCAAGCGCTTCCTTCTTTTTTAATTTCATGGCTTGTCAGTGTTTCATAAGCTGTTTGTTTTTTTTGTTATTATTACTGTCGATTGTGTTGCAATATTGGTCTGTTTGTCGATTTTTCCCGGAGTGTATTTTATTTTTATCGAAGGGGTACTTAGCTCAAGCAATTCAAGTACACGAAACAAAGATTCGTTTTCGAAGGTGGTTGTAAAACGGTATTTATTGATTTCGGCATCTGCTACCACTACATTCACGCCGTACCAGCGTTCCAGGGTTTTAGCCACTTCTGGCATGGGTGTTTCGTCGAAAATGATGATGTTTTTCACCCACGAAATGTATTTGTTCAGATTTTTATTTTCCAGGCGCACTTTTCCGGTTGATTTGTTCATTGCCAGAAAATCATTCGGGACCATTTTTGCCGTCGCCTTTTTCCCTTCGGCAAGGTTACCTGTAAATTCAACACTTCCTTCAGTCAATGCAACTTCCAGTTGCTCTTCGTCAGGATAAGCCTTTACATTGAACTGAGTGCCCAAAACTTTTACTGCCATATTTCCTGCATTTACCACAAAAGGTACATTTTCATTTTTAACCACTTTCAGAAAGGCTTCACCGGTCAGTTCAACTTGTCTGTTTTCACGGATAAACGGAATTCCGTATCTTATTTTGCTTTCGGCATTGAGCCACAGGTCGGTACCATCGGGCAATACGATGTGTGAACGCATTCCGGCGGGACTTTTTATTTCATACCAGGTAACTTCGTTTTCAGCTGGTTTCAGATTTTTTTCCTGAAAAAATAAACTCCAGATGGCAAAAGCCAGCAATGGCAAAGTTAAAACTGCGGCAATCCGGGTGATGATTGTAATGATTCGTACGAATTGAGATTGGGTATTAATACGGCTGGTTATTTTTTGATATGCGCTATCAACATCAACAGTTTTTATTTCGTTAATAAGCAGTCCTGCTTCCAGCTTTTTATCTTCTGGAGTAAGCCCGTTTCTGAATTCAATAAAATCCCCGATTTTCCGGCTGATATTTTTTATTGGCTTGTTATCGTGCATATTTTTTAT
>JBBIPU010000072.1:8680-20990 GCA_037442685.1 Draconibacterium sp. | reverse complement strand
GGTTATTCTGAAAAAAAACACCGGGTGACTTTAAGTTTACCCGGTGTTTTTTTAATGTTGTTATTCACCTTGCGATATAATGTCAATGAGTGAATTCTCAAAAACTGATCAGAATTCAACTGGTAAAATGTAGTTAACCGGAACGGGTTTCCCGTGTTGTTTGCCGGGCTTCCAATCGGTCATTTTTTCTACAATCGATACAGCCGCTTTTCCCGCAGTTTCATTTTCAGCTTCGATGATTTTTATATCCGTTACTTTTCCTGTTTCAGAAACGGTGAAACCAATTTTTGCCTTGCCTTTTACTTTGTTTTCTTTTGCCATCATTTTTTCTTTCTGCATCACATCGTTTGCCAAAAATCCCATTCCCTTTGGATATTCAGGTAATTCCTCAACCAAGATATAAACCTCTTTTTCGCCTTTGGAATTTACGGGTGGCGGCGGAGCTGTCTCTTTTTTTACCGATGGAAAAGAAGTAGGAGACGATTTTTCACTTTTCGATGGAACGGGTGGTGGAGGTGGTGGTGGTAACTGTTTTATCAATTCAGTTAAATCAAGCTGAATCACACCTTCTTTTAATGGAAAATCATAACTGGTAACTACACCTTCTTTATCAGGTTGACCGAGAATTGGGCCAAATCTTTGTGATTCTGTTTGGTAACCAACATATGAAATTACAAACTCTGTGATTAATCCCCCTGTTTTTTCATCTATTTCCGGATTGGGATTCGTTAATGTGAAATTTCCCTCAACATCAGAAACAGTTCCGATTGAAGTTCCCTTAATAATAATTGAAGCACCTGCCAATGGGTTTTTGGTTTCTTCCTGAACAACTTTCCCATGAATCACCTGTTCTTTTTCTCCTTTCTGAACATTGGTCACAAGGTTTGTCTGTTCCACCGGTTTTGATTTGTACTCAGGTTCGGCAAAAGCAAACAGCAGCAGCGCAACAGCGGGCAATGCCCAAGCGAATTTAATCCCGAGCAATCGGGATGTTTTCTTTTTTGTCATCATTTTAAATCGATTTGTGTTGAGGGCAAAATTCAGGTTGTTGGTAATTCCAATAATCTGCATGCCCATCAACTGGTTAATTAATAACGCCTGGTACTTAGCCACACTGTGCCCCTGCGCAAGGACACCGCGGTCGGCCAGGTACTCATGGTTTTGTTTAATCGCATGTTCAAACATCCAAATAAATGGATTGAACCAAAAGATGACTGTTAACAGTTCGGTAAAAAGCAGGTCGAACCAGTGAAACTCACGAATGTGCACTTTTTCGTGAGCCAGAATTTCCGGCAGGTTGGCCTGTGTATGAAATTTCGGATTGATAAAAACAACATTGAAAAATGAAAACGGTAATCCATATTTTCCGTTTTCCACAATGCGAATTCCGTCAAGTGACTTTGTACTGTATTTCAGTATTAACCGGACAAGAATAAGCGATTGAATGAATAAACGGATAAAGAAAATTGCTGTACCTGTTAAATAAACAGTAAATAAGATGTTTTCCAGGTTGAAATTGTTTTTCGTCTCTGTGGTTTCAGGTTGAATGGGTTTGATGTTTTTTATGGTTTCACTCAAAGCCTGAAAAACTGTGGCGTTATTTCCGGGTTCAACCAAAACTTCGTAACGAAGAGGGAAAAGCGGAATGACAACTGCCGAAAACAGCGCCATTAAAAGAAACCAGCGATTTGCCCCGTGAAAAGTTTCTTTCCGAAGGAAAAACCAGTAAACGAGGTAGAACAACACAATTCCTGATGAGGATTTTAACAGAAATGCAAATAATGCTTCCATGGTTTTAATTGTTTACATCCTTGTTTAATTCGTTTTCAGTAATTTTCAGAATTTCTTCGAGGTCTTTAATTCCGAGGTTATTTTCTTTAGCAAAAAAGGTGGCCATTTTCGGAAATGAACCATTAAAATAATCGCTCAGCAACGATTTAAACTGAAATCCTGTGTATTCTTTCTTACTGATTTCAGGTGAAAACAGTTTTACGTTTCCAATCTTTTTGTATGTTACAAAGCCTTTCTTTTCTAATACTGTCAGAACAGTGGCTACAGTTGTGTATGCCGGACGCGGTTCATCAAACCTGTCAACAATGTCTTTTACCACTCCTTCACCCAGGTTCCAGAGAATCTGCATCACTTGTTCTTCGGCTTTTGTCAGTGATTTTATTTTGTCAGTCATTGTATTTCAGATTTTAGTACTGAGTATTTAGTACTGAGTAAATTTTAAATATCAAAATAAATTCTACTACAAATATAGTAACTCTGATTTTAATATGCAACTATTTTTTTAGAAATATTACTATTTATATAGTAGCAACCGGAAAAATAGTGAAAAAGCAGCATTGATGAAATGTTGCTATAGATTATTGTGTTGTAATTCAGATATTTATTGTTCTTGAAGCAACTGAAATTGTTTCCACATTGTAAGCAGATTCCTGGCTGTCAACACCATCTTCAAAAGCATAGGCATTTAACTCTATTATATATGAGTTTCCTGATTCGACAGGGTTACTCCAGTTTCCGGTTAAAAGATTGATTGTGTAAGCTTTTGTATCCGAATTCAATACAGGGCTGCTAAACAGGTAATTCCCTTTTGCATCAGCAACCTTGACAACATAGACCGATGCTCCGGTCACCGGATTCCAAGTTACTGTAATCAGCTTTTGAATGTCGTTTGGTGTTACACCGATTATTGTTGGAATTGCCAGGTTTTTAATTTTCAGGAAATCACTGATGTCTTTTGTGGCTCCACTTTCAGCAATTATACTGAATTTATATTCACCGTTCTCGGGAGGATAAGGTTTAAAATCGTCGTTAACCGGATTTTTTGCCAAAGTATATAAAGAATATTCCTGAAGATTGACCTGTTCCTGCAAACCACCCATTTTTGTCACAGTCCCCGATTTCAGCACCTGATTACCGTAAGCATAAAATGAAACTCCGTAAACAGGCTGTTCTCCCGACATTTTTTTAATAGTAAAAGCATCTACATTTACTTCAAGTGGAGTTTCTTCGTTTTTAAAGCATGAAACCAATAATACTGCAACAGGTAACAAAAAAAGATATTTTTTCAGATTTTCGATTTTCATTTTCACAAAGATTTTAATTGCTTTTCAAACATTTGAATTGGTGCAAAATAAACAAGAATTTTTTATCTGACAGATCACTCGGGTTTTGAAAAGATTTTTTAACAATTGATTTGATTCATGTTCAGTTTTACTTCGATGCATTGCTATTTTTTTACAAACCGGTTTATGGTTAATTATTCAATTGTTTTTTATGAACTCACTGATTTCTTTTAAAATGTAATCAGCAGTTTCAACATTCATGACATTCTGGAAAGTGAGGGTCAGTTTGTTATTGATTTCCTTTAGTTTACCTTTTCCGGTTTGCTGAATATATTTTACAATTTTAAGGAAATCGTCGGATTGATAGAACTTCGATTGCTGGTCGGAAACAAAGTAACAAATCATGTTTTTATTTTTCAGAATGATTTTTTCCATGCTCAATCCGATGCCTTTCCAGCGAAGCTGAACCACCTCAAGCAACTCTGCACTTTCAGGAGGCATTTTGCCAAACCTGTCGATCAGGCCGGTTTTGAACAACTTTAGCTGTTCCTCATTTTCGAGGTTGTCGAGTTCGCGGTAAAGCAACATCCGTTCTGAGGTTCCGCTGATGTAATCTTCGGGGAAAAGCAGTTCAAGATCAGTATCAATCTGGCAATCGTCAACATAATTGAGTTTAAGGAAAGCCTGTGCCTGGCTGTCGGTTTCATCGTCGAACAGACCTTTGAATTCTTCGTGTTTCAACTCCTGAACTGCTTCATTCAGAATGCGGTGGTAAGTTTCGAACCCGATATCGGCAATAAAACCGCTCTGTTCCGCGCCTAACATATTTCCTGCCCCGCGGATATCGAGGTCCTGCATGGCAATGTTAAAACCACTTCCAAGATCAGAGAATTCCTCGATTGCTTTTAACCGGCGGCGTGATTCTGCATTTATTGTTGAAAGCGGTGGGGTAATCAGGTAACAAAATGCTTTTTTGTTCGAACGGCCAACCCTGCCGCGTAGTTGGTGCAAATCGCTCAACCCGAAATTTTCGGCGTGGTTGATAATAATTGTGTTGGCATTCGGAATATCTAAGCCTGATTCGATAATGGTAGTGGCAATCAGTACATCAAAATTACCGTTGATAAAGTCGAGCATCACCTTTTCGAGTTTGTGTCCGTCCATTTGTCCATGCCCGACCCCGGTTTTGATGCCGGGAACAATTCTTTTAATTGTGGCTTCCACCTCGTAAATATTCTGTACACGGTTGTGGATAAAAAAAACCTGTCCGTTGCGGTCAACTTCGTAAGTTATTGCCTCGCGGATCAGCTGTTCGTTAAATCCGTGAACTTCGGTGGTAATCGGGTAACGGTTAGGTGGGGGAGTCTGGATAATTGACAGATCGCGGGCTCCCATCAGCGAAAACTGCAGAGTGCGCGGAATCGGTGTTGCAGTTAAAGTCAAAGTATCGACATTAATTTTGAACTGCTTTAATTTTTCTTTTACCGAAACGCCAAACTTTTGTTCCTCATCGATAATCAGCAATCCAAGGTTTTTAAACCTGACATCGCTGCTGACAAGACGATGTGTGCCAATAATAATATCGATCTTCCCCTCTGCAAGTTCCCTGAGTAAATCTTTGGCTTCCGCTGCCGATTTCAAACGGCTGAGATATTCGATTCGCACCGGAAAGTTTTCAAGCCGTTCCGAAAAAGTCTTAAAATGCTGCAAAGCCAGGATTGTGGTAGGAACAAGAACGGCCGCCTGTTTGCTGTCGGCAACTGCTTTAAAAGCCGCGCGGATGGCAACTTCTGTTTTTCCGAAACCAACATCGCCGCAAACCAGCCTGTCCATCGGAATGCTTTTCTCCATGTCCTGTTTAACCGCGATGGTGGCTTTTTCCTGGTCGGGCGTGTCTTCGTAAATAAACGACGCCTCGAGTTCGGTTTGCATGTAGGTATCGGGCGAAAAAGCAAATCCTTCCTCACTTTTACGCCGGGCATACAAAGCAATAAGTTCCTTGGCAATATCCTTGACTTTCGCTTTTGTGCGGCTCTTCATTTTCTGCCATGCACCGGTCCCCAGTTTGTTAATGGTTGGTTCCGTTCCCTCCTTGCCTTTAAATTTTGAGATTCGGTGCAGCGAATGAATGCTAACAAGCAGCGAATCGTTGTCTTTGTAAACCAGACGGATTGCTTCCTGCATCTTCCCGTTCACTTCGGTTTTTACCAGGCCGGCAAATTTCCCGATCCCGTGGTCGATATGAACCACATAATCACCCTGGTGAAGCATATTCAGCTCTTTCAGCGAAATGGCCTCGCGTTCGGCTTTCCGGTTTTTGAGGTTGAAACGATGATAACGCTCAAAAATCTGGTGGTCGGTGTAGCAGCAAAAACGGAGTTCGTGATCGATAAATCCTTCGTGGAGAATAAAATTCAGGGGGATAAAATTCACATTTGCAATTGTGTCTTTAAAAATCGATTGTAACCGCTCAATCTGCTTTTCCTGGTTTGACAGGATAAAAATCTGGTACCCTTTTTTGCTGAAATCGGAAAGATTTTCACCAAGCAGTTCGAAGTTCTTGTTAAAAACCGGCTGTTTTGAAGTCGAAAATTCAAATAGAATGGTTGGTTCGAAAGCCAGATCGGTGTCAAGATCGAAAACCGTTTTCTGTAACAGTTGCGATTTCAGGATTTCACCCGGAACAATCTCATTCTGAATATTTTCATCGGCAGACCTGGATAATATTGTCAGCCGGTGAATTTCGTCAATATGGCCAAAAAACTGGTTCAGGTTGTTTCCAAACCAGATTACTTCGCTGTGGAAAAAGCTGACAAAAGAAACCCTGTTACTTTCGATTGTTTTATTCTGAATGTTTGGGACGATTGTAATGCTTTCAAGGGCATCTTTCGAAATCTGGGTATCGATATTGAAACTCCGGATCGATTCCACTTCGTCGCCAAAGAAATCGAGCCGGTAAGGATCTTCGTTTGAAAAAGAAAAAACATCGACAATACTTCCGCGAACTGCGAACTGGCCGGGTTCGTATACAAATTCAACCCTTTCGAACCCATATTCAAACAAAAATTCGTTGATGAAATCGGTCGAAATTATATCTCCTTTTTTTATCCAGAGTGTATTTGTTTTCAGGCCCGACTGCGAAATTACCGATTCAATTACAGCTTCGGGATAAGAAACAACGATGTACGATTTATCATTCTGTAAAACCCGGTTCAGAACTTCGGTGCGCTGAACAATGTTTTCCTGTTCGGTTTGCCCGTAATGCACCGACCGTTTGTAAGATGAAGGGAAAAAAAGTGTGATTTCCGATAATCCGAGATTGTTCAGATCGTCATAAAAATAGGCAGCTTCTTCCCTGTCGTTCAGCAGGATAACAAAACTTCGTGATGATTTTCTGAAGTGGTTTGCCAGCAGAATGGTTTTGGCAGAACCAATAAGTCCTTTCAGGAGAATTTTTTCACCTGGGGGGGTGTTTAATATTTCATGAATCTTCCTGAAATTTTTCTGCCCCTGAAAGTATTTTAGAAACTGCCCTGTCTGCAAGTTCTGAATTTTGGGCAAAGATAAGGGTTTTTACAGTTTTTGGATTTTCGTAAAAACAAAAAAAGGGGCAGAAACTGCCCCTGAAATATTAGTAAGATAAAATACCTGGATTGATTACGAGTTTCCGTTGATATGGTAAATCAATTTTAAATGACCTGATTTTGTAAGAACTGCAGATTCATCGATAATTGTTTCAGAATTGCCGTCACCGTCAAAATCTCCTGTGGCACTTACCCTTAAAAAAGCAACCGGATTGGCAATTTCGAGAATTGGATCATCCTGATCAATTTTAAAAGTGACGATTCGTAAAAGATTTCCGGAGGGCATGATATTTATGATTTCAACACCATTTAAAGGATAATAATTTTTTTCGCCGTTAATTTTTATTACCAGTGTTGTGCTGTAATCTTCTTTTATTGTTTTTTCAACCTGGGCAATACCGGTGAAGGGAAAAAACATTCCGCAGGTAAATGTCAGTAGTAAAACCAATGTTAACTTTTTCATATTCTTAATTTTACCCGGGTCTGTAAACTAAAAGTAAAAATATCAAATATTCCTGATGAAATGAATCACTGCCTCACCATCTTTTTCAACATCAACCTGTTCATATTTCACTAATTTCCGTTTTTACCAAATTTACCTTAATATAATTCAGTATTTTATTTAACTTTAAACCAGTGGTTTATTATGGGACATGCTTACAAATATCGTTGCATCCACTGTGGTTACGAAGAACAGTTCAATCAGGGGCACGGTTTTAAGGTTCATTCGCAACCTCTGACTGACTATTTAAACCAAAACAAAAAGCTGTTTCATTATAAAACTCAGGAAGTGCTTGAGAATCTTGCAAAGCAAAACGACAATCTGTTCCTGAAGGCAGGATTTCAGATTTACAAATGTCCAAAATGCAGGGTTTTAAAAGATAAAACCGAAGTTGTTGTTTTTAAGGATGATGAAGTGATTCACAGAAGTGAATTCCGATGCAATGTATGCCGTTCGCGGTTAAAACTTACCAATATTCACAGGTTGAGAAAAGCGATTTGTCCGAATTGCAGAAAACGCACTTTCCAGATGAGCCACGTCCATTCCGATTTGTGGGATTAAAATTTCGTGTTCGTTCCGTTTGCAATAGCCGGAAAAAGCGTGTTTTCAGGAAACCTTTCAGCCAGAATTTTAAAATGTTCCCTTCCCTGTTCAGTTTTATTTTCAACTTTCAGATCGATCCTTCCCAGAAAATAGTGGGCCATCGTTGATAAAATCACGTCGTCATCATGGGAATATTTTTCCATGAGTAACAACGAATTTAAAAGTTCAGGCGATTTGCCTCCGAATGAAAAAGGATTGATTGCATAATCAAAATACTGAAAAAGGGCTACATAAAAATTGAATAAGTTCAATTGTTCAGGAGAAAGCTGCAATGTTTCCGGTTTGAGAACTTCGATCTGTTTCCTGACATCCGATCGTAAAAGAAATGCCCCGATCAGATTGTATCTTTTCACTTCGTACCTCATTTCATACGACGACCGGATAAGCTGATTGATCCTGCCTTTCTGATTGTTTGTTTGGGAAGTATCAAATTCTGAAAGGACTTTTTTAAAAGCCTCTGCATCAGTTTTTGAACGTGAAAGACTGTACTTCCACCAGTACAAATCGAGTTTTAATATATTCGAATAAAAATCATCGAGCTGGTTTTGTTTTTCTTTCAGCATTCTTTCCGCGTCGGCAAATTTCTGGTTGTAAATCAGCGAAAAGACCTGAATAACAATTGAATCATTTTCGTTTGCATAATCTTTTAGCGGAAATGTAAGCAGAAAAAATATGACCAGGGAAAAACGTAAGATCATCGGAATTATGAAGATTTTTTTTGAAATAACATACCGTAATGCGGAATTCCGTCTTCAAGATACATTTCGGTTACAATCCTGAACCCGAGATTTTCGTAAAATCTTTGCAAATACTGTTGTGCGCTGACTTTTATTTTATCCGCTCCAAAGTTACTGATGATGTAATTTTTGGCTGCCTCCATCATTTCGATTCCCAAACCATTTCCGCGTTCCGATTTTTTTACGACAACTCTTCCGATTGAATAATCAGGAAAACGGCTACCGGGTTTTAAAAGCCGGGAATAAGCAATTATTTCACCGTTCTTTTTCAAAAACATGTGCACCGCATCTTTATCGAATCCATCCAGATCGTTGTAAACGCAAACCTGTTCAACCACGAAAATTTCGGAGCGGAGTTGAAGAATATCATAAAGTTCTTCCGGGGTCAATTCATTAAAAGCTTTGAACTCAAAAAACATGATTTTGAAAATTATAAATTCAAATGTATGGTAACCGGGGCGCAATTAAATTAAAATCCGGAATAAAACGGTTGATGAATTATAAAAAACTACCCGGTTGTCAATAATTTCAGATATCTTCTGAAATCAGAAATACAATATCGGGAATTTAAACACGGGCCAAGAAACACATTCCCTGTGATTTTTCGAATTTCCGGTATGTCGTTGTTTTCCACAGCTAAATTAAACAGATTATTCAATGCAAACGATTAATGCATTGATAATGAATTCCTAATTCCTTCCTATTTCCCGGGTTCCTTCTCCTTTTTCCAGGCTAACATTCAAATCGCCAAGTTCTTTTCGTGCTGCTTCAACAAGTTGCATAATTTCGGCGGCTTTTTCAGGGAAATATTCAATTACATTATACTGTTCACCAGGGTCACGCATCATATTATACAATTCAGGAGTTTCAACTTTTTTCGGAATTCTTGGTCCGCCACTTCCATCCATTCCGGGTCGTGTATTGTACGATTGCCATGAATGGGGAAGTACAAGTTTCCAGTTCCCTTTTCTCACCGCGTTCAGGTTATTTTTCCCGTAATAAAAAAGAATATTATCGCGTGGTTCGGCATCAGCATTTCCTTTCCAGAGTTCTGAAATATCCACCCCGTCGATTTTGTTTTTGGGAAGCGAAGTGCCCGCAATAGCCGCAAAACTGGGCAGAATATCGATTGCACAACCCAATTTGTTGCATATTGTGCCTGCCGGAGTTTTTCCAGGCCATTTAATAATAAAAGGCACCCGCTGACCACCGTCCCAACTGGTGGTTTTTCCTTCGCGCAGCCCGCCTGCAGAACCTGCGTGGTTGCCATAGTTCAGCCACGGACCGTTATCGGTGGTAAAAATGAATATTGTATTTTCAGCTATTCCGTTTTTTTCCAGAGCCTTTGCAATTTCACCAACCGACCAGTCGATTTCCTCCATTACATCACCATATTTTCCCTGAACGGTTTTCCCGCGGAATTTATCAGAAACTCCAAGCGGAACATGACCCATCGAATGCGGAACATAAAGAAAAAAAGGCTTGTTCGCATTTCTGTTAATAAAATCGACAGCTTTTTCAGTGTAAATTGTCGTCAGTTTATCCTGGTCTTTCAGATCATTGATATATTCAACGGCTTCATTTCCAACGATTAAAGGAAGTTCAGGGTATGTCCTTCTTCGGTTTCCCTCGGGCAGCGGTTGACCAAGATCATCGAGCGGCCACATGTCATTGGAATAAGGAAGGCCGGTGTATTCATCAAAACCATTTTGCAAAGGCAGGAATTTTTTCAGATGTCCCAGATGCCATTTTCCAAAAGCTGCAGTAGCGTAACCTTTTCCTTTCAGCATTTCGGCGATGGTGGTTTCGCCGGGATTTATTCCCACTGAATCGGTTGGGAAAAGTGCTCCCGAAATACCGATCCGGTTCGGATAACAACCTGTTAAAAGCCCGGCCCGCGAGGCGCTGCAAACAGGTTGTGCCGAATAGAAATTGGTAAAACGCATTCCTTCTGCTGCCAGTTTATCAATATTTGGTGTCGTGTAGCCGGTGGCTCCGTAACATCCCGCGTCGCCGTAACCCATGTCGTCGATAAAGACAATGACAAAATTGGGCAACTGACCGGATTCTGATTTCTTTTTTTCAGACAGACAGAATGACTGGAAATGGATTAACAGCAGGAATGTGAAGATTGCAAATCTTTTCATAAAGTCAGGTTTTCAGGTTTATTACCCCGAAGATATATTACAATTTCAGTATTAACAAGTATTTGTTTTTTTGAATTGAGCTGGTTGAATTTTGAATTGGATTGGATATCTTTAAAACTAAAAAATGAAATCGGTTTTTATACTTTCCATCGTTGCATTATTCATTCAGGTTTCCTGCACACCAAAACAACAAAAGTCTGAACTGCCCGATTTACGGTATCTTTATCAGAAACCGACGGGGAAACCGGTAAACATGATTTTTGCCAGTTACAAAACTACCATGATTGCAAATGGTGAAGATGAAGCAAACCTTAGAATCAGTGTTGCCGACAGTGCCGGTTATGAAATCATGGATGCACAATTGCCTTTTGAAATTTCGTTAAAGGGAAAATGCGCAATTACTGAAACAGATGGCTCTGTTCCTGAGATTGTTTCAACTTCGGATACGATGACTGTTTGGAAATCGAAGCTTGAGAACGGTATTAAAAAGTTAAAACTGAAAGCCGGAAAGATCCCGGGGAAAATTAATGTTGAAGTAAAAACTCAAGGACTCTGGCCGGCTTCGCACGAAGTTCATGTGATTCCGGGAGACGTAAGACTGCTGAAACCTGCAAAGGAGCAATTGAATCCTTCACCAAATATTGCCAAAAAAATGATCGGCGCTGATATTTCTTTCCTCCCGCAGCTTGAATCGAGAGGATTGAAATTTTACGATAAAGGTGTTGAAAAAAGTGCCATCGAAATTCTGAAAACTCACGGGATGAATTACATCAGGCTGAGGATTTTTGTCAATCCTGAAAATGAAGATGGTTACTCTCCCGGAAAAGGTTTTTGTGGACTGGACAGTACTTTGAGGATGGCAAAACGCGTGAAAAGTGCGGGAATGAACCTTTTACTCGATTTTCATTACAGCGACACCTGGGCCGATCCTCAGAAACAGTTCAAACCAAAAGCGTGGGAAGGCATGAACTTTTCGGAACTTACTTCGGCTTTAAATGAATACACAAAATCGGTTCTTTTGAAAATGAAAGAACAGGAAACTCTGCCCGACATGGTACAGATCGGGAACGAAATTAACCATGGAATTGTTTGGCCCGAAGGTCACATTGCAAATCCTGATAATCTTGCCGGACTGTTAAAAGCCGGTGTAAAGGCTGTGAGAGAGGTCGATCCATCGATTGCAGTAATGATGCATCTTGCACTGGGCGGGCAAAACGAAGAATCGGTTTTCTGGCTCGACAATATGATTGCCCGCGGAGTAACTTTCGATATTATCGGACTTTCGTACTATCCACGCTGGCACTGCACTTTAGACGATCTGAATTTTAACCTGCACGATTTGGCAGAGCGTTATCGGAAAGATGTGAACGTGGTTGAATACAGCGCTTTTAAACCTGAAGTGCACCAGGTTGTTTTCAGTGTTCCCGGCAACCGGGGAAACGGCACTTGTATCTGGGAACCGCTGAATACATGGAGCCGTGTTTTCGACCGTCAGGGAAATGCACTCGAAGAGATCAGTGTTTATGATGAAATGGCCCGGAAATACCTGAATAAATAATATTATTAATTTAACTTTTCCAAAGTTCGAACTTTGGAAAAGTTAATTGGTTATATCATACCAGCTTTTTTAAGCAGAATTTCCATTTCAACCTGCACTTCTTTT
>JBBIPU010000072.1:0-8580 GCA_037442685.1 Draconibacterium sp. | reverse complement strand
TTATATCATACCAGCTTTTTTAAGCAGAATTTCCATTTCAACCTGCACTTCTTTTGCAGCTTCACCGGCTTTTTCAGCAAAATCTTCTCCGTTTGAAGCGTAAATTATTCCGCGCGATGAATTGACTAAAAGCCCGCACCTGCTGTTCATCCCGTTTTCGGCAACTTCATGTAAACTGCCACCCTGGGCTCCAACTCCCGGAACAAGCAAAAAATGATCAGGAACTATTTGGCGTATTTCTTTCAGCTTTTCAGCTTTTGTGGCGCCGACAACATACATCATGTTTCCGGTGTTTCCCCATTTTTGCGAAGTTTTTAACACCGATTCAAACAGCAGGTTACCCGAATTTTCATCTTTCAGATACTGAAAATCGGCAGCGCCTTTATTTGAAGTCAGTGCAAGCAGAATGACCCATTTTCCAGGATAAGTCATAAATGGTTTGACCGAATCTTCACCCATGTAAGGTGCAACGGTTACTGCATCGAAATCGAGTTTTTCGAAAAAAGCACGGGCGTAAAGATTCGATGTATTTCCGATATCTCCCCTTTTTGCATCGGCAATCAAAAAGATTTCGGGATAGTTCGATCTTACATAATTAACTGTTTTCTCCAGACTTTCCAATCCTTCGGCACCCAGACTTTCATAAAATGCCAGGTTTGGCTTGTAAGCAACTGCATATTTGGCAGTGGCGTCAACGATTTCCCTGTTAAAATTAAAAACAGGATCGGAGGTGTGGATTAAATATTCAGGGATAAGTAAAACGTCGGTATCCAATCCCACGCAAAGAAAACTGCGTTTTTTCTGTATTTGCTCAAAAAGTTCTTGTTGGTTCATGTTAGAGCCCCCTTTAATTCCCCCGCAGGGGGAAGATGTTAAAAATCAAAATATTATTCAAATTAAGAGACCTCCTTTCTCCTTTCCCTTCGGCGAAGGGTTGGGGAAGGGACTTCTTTAAATTTCCGCTTCTTTCAGTTTTTCAGCGTTTTCCTCAATCATCAGTTTTTCAATTATTTCTTCGATTTCGCCGTTGATAATTGCCTGTAAATTATAAAGTGTCAGGTTGATACGGTGATCGGTGACACGCCCCTGCGGCCAGTTGTAAGTGCGTATTTTTGCCGAGCGGTCGCCTGTGGAAACCATGGTTTTGCGACGGTGCGAAATATCGTCGATGTATTTCTGGTATTCCATATTGTAAATACGGGTACGCAACTCTGACATGGCTTTCGCAAGATTTTTAAGCTGCGATTTTTCATCCTGACAGGTAACCACAATACCGGTCGGAATATGAGTTAACCGGATTGCGGAATACGTTGTGTTTACCGATTGTCCACCGGGTCCCGACGAACAATAAGTGTCTTTTCTGATGTCCGATTCCTTCAGTTCCACATCGAATTCTTCAGCCTCGGGCAGCACTGCGACTGTGGCAGCGGAAGTATGAACGCGTCCCTGTGTCTCAGTTTGCGGAACACGCTGTACACGGTGAACCCCTGATTCGTATTTCAGAATACCATAAACACCTTCTCCGGTAACTTTTGTTACAATTTCCTTGTAACCGCCCGATGAACCTTCGCTGACGTTGGTCACTTCCATCCGCCAGCCTTTCTTTTCGCAGAATTTCGAGTACATTCTGAAAAGATCGCCGGCAAAAATGCTGGCCTCGTCGCCACCGGTACCGGCACGAATTTCGAGAATCGCATTTTTGCCGTCTTCAGGATCGGCTGGTACAAGCAGAAATTTGATCTCATTTTCTTTCTCCGGAATCAGTTTTTCTGCTGTTCCGATCTCTTCCCAGGCCATTTCGCGGAGTTCCTGATCGGTTTCAGTTTCAAGTATCTCTTTTCCCGATGTAATATTGTCAACAATGTTTTTGTATTCGCGGAAAACGGTAACCAATTTCTCCAGGCTCTTATATTCCTGGTTGAGTTTGACATACCGCTTCATGTCCGACATCACACCCGGATCGGTTATCTGTTGCTGAATCTCTTCAAACCGGTGTTTTATCGATTCGTATTTTTCAAGTAATTCGTATTGTGCCATTTTTTATTTTCCTAAAAGATTTTCAACCTCTTTTTTCAGGGTTGGCAAATGTTTTATGATAATTTCCCATATCTGGGTATTTTCAATTTCGTCATATCCGTGAATAATTTTATTGCGAACATCAACAATTCTCCTTGAATTACTGATTTCAATATCTGGTTTTATGATCAGAATTTTATTCACGGCTTCACCGATAATTTCGAGGTTTCTTTCAACTGCATCCTGTAGCATCGGATTTGAATCGTATTCCTCAAAAATTCTTTTTTCACCAAGATATTCTTCAATGTTTTTAACAGATTCAAGAATATCAAATAGTAGTTTCATTATCTTATTATCCATAAATCAATACTTTGGTTTCGTTTATTTCTTTGATTAAATATGGATTTTTAAGAGAATTGACAGTTACAATATCAATTTCCCGCTTCAGAAATTTTCTTAATTCATCATGCAGATTCCACCAAAACTCTCCTTTTTCAAGCGGTGTTAAACCGGACCTGAATTTTACAAGAAAATCAACATCACTGTTTTCGTTAAAATTGCCTTTGGCAGCTGACCCGAAAACATAAGCTTCGTCAATCATATTAGCAGCAAGCAGTTGCCTGATTTTTTCGATATTTAATGATATCAGATTTACCATAACAATTATTCTAAAGAGTTCGGGAACTAATATACAAACTCTCTCTGATCAGTCCTTATTGTGAGTTTCTTTCCTTCAAATGCTTCAACACGGCCGACAACCTGTGCGTCGATCCCGAAAGATTTGGAGATTGAAATTATTTCATCAGCAAATTCAGGTTTGATATAAATTTCGAAACGGTGCCCCATGTTAAAAACTTTGTACATCTCTTTCCAGTCAGTCCCCGATTGTTCCTGGATTATCCTGAAAAGCGGAGGAACAGGAAACAGATTATCTTTTATAACATGAACATTTTCAACAAAATGAAGCACTTTTGTCTGAGCACCACCAGAACAATGAATCATCCCGGAAATTTTATCCCTGAATTTGTCGAGCACTTTCTTTATTACTGGTGCATAAGTTCGTGTAGGTGATAGAACCAGTTTTCCTGCATCAATATTCAAACCTTCAATGCTGTCGGTGAGGTTAAAATTGCCTGAATAAACAAGCAGGGCAGGGACTTCGGGGTCATAACTTTCCGGGTATTTTTCAGCTAAATATTTGGCAAAAACATCGTGCCGGGCTGAAGTCAGGCCGTTGCTTCCCATTCCGCCGTTGTATTCTGTTTCGTAAGTCGCCTGTCCTGACGACGAAAGTCCGACAATCACATCCCCAGCCGAAATTTTATCGGCAGAAATTACATCCGAACGTTTCATCCGGCAGATTACAGTTGAATCGACAATGATTGTGCGCACCAGGTCTCCGACGTCGGCAGTTTCCCCACCGGTGGAATAGATGCTGATTCCGAGTTCGCGCAGTTTTGCCAGCAATTCTTCCGTTCCGTTGATGATAGCAGAAATCACTTCGCCGGGAACCTTGTTTTTGTTTCGCCCGATGGTGGATGAAACCAGGATATTTTCGACAGCGCCCACACAAAGCAGGTCGTCGATATTCATAATAAGCGCATCCTGCGCAATGCCTTTCCAAACCGAAAGGTCGCCGGTTTCTTTCCAGTAAAGGTAGGCGAGCGACGATTTTGTTCCGGCGCCATCGGCATGCATAATGTTGCACCACTCCGGGTCGCCGCCGAGAATATCGGGCACGATCTTGCAAAATGCCTTTGGGAAAAGCCCTTTATCGACATTTTTTATCGCATCATGAACATCCTCTTTCGATGCCGACACTCCCCTTGCATTATATCTCGATTCGATTGCCATCTGATGTTTGCATTTTTACCGGCGCAAAATTAACATTTTAAACGCAACAAAAATAAAAAATGGAAAGCCAGAAAACCGACTTCCCATTTTCACTATTCAATAACATTACGCGTACAGGAACCGCTTAATTTTCTTCGTCGGAGTTTTTTCAAATGGATCGGGATGTAGGATTACCTGCTGAATTCTGGAAAACTTGTTCACTTCTTCATTCACTTTTTTGTGAATTTCCTTTAGAATTTCTTCAGATTTCTCCTGAATGTACTGTTGTGCTTCAGTTTTCATGTTTCTGAAATTATTCTCAATTTCTTCCTTGTTCAGATGGATCATCGCAACAAGTTTGCCTTTCTTTTCAATAACCAGCGACTCCAGAACATACCTCATTTTGTTGATTACAGATTCGATTTCCTCAGGGTAGATATTTTCACCGCTTGCCCCAACAATCATGGTTTTGATGCGCCCTTTGATATAGAGCATGTTTTTATCGAACATTCCACGGTCACCGGTTTTAAACCAGCCGTCTTCTGTAAACACTTCTTTTGTAATCTCAGGCGCTTTGTAGTAACCCTTCATCACATTCGGTCCTTTTGCCTGAATTTCTCCTTCTCCTGTTACAGGGTCTGCATCGGCGATGCGAAGTTGTACACCTTCAACAGCCACACCGGTTGATCCTAATTTTGTTTTTCCAACCACGGCACCGGCAAGTAAAGGAGATGTTTCGGTCAATCCGTAACCAATTGCATACGGGAAATTTCCTTCCGAAAGAAATCTTTCAACGGTTGGATCAAGTTTTGCGCCACCAATTCCGAAAAATCTCAGTTCTCCTCCAAATGTTTTCATAAGCTTTTTAGCTGCTACCTTATGCAACATCTTTCTAATAGCCGGAACTGCATACATTGTTCTTATTAAAGCAGTTTTCTGTAATTCAGGATATATTTTCGATCTGAATATTTTCTCAATAATTAAAGGTACAACCAACATTATTGTAGGTTTTACAACTCCCAGAGCCGGGATTAAAACCGATGGAACCGGAGGTTTCCGGAGGTAGTGAATTGAGGCGCCATATTTAACCGGAAGTAAAAATCCGACGGTGTTTTCGAGTGTGTGAGAAAGAGGCAAAATGGAAAGAAACCGGTCGCTGGTTTTTATCTCCTGAAGTGAGTAACATTGCTGTGCTGTCCAGGCAAGATTTTTGTGTGTCAGCATAACTCCCTTTGAGTTGCCCGTTGTTCCTGATGTATAAATAATTGATGCCAGATCATCTTCTTCAACTTCATTCTGAACCGATTCGATGGCATTTTCAGGCAGCGATGTTTTTAATTCTTCCAGGTTTTTAACTGAAGAATTCTTTGGTACCAGCGCAAAATTATCGACAAGTATAATATGGTCAACCAACTGTTTTGCTTCCTCGGTTAAGCTTCCATACAAACCGGCAGATACAAAAAGCACTTTCGATTCAGAATGTTCCAGAATGGTTTTGATTTCGTTTTCATGAAAATCGGGTAATACAGGAACATTAACAGCTCCTAACACCGAAACTGCAAAATAAGCAACTCCCCAGTTGGGCATATTAGTGCATAAAATGGCAACCTTATCTTCTTTTTTCACACCCAGACCTGAAAGCAAAGTGGCTACCCTTTTCACGTCATTGCCTAATTCACGGTATGTATAATTTTCTTCACCAGCAAAAACCAGAGATATTCTGTCCGAATAGTTTTTTACTGATTCGTTAAAAAGTGATGGAATCGTAAGTTTCGATGCAACAGTCATTTAATTCTTTTTTAGTTGAACCATAATAAATCAGGGCAAAAATAATAAAAAACAACGACTACTTTTTCCTGTTTCTGATGAAATAGTTAAATATATTTTAGTAAGTAATTGTATTATAGTGTTTTAAGTATTTTCATTGTTCTGTTTTAACTTTTTTTATACATTGCAGCAGGCTTTCAGTTTACAATTTTAGACTATTATGTTCGAAATAGCAGAAAAACAGACAATTAAGCAGACAGAAGATTTTGTGAAAAATTTGTTAGGAAATGACAGTTCCGGGCATGACTGGTGGCATGTTCACAGGGTCAGGAATCTGGCAATGAAAATATCGGAAACTGAAGGCGGAGACAGGTTTATCATTGAACTGGCGGCACTTCTGCATGATGTTGATGACTGGAAAACAGGAGGAGATGAAAAATATGGAAAAACACGGGAATGGTTAAATAAAATTAATTTGCAGGAAGATATTGTGGAGAAGATCATTGAGGTTATTGACCAGGTATCGTTTAAGGGTGCAAATGTTAAAACGGTTGTAACATCAAAGGAATCTGAAATTGTTCAGGATGCCGACCGGCTGGATGCAATCGGTGCCATTGGAATTGCCCGTACATTTTCTTACGGAGGGAAAAAAGGACGTTTGATTTATGCCCCGGAAGTTAAACCTGAACTGCATGACGACTTCGAAAGCTATAAAAATAGCAGTTCACCAACAATTAACCATTTTTTCGAAAAACTTTTATTGTTAAAAAATCTTTTAAATACACCAACAGCCATTGAAATAGCCAAAAAACGACATATTTTTATGGAACAGTTTTTAGAACAGTTTTTTCGGGAATGGAAAAATGTTTTATGACTTTGCATTGATCGGGAAGTAAAAGGGATATTATTTAAAAATAATTTTGAAAGATTGTTGACATGAAGATAGATCACATTGCCATTTGGACCACCAATCTTGAGGGAATGCGTAATTTTTATATTCATTATTTCGATGCGTCGAGTACTGAAATTTATTACAATCATTCAAAAGAATTCCGGTCCTACTTTCTCTCATTTAGTGGCGATTGCCGGCTCGAAATTATGGAGATGCCAACCATTCCGGCCTCGAAAAACGATATAATGAAACAACATCTCGGAATTATCCATTTTGCTGTTAATCTGGGAAACCGGGAAAAGGTGGACCATCTTACTGAGGTGCTGCGGAAAGATGGTTATAAAGTAATTGGAGAACCGCGTTTTACAGGCGATGGAAATTACGAAAGCATTGTCCTCGATCCCGATGGCAACCGGGTGGAACTGATGGCGTGACATTTCTCTCGGTATTGTTTTTATTCTTAACTAAACCTGTATGAAACTGCATCGTATTTCTATTCTGCTTTTTTTTGCATTAATTCTTTTTATCTCTGCCTTCCGGGAAAAACAACCTGCAGATTTGCCAAACATTTTATGGCTCACCAGCGAAGACAACAGTCCGTTTTTCGGTTGTTACGGCGATACATTTGCCACAACGCCGAATTTCGATAAACTGGCTTCCGAAGGATTTTTGTACACACATGCTTTTGCGAATGCCCCTGTCTGCGCCCCAACCCGAAATACAATTCTCACCGGAGTTTACGCCTGTTCAGGAGGTCACGAACACATGCGAAGCAATTATCCGAAATCGGAGACGGTAAAAACTTACCCTGAATTGCTGAGGACTGCCGGCTACTATTGCACCAATAATGTTAAAACCGATTACAATCTTGGCAATTTCAACGATAAAAGCATTTGGGACGATTGCAGTAACAAGGCGCATTACAAAAACCGGCCTGCCGGAAAACCTTTTTTTGCTGTTTTCAACAGTACCATCACCCACGAAAGCAGTCTGCACAAATCGACCCCCGACAGCCTGTTGCGCCACAGCCCTGATAGAGTTCCTCTTCCCCCATATCATCCGGCCACTCCGGAAATGAAACACGACTGGGCACAGTACTACGATAAAGTTGAAGACCTCGACACGTGGGTGGGAGAAAAGCTGAAAGAACTTGAAGATGCTGGTCTTGCTGAAAATACAATCGTTTTTTATTATGGCGACCACGGTGGCGTTTTAGCCCGAAGCAAAAGGTTTCTGTACGAAACTGGTACGCGTGTTCCGTTTATCATTCGCATTCCTGAAAAATACAAATACCTTTTCCCGGCTGAAAAGCCCGGAACAAAGGTTGAAAGACTCATCAGCTGGGTTGACCTTGTACCAACACTTTTGAGTATTGTGGGGATTCCGGTTCCCGATTACCTGCAAGGCAATGCTTTTCTTGGAAATCAAAAAACTGCCAACCCTGAATACGCCTATTTATTCAGGGGCAGGATGGACGAAAGATATGATATGAGCCGCGCAGTCAGGGACCAGAAATTCCGCTACATTCGCAACTACATGCCACATCGCGCTTACGGACAACGACTTGAATATCTCTGGAAAGCACCTTCGGTTGGCTCGTGGGAACAAGCATTTCTGAAAGGTGAATGCAACGAGGTGCAAAGTATTTTCTGGAAAACAAAACCTGCCGAAGAGTTGTACGACGTTAAAAACGACCCGTGGGAAGTGAATAATCTGGCTGACATTCCGGAATATAAAGAAGTGCTGGAAAGGATGCGAAAAGCCAACCGCGACCATTTGCTGAAAATATATGACACAGGTTTTCTGCCAGAAGCCGACCGTATTGAACGTGTTGGCGAAACTCCCATTTACGATTTTATGCGCACCGGGAAAGTTGATTTGCCAGCCATTGTTGATGCTGCGGAAATGGCAACTTTGGGAAATCGTGAAAATATTGAAATGCTGAAAAGTTATTTGCAAAATAGCGAGAGCGCCATTCGTTACTGGGGAGCCACCGGATTGCTGATTCTGGGTGAAAATGCTGCTGCTGCCAAACCCGATTTGATGGAGGCGCTGAATGATTCGTCGTTGAG
>JBBIPU010000071.1:19131-21524 GCA_037442685.1 Draconibacterium sp. | reverse complement strand
GAACAATAGAATTTCATTTTTACTCCTGAAGGAGCTGTACCAAATCCGTTGTTAATAACTGAACCGCTGATTTCAATGATTTCATTGGTTGCCGCCGTATCTGTGTTCAAAACCATATCGGTTATTTCCATATCAGGTTTATTCAGATCGGTGACAAACACGTAACCAAAACCCGAAGAATAGGCAGGTGCACCTACCTGAATCATAACCATTTGATTTCCGTCTTCGATATTATCGTTTTTGGTATTAACCGGCACCTGAACCGATTTTTGCCCTGCCAAAATGATTGCTTTGGTCTGAATACTGACTTCGGAAGTATCGTTGTGCGAAATGGTTACCTCTAAATCAGCATCTGGCGGTGTATTCCGCGAAATGGTGATTGTTCCGGCATTTTGTTTTCCTTCGGGAAGCGAAAGCGGAAATACGGAAAGTGACAGCGAAGGCCCGTCATTGTCGGCAATTACAAGGCTGTCGGAAACAATTCCCCCGTTTTCGGGAGTGGTTCCGCAGTTGCACGACGATATAAAAATGGAGCCGGTGACTTTTATTTTCCGGTATCCGTCAACATCGCCGTTATCCACCACTCCGATATTGAATTTCTGAGAACCGACACCTTTGGATAAACTGATTGTTGCCGGGTAGAACAAAGCGCCCGCAGGTGATTGGGTCAGGTTGACTGTGATGTTGTCATCGCCTTTGACACGTGTAATTAAACCCCAGGTTGCATAAGCGCCTCCCGATTCGGAAACAGTATCGGAAAGAATCTGAAAAGTTACCTGCGGAATATCATTATCAATAATACTTGCAGTAACCTGCCCGGGTGTAACACCGGCAGAACTGACGTACAAAGTTGCATCGGCATTTAACTCGGGAATATTATCATCGGTAACAAACACTGAAATTTTTCCTGAATCAGCATTGGCAGGGATTACAAGCGGTGAAGAAAATGTCCACTGATTGGGTTTGTTGGTGGTAACACTCACGTTTAATGCCTCGTTGGTCACCAGGTCCCTTTTAACAGTCAGTTCAATTGTCTCACCCTCGGTTGGCGAACTTTTACTTAAAACAGCCGACAGTTTCGGAATTTCATCGTCGAGAATGGTGATCGGTTTCACAGAATTGGTAAAAGAAGTGGCACTGGCTGTGATGTCAACAGTCCTCGATCCTTCCAATACCGAATTGTTGATCGCGTAAAGATTGAATACAGCCGACGACTGATTCGACGGGATTGTCACCGTAGCCGGAATCGTAACCTGTCCGGCAGTTGAAGCTGCAAGTGAAACCACCAGGTCTGATGCAAAATTACCACTTCTGTTAACCACACAACGAACGGCAAGTGGTGAATTCTCCAGAACCGAAGGAGTCTGAATATCTAATGTAAGGATATCTGGTAACGAAATCTGATCGGCAGACTGAGCCTTGTTATTGGCTTTGTTTGCAGCATATTCAAGAAGTTCAGGGTATGGAATCAACTCAACTTCGATGTAAGCTCCGCCAGAGAATTTTGGAATATCCGGAATTTTGATTTTCCTTGTCCTGTTAACAACTCCACTTGTTACAAGTGAATCTTTGTATTCAGTGTTTGGCGAAATAGTAAGTTTTAATCCTGTAACCGGAACAATGGAAATTCTTTCCGACCACCCTCCTATCGCGGTTGTGCCGCCAATGTTTTCAACTTTCCAGCTTACCGTCAATGAATCGCCCGGATTAACATTAGTTGCCCCGGGTTGAATGTCTTTTACCAGAATGTCGGGAAGTGTTTTCAAAGTAACGGCGGTTGCATTCGCAGTTTTTGTTTCATTGTTATTATCGAGTAATTCAGCGATAGAATTATAATAGTCAGTCTTTACAATAAAATAGTAATCTCCTGAATAATCGATTGGCAAAGAAACTGTTACAGTCAGTGAGTAACTGCTGTCGGGTTCGAGTTGCGCCACGTTCGTGGTATTCGAAAGCAGTTTGTCGTCGTTGCTGAAAGTTGCATCCGACGATACATAAACCAGGTCATTCCAGACTGTTCCGGCAGTATTCCCTTCACCAATGTTTTTTACATTAAAACTCAGGCTGAAGTTGGTGCCCGATTCGAGATTTGCGGGAGCCTGAACTCCTGTAACCGTTAAATCGGGAAGTTTTCGCACCGTAAAAATCTGTTCAGGACTTTCCACCGACGAGCAATCGTTTACCGAAACTATCTTCCAATGGTACTTCTGACCGTATTTCAGGTTGTAAACCCTGCAGGTGGTATTGTACATGTTGGAATATGTGGGCGAGGCCGGAACTGAAGTACCATCTTCCCAGAGAAAGAGCTTGTAATATGAAGTGTTTGCTGACGGTTGCCAGTACAAATCGAGAGTTGAACTGACATTCAGTTTCCCGTTTTCAGGCAATAAACC
>JBBIPU010000071.1:11509-19031 GCA_037442685.1 Draconibacterium sp. | reverse complement strand
ACCCTGAAAACCATTTCGGTGCTTAGCTCGAATCTTGATGCAAGGTTGCTGTTGCTTGGAATTGCGGGCAATGTCAGCGTGGCATTTACAATAAAGGGGAACCAGATAAGGACTGCCAGGATCAATGCCCTGATTGGTTTTGTCTCAATTCGTTTAAAACTCAGTCTGATCTTTCTGAAATCATCATGAATCACCGGAAATGGCAGCTGGCTGTTTATGTGGGACTTATTTTTCATAACAGGTTGGGTTTTTCTCATCAGTAAATCACATTTCCGGGAGCTTTGTATATTATTTTTCATTTTTTCCATCTTTTTGCGTTTTAATAATGAGCTCTTATCGGTTTGATGATTTAATCAGTTTCCTGATAACAATACCTTTTGAGGTTTCTATTTTCAACATGTAAATCCCGGGCACCATTTTTTCAGTGTTCAGGAGAAGGTTGAATTCTGAAATATTGGAAAGTTGCTGAACACAATTTCCCGAAATTCCGCTGAGTGTCACCGAATGAATTTTTGTACCCGAAATGATCTGAAGTTCATTGTCCACCGGATTAGGATAAACCTGAATCAACGGATCGGTTTCTTTTGCAGCAATTCCTGTTGCGTTGGCAAGATGAAGCGCAACCGGGTACATTGGTTTTCCGATAACTTCATCAGTTTTAAAAATCAGCTCTTCAGTAATGTTTTCTTCGGCGCTTTTATTTGCCGGTTTCAATCTGAAACTTAACTTTTCATTATTTTCATTCGAGAACATCGTCAGAATAAAAATGTACCGGTTAAGATCAGGGACAAAACATGCTTCGGTAACTCCCCTTGCTTTGTTTTCGACATAGGTAACCAGAAGGTCGCCTTTGTTTATAATATTCTCATTATCTGCGTTTAGCACCTCTCCTATCAGATTAGCAGAATTCTCAAACTGTTGAGGATTGAGATTGTATGAGTTATACAATTCATTTCGTGTAAAAACAGGTTGTTGTGCCGATTTAAGTTTGGCACTTCCGGCCATGTATTTCAGATTGGCGCTGGCAGCGGTTTTCATCATATAACCCGTCAGTACTCTTAACGAATCGAGGTCACCGGCCCATCCCGAAATTGCATAATAAACCGCCGAAGCTTCTTTGCTTTTCAGCAGAATATCGCCGGTTGGCAATGATGCCGGATCAATGGCCTCACTTAATTTTGCATTGCCTTTCATAATGTAACCAATACGGTTCCAGCCTGTTGTAACGGGAATAGTAACCAGTGAAGGATTTATTTCTTTTCCGGTTAATATCCAATTTTGCGACGTTGCCTTTTTGAGCATCAGCATTTCAAGCTGCGGAAGGTTACTTAAGTCACCAAACCACCCGGAAGAGGTGTAATAAACTGCCGATGCCGTTGCCGATTTTATATAATCGAGATTGGCAAAAGAAAGTCCTGACAGAACAGAACCTATCATCAAATCAGTTGGAACTGCACTCATCGAAATCCAGTTCCATCCCGAAGCAAGATTTCTTTTCAGACTGACATCAGGAACGAAAACTCTGACAGAATATACCTTTTTGGTAATTCCGTCTTCTGCGGTAACCGTGTAGTTAACAGGTGAGACGAAATTCTTTGTTGTTCCGCTGGCCGGCCAAACCGAAGCAAGATGTGATACCTCGAAAGTGGGTGCCAGGCTGCGGGGATCAGTTCCATAAGGCATGTACATTATCACACGGAAAGAAACAGAATCAACAACCACTGAATCGGCTCCGGCCACTGCGGCACTCAGAATCTTTGCCTTGTCGCTCAGTATATTGAGGTTTTTAATGGTTATTAAAACTTTGTCGGTGTCAGAGTCGAGTTTTCCATCGTTTACTACAAGTGCAATTGTAACAACCGAATCGCGGTGTACAAATGGCGCTGTAAATGTTGGTTTGCTAACTGTGGCTGATGATAATGTAATAACCGGCGGTGCTATCCATTTAAAAGTAATCGGTTCATCATCGGGATCAGAAGAAAGCGAGCCATCGAGCTGAACCAGGGTATTTTCATTTACTGTCTGGTCGCCACCGGCAAAAGCAAATGGTTTTTTATTTACCTGCAAAACCGTAATCCTTTGAGTATCGGGAACCGAAAAAAGCACACCATCCGAAACCTCGAGTTTAAACCTGTAAACCCTGTCGGCATTGACCTGCGGTGTAATGAACGATGGAGAAACACTCATCGGATCGAAAAGGATAATGCCATCAAGCGAAGTCCATTTGTACGATATCACATCCTTGTCAGGATCGCTTGAAAGACTGCCATCCAATGAAACCGAAGTTCCTTCGAAAAAGCTTTTATCGGGACCTGCATTTGCAACAGGTCTTTTATTTATCTGAAGAACAGTGATAGAAACAGTTGAGGTGTCTGAATTCGATTCACCGTCATTTACAACCAGTTTGAATGTAAAAATCGTGTTGGTATTTACATCCGGAGCAGTAAATGTCGGATTTTTAATGGTGTTGTCGCTTAAAGTGATTCCTGCCGGAGCCACCCACAAAAATGTCATCGGGCCAGGTCCGTTATCTTCATCATAAGATTGGGAACCATCAAGTTGAACCAGATCGCCTTCCGGCACCGATTTATTGATACCAGCCCTGGCCACCGGACGGTAACTCAACTGTTCAACGCGGGTTATTTTACCACTGGTTACTGTTGAAAAAAGTTTCGATTCATTCCCTGTCATTGAATTCAAAGTAATAGTTACCTGCTGACCGAGTGAAACAGTATTTTTCAGCCTGAATTTCAGGTAACAGATTATACCTGACTGTATTCCCGTGCTTGTAGCCCCTACAATATGAACCGTGTTGCCTGTCTGGGCATATTCTGTTAACATGGCACTATTGAGTGCTTCCATCCCTTTAAATTCGACTTCATTTTCGTTAAACGAAATCATCCCGTCGAAATCGTAAAGTAATTTACCGGCAGGAAGCGCCGAAGTTGAAACAGGTACACGAGCATCATTATCAAGAATACCGTCGGAGTTAAGGATCGAAAAATTATTATCGAGAATAGTAAAATCATCGCTGGTTTTTGTTGCACCGTGCGAATCGGTGGCAATCACTTTCAGCTTGCCACCCGAGGTTCCGGTGAGATTTCCAAGCAGATCGATTGTTCCGAGCGTTGGATCGGTCAACTGATACGACATCGGTGGTGTTCCGTTGGTAACTGTTATTTTTTCGGTTGTTCCCCACATCAGGGTACCGCTGTTTGGCGATATATTTAGTGTAGGCAGGTAATATACTTCAACATAATCGGTGGATGTAAATGCCAGGAGTTTTTCATCGAATTTCAGGTTTTGAAAATTGAACCAGTGATTCCCGCTGTTTACCGCTTTGAATCCAAGGTAACAGAGAATTCCGCTTCCCGTGATACCGGTGGTTGAAGCAAATGAGAACCTGGTAAGGTTTGTCACCGAATTTGTTTCAGCAGAAATATTGTAATCGCCGGAATTCATTTTTCCTTTAATTCCCGTGATATTAGTGTTATAAGTTATTTCGAAATAACCCGAATAAACTCTTGTTCCCGGAGCAATCTCGATTTTCACAGGTAGGTAAAAGGTGTCTCCGGGCCATGCTGAGCTTCGCATGATGCTCATTTTTATGGCACGGATATCGATATCTCCTGTCATGTAGGATTTTTCTCCATTATTGTCAGTTACATAAGCTTTTGTAATGCCTGGTCCTTTCCCTTTTATTTTGGTCTGGCTGCTGATGACAGCAACCGCAGTGTCAACTGTGTTAAAAATGTATGGAGCAGTTCCTCCGTTAACAAATAACTGGGCTTCCTCGCCTACAAATAACTGGTAACTGTCGTAATAAATATCGGGATACGAGCGTGCATCAATGTGAACATAAGCACCTGTTAAACTCATTGCCGGAGAACCTTCGTTCAGGTAACTCTTCCCTGAAATGTTATCAAAATATAAATAATAACCGCTCCTTAAAGCTCTTAATTTCAAATAGAACATGTTTCCATTTCCGGAAAGTGCAGTTGAACCTGCACCGGCAATATGAATCTGTCCCCGAATTTTGCTGCTGAATGTCGGGATACCCCAATCTTCGATGATGGTTCCGATTGAATCAATACCCAGAAATTCAAAGTAATCTGCGTTATACGAAATACCAAAGCGGTACGAATAAATATCTTTTCCCGTAAGCAGGGAATCGGCTCTGACCGCAATGGTAAATGTATCTTTTTCCAGTACTGTTTTGCCCCCGATACTGAATCCCAAGGAAGTCTGTGCCATTGCTGTGCCCGGAGAAAACGCAGTGTAGCAACATATCCAGAGGAATGAGGCTGTGATATATCTAATAAATTTGTTCATCTGTATAAATTTTATTTTAGGTCTGGTAATTTTTCCAGAAATGCATGAATGCCAGAATTTTTATGATTTGAATGAACGTTCTGTCAAAATGCGATTTCAGCTAAAATGCACTCAACCAGAGGAAGGAACCAACAGTAAATGGGCTGGTTCCTTTCAACCTGATTGATTACTTTATCAGAAGTTTCTTTGATATACTGAATTCACCTGCTTTCATTTGAATGATGCAGACGCCTCTTCCGGGTTTTTCAAAATCAGAATACACAATATCGATTTGTTGCAATCCTGCATTCAGATTTTTAAAGGTATTCCGGTATAACATTCGACCGGCAACATCGATTACCTGAACCAGCAAATCATGACCAGATTCACGTAAACTAAAGCGGGCATGAATTCCATCACGGCCAGCATAAATAAATGGTTCTGACAAATCAGAAAGGTCACCGATCCCGGTGGCTGCAGAACTGACTATTGTTGCTGTACCCAGATCAGTCATGATGTTGTCGTTGGCCATCAGGGTTGAAAGCGTAAATAAAGATTCGCTTAACCCGTTTTCCACAAATTCAAATTCGAGCAGAATCTGCTGGTTATTCAGGTCAAGATCGTATGCTGAAGCAAGTGCGACGATAACTTCGTTTGTATTGCTGTTAAAACCTGCTTCGATACTGATTCCTGACGGAAGTTTATCCTTATTTACACCTGTGAATTTCACATGGTTTTTATTGACCGAGAATTTCAAATCGAGAGCTTTGACACCTTTAAATGTTGTGACGGTTACCGGAATCCCGAAACTGTTTTTAGTAAGTTCGCTGATCATATTCGGGAATGAAACGGAAACATATTCATTCGCAGCTGATTTGGTTCCAAGCGGATCAGGGTCGAACTTGCTGATCAGACCAACACTGTACTGAAGTATCAGCGAGGCATCGTACGATGAAATAATCCCGTTTCCGCTTACATCAGCCACACCCTTCTGTTTATCGGTTAAAACAACGGAGCCAACTGCATGTTGCAAAACCAGCGAAGCATCGTAAGGTTTAACTTCGCCATTCATGCTTACATCGCCAAGTACCGGTTTTGCCAGCTGAGTTGCCCACGGTGTAAAATCAACATAATCGGAAACCCTTTCACCAAGTCCTGAAGGATTGCTTGTGGCATTTTTGGGCCCTGTATTGTGATTCCACCAGCAATTTTCGGCAGTGACAGTATTTGTTGATGTCTGATTCCAAACTCCATAACCCCAGGTTGGATCTGTACCTACAAAATCGCAATTTGTTATTGTGGGTAACGATGTATTGCGACAAATAATACCAAAATAATTACTTTCGAACAGACAACTTTTTATTGTTGGCGAAGCGTTATCAAGACTTATCGCTCCATATCGGTAAATATCATAAGGCTGGTAATCCTGGCAGCAAGAAATCTCAGAAGCATTCTTAAAAATGCAATTTTCCAGCCAGCAATTTTCATCAATCGACTCATTAAAAAAACGAATGCCATCCCAGTAATTATACCATGGCAAACTTGCATCGCCATCGTTATATGTATCACCGCCATAAAAGTCATCCCTGTCGGCGGTGAATACAATGGTACTGTCTGTGGTACTTCCTCCTTTGGCAAGTAAACCGTTATAGACATTCATATATCCATCTTGCCCGAATTTGCAAATTACCCCGGGATTAATTGTAAGTTTTGCCCCGTTTCCAACGTTGTAATTCTGGAAAACGTAGGGAATATTGGCAATACCGGCAAAACTCCTTTTTGCAATGGTTGCATCCTGTGTAAGTGTTTCGTCTGCAACCCTTATTGCCCTGCCAGTGGTTCCTGATATAGTATTGCCTGTTGTTTCTGCAGGATAGGTTACGAGCGATGTTCTGAAAGGAAATTTTACATTGTCGAATGTACATCCGTTTATTTTAGGTGTGCTTGAACCTGCCAGTGAAATAGCATCGAAAGCAATATTCTGGAACGTTGAGTTGAGTATTTTAGGTGAAGCATTATTAGTTTGAACCGGTATTGTTGCTGAATACCTGAAAATGGCATGATCGATCTGGCTTAAATCATCCGATTCGTCGTAAAAAATAAAATAATTACCGCCATTGCCCGGAGTGGTATTTCCATTCTGTTGCATGTCTTTAGGATTGCCATACATGTCGTCCTCCTGGGCAGTAAAAACCACCGGGTTAACATCGGTTCCCTGTACTGATAATTTACCCCGTACATACCATACACCTGATCCTTTGAACGACATTCCAGCGGGAATGATCAGCTCTTTGGTATTGGGAACCGTCATTTCTTCTTCAATAATATAAGTGATATTGTCAATCCCGTCAAAACTTCTGATTGGTATTGTGCCGCTTACTGCTCCACCCCGGATACGGAATCCTATTCTTGGCAAATTAGCAAGTTTATTATTCGAAAATGTGGGATTGGAAAACATGTCCATGTAAACCGGTGCATTATTCATGTTATATAACTGGCAGTTGGTAATTTCAGGATTTGCAGAACCAAATATCCCTAAAGCCCCCCAGTAACAGAAATTTACTTTTGTTGAATCCATGACAACCCGGCAATCGGTAATGCGAACTGAACAATAATAATAATAGTACCCCGAATATCGTATTTCACAATTTTTCAGGATATTATCTGTATCGCTGGCCGATCCTGTAAAATCAAGTCCCTGCCAGTCGGTATTGGCTGGTGTCGAAGCGGTTCCGTTATTGTTGGTATCCCCGGCTGCAGAATCGTCATTAATTGAGGTAAAGATGATTTTATTGTTTTCTTTTCCTATTGCTTTTAAAGCTCCGTTAACAGTAAGGTAACCGCCCGTTTGTCCCTGGAATTTTATCACTACTCCGGGTTCTACAGTCACTACACTCCCGGCCGGAATGGCGAGGTTGTTTTCCAATACGTAAGCTACATTTGTAAAACCTCCGAAATCATAAGATTTAAGTGTTGGCGAATCATTTGCAAATTCACCGATCATTATTCCTATTGTTCCAACATTGGAAACTGTATTCCCGATTAATACGGGAGTTCCCTGGTTCACTTTTCTTCCTAAAGGATAATAATTGATGTTCGAAAAAGAATTATTGAGAAGCTGTGCATTATCGTAAAAATAGATTCCACGATATGAGTTTTTAATTTCGCAGTTTTCAACAATATTGCCATTCGAGACATAAATAGCCCAGTT
>JBBIPU010000071.1:0-11409 GCA_037442685.1 Draconibacterium sp. | reverse complement strand
GATGGATTATCGAGGTTTTTGAATTTCAGTTTCTTTAAATGTCCTTCATCAACAACTGTAGTATTTGACAGTATTTTTATTGCCCTGATTTCGTTGTTGTTGAATTTTATCGAATCGGTGGAAAAATCAATATCTACATTCATATCAATTCCAAGGTTGTATGCTTCTCCATTCAAAATGGTAGAAGGATTGAACACACAATTTGTAAAAACCGGTTTGCTGATTCCGTAAACATTCAGGTTTCTGATATTATCAGTGAATTTGCAGTTTTCGAATGTTGGTGATGCTGATGAAATTTCCATGGCACAATGCCATTCATAATCATACTTGGCATTTTTAAAAACACAGTTTTGAAAAATACAGGCTGTATCGATTGCATTGGGATGCATTGTAACTCCTAACCAATACGAAGATTCGGGGTGCATATCGAAAATAATCGGATTTTCAGGAGTACCGAGAGCTTTGATTTTGCCGCGTACAGTAAATTCTGAATTGAAATTCTTTAGTTCAACTCCGGGAGAAATATTTACTGTACCGGTTTCAGTAACCCTGAATGTTGTCAACCTGTAAGGAATATCAAATTTTGGAATATTGAATGTACCTGAAACATCGGAAAAGTTAAGATAAATATAGTTTGAGGCATTGCCGGTAAGAACATTATCATTGGTTCCTTTCAGTAATCCGGGGCCATTTAAGTAAATTGGAAAATTATTGGAATTTTTAATTGTTGATTGCGAAATATCCAATGTCCCCTGAGAGTAAACCTGTACACCGTGGCCTGAAAAATTATCAAGGGTTGTTTTTCTTAAATTTAAAGTACCTTTTCTGCAATAAATATTGGAAGCATATTCTACAATGCAACTGTCAAGAGAAACATTTCCAAAATAACTGTACCCTTCAAAAGCTACATAGATGCCATCGTAAAAACCCTTGGTTGCAGTTCCGTTGGTTGTAAATTTTGCACCGTAGGCATTCAGTGTACCAAATACCTGGAGATACCTTCCTGAGTTAAACTTTATTTCAACTCCTTTCTCGACAGTTACTGTAACTCCATCTTTAATGTCAGTATTGTTAACAATAACGTAAGGACTGTTTTCCACAGTCAGGGTTGTGTTGGTGGTAAAATGAGTTGTGATGTCGGTCGCATAAGATCCGAGGGACAAAAGCAACACACATGTTAAGACTAATGTAAACTTTTTCATATTCATAATATTTAGTTAATGATTGTTTTAATACAGGAAAATAAATTTGTTTTTTGTGAAAACAGAAAGTAATAAACCAATGGTTTCTTCTGAGGTTGAACAGCGTAGTTTTTAAACCAAAAGTTAACATAAATCATCCGTTTGATTTCTGAAATACTTCCATTTAAAGAATATTTCAGATAAATTGGTTAAGCCAGCGAATAAATTATAATAAGATATCAATGCCCTTATCTTTTACACTCCTGCCTTTTAAGTTACAAATGTTCATTCGAAAACAAAAAAGGCATTCTATATACATTTCAAAGATTTTTCATCTATAAAACCCGATGTAATTTACATAAAATTTTTGTTTCATGTATTCAATTATGATAAAAATCAACGGAAAATTTGATAAAAATCCCCGGAAAAGGGGATAATTTTCACTGTACCCTTCAGGTTGAACAAGGGCACTTCAGATATTCTGATTGAATGGAGAATACAGATAATTAACGTTTTTTTTGCCTGTTACCGGGAGATTGCAGGCACCTGGCACGGTTATTCCACAATTCCGATAAATGCAGATGTTTCGTGCGATTCACCTGGGAGAAGCTTAATTAAATCGTCGAAAGCATTTACAGCTTCAATACAAACAAATGAATGATATGCATCGTCGGCCAGGTCGGTGGTTTTCATGCAGGCTTCTTCCCAGGGATTCCAGACAGTCGTGACTTTACTGCCCGATTTGGCGACACGGATCCTTCTGTTAAAAACAGGATCATTTATTATGCAGTCGGACTCTGTGTTTAAATAATGCCGTGTTTCAGCATTATGAATTTCGAGATTTTCCGGTTCCTGAACAAATTCGCCCGGTTCGAGCTGGTCGAAGTATTTTGTTCCTTGCAAGCCTTCGATACTGATCTCCTCAACGGACGAAATATTATAATACGAATGCAATGCGCATGTATATTCAAAAGGAATGGAAGAAGTATTGGTGACTTTTAAAGTCACTTTCAGCGTTTTGCCCACAATCACCGACAATTCGGCACAAAAATCATGTTCCCAGAATTTTTTAGTTTCGGTGTTTGAGCACAACTGTAATTTTACAAATGTTTCATCCGAAGGTAATGAAGCAGTTTCAATCAAATTCCAGTACATCAGGCGACCGAAGCCGTGCTGGGGTTTCGAAGGATCGGTTTTATGCGGGCCGAACCAGGGGAAGCAAACCGGAATACCGCCACGTACCGGAACTCCTTCAACAAAATTGCTTTCCGGGCTCATCCACAAAATACCCATTGTTTTATGTGGCTGAAAACTGGTTACCTGCGCACCGTACATACAAATGTCTGCATCGGCAAATTTGTTCGACACAGTAATAAACATCATATTTTCTTCTAATTCAGCAAACCCGAGTTCTCCTTCGATACTGAATTTATCTTCCAACTCTTCAAACATAATTTTCAAATTTATTTTACAAAATAACCGTTATTTTTATCAACTCCCGGTTTGGTTGGTCAACCGGTTGTGCAATTTAGCAATGATTTTAAAAACAATTTGGTGTACATATCAGAATAAAAACAAAATTTTGTGGATATTTAAATTCATAATAATTCAACATCATGGAAGAAGAAGACGATGAATACCCGAATCCTGAAAAACTTGCCATTTTCAAAAAAGGGAAAGAAATTTTTGATGTGGTGAAGCAAATTTGTGATCTGATTCCTGAAGACAATGAACATCTTCAGTTTGTAAAAGCTCAGATGATGGAAGATGCAATGCTGTTAACTGTTAAAATTGCTGGCGCCGAAGGTGGAAGTTTGTATGACATCAGAATGGAATGTGCGGCTATTATCCGAAAAGCTGCACGCGATCTGATGGTTTCAAACCACTCGCTAAAAATGTTCGGATTTAAGGATTATGAATATTTCGATATTGTCAAGGAACTGATCGAAGAGTATCGCCTTTTATTTATCGATTGGGTGACAGGATTTGACAAATGGAATTATGTGATCGACCGGTGGGGCCTTTTTAATCCGCCCGGAGTCGGTCCATTCGACAAAGACCCGGACGAAGATATTCCATTTAATCCCGATGATCTTTTTGATTAATTTTGCGGTTTTAAAATTTTGAAATGATTAAAAGATTACCAGCCGAATGGGAAACCCAGTCCTTTCTGCAACTCACTTTTCCCCACGCCACAAGTGACTGGAACTACCTTTTAAATGAAGTTTCGGAATGTTTTACCGAAATAATAAGTACAGCTGCCCGGTTTCAGGATGTACTGGTAGTTTGCGATAATATCGATAGGGTAAAGTCGTATTTCAGCTCCACCATGAATATTTTCTTTGTTCAGTCGGAATCAAATGATACATGGGCCCGCGACCACGGCGGAATAACTGTTCTGGAAAACGGCAAACCCGTGATTCATGATTATGTTTTTAATGGCTGGGGAAATAAATTTGATGCCCGGCTCGACAACCAAATCACCAAAAAGCTTTTTAACAACGGTATATTTGAAAACTGCAGCTTAAAATCTTTTAATTTTGTGTTTGAAGGCGGTTCGGTCGAGAGCGATGGAAATGGCACTATTCTGACTACTTCGGAATGTTTGTTATCAGAAAACAGGAACGGACACCTGACAAAAGATGAAATCGAACTTTACCTGAAAAACAATCTTGGTGCTGAAAGAATTTTGTGGCTCAATAACGGCTACCTTGCCGGCGATGACACCGATTCGCATATTGATACTCTTGCAAGGTTTTGCAATGAAAATACAATAGCTTTTGTCGGGTGCAACAATTCTGCTGATGAACATTTTGAGGCTTTGCAACTGATGAAAAAAGAACTGCAAAAATTCAGAACAAAAAATGGAGACCCTTACCAACTGATCGAACTGCCAATGCCGGATGCCTGTTACAATGCAGATGGAATGCGGCTGCCGGCAACATATGCAAATTTTACAATTATAAATGGCGCTGTTCTGGTTCCTGTTTACGGAGTTTCGCAGGATGAAGAGGCGCTGAAAATTCTTGGGCAGTGTTTCCCAAACCGAAAAATAATTGGAGTAAATTGCAGGGTTCTAATCGAACAACATGGTTCACTTCATTGTGTTACAATGCAATACCCTGAACCGGTTATTTTAAATAAGAAAATTTTAAATTGAGATGAACATTTTAAGAGCTGGACTAATACAAATGGCTTGTGTTGACGATAAAGACACAAACATCAGGAAAAGTGTGGAGCAGATTAAAAAATGCGCTGCTGAAGGGGCGCAGGTGGTTGTATTACAGGAACTGCACAGCAGCCTTTATTTTTGCCAGACGGAAAACACCGGAATGTTCGATCTGGCTGAACCAATCCCGGGACCATCAACCGAAATTTTTTCAGCCGTGGCAAAAGAAGCCGGAGTGGTTCTGGTCACCTCGCTTTTTGAAAAACGGACGGCAGGTTTGTATCACAACACAGCAGTTGTTTTCGAAAAAGATGGTTCAATTGCAGGTAAATATCGCAAAATGCACATTCCCGACGATCCGGCTTATTATGAGAAATTTTATTTTACACCGGGAGATCTTGGTTTTCATCCTGTAAAAACTTCGGTTGGAAATCTGGGAGTTTTGGTTTGCTGGGACCAGTGGTATCCCGAAGCGGCCCGTTTAATGACGCTTGCCGGCGCCGATATTCTGATTTACCCGACCGCAATTGGATGGGAAAGCACTGACACTGACAAAGAAAAAGAACGGCAACTGAATGCATGGATGATTACGCAACGTGCACATGCTGTGGCAAACGGACTGCCTGTAATCAGCGTAAACCGGGTTGGTTTTGAAGCTGATCCCTCGGGACAGACCAATGGTATAACTTTTTGGGGCAACTCATTTGTTGCCGGGCCACAAGGTGAAATTACGCACCGGTTTCCGGCTGAAAAAGAACAAACCGGAATAGTTGAAATAGATTTGGAACGATCGGAAGATGTCCGCAGAATCTGGCCTTTTTTGCGTGACCGCAGAATTGATGCTTACGGAGATTTACTGAAACGGTTCAGAGATTGAAATAATATTTCAGATGAAAATACTTTCGTGGAATGTGAATGGAATCAGGGCAGTGGCTCAGAAGAATTTATTTGATGATTTTTCAAATATTGCCCCCGATATTTTATGCTTTCAGGAAACAAAGGCACAGGACGATCAGGTGGCAGAAACGCTTGCTCCGGTTTCAGGTTATCATTTATTTTCAAATTCTGCTGAAAAAAAAGGATACTCTGGAACAGCAATTTTATCAAAACAGAAGCCTGTGAATGTAATTCCCGACATCGGAAAAGCTGTTCATGATACGGAAGGACGAGTATTATGCCTGGAATATGAAAAATTCTTTTTGGTGAATGTTTATGTTCCAAATTCGGGGAGCGATTTAAAAAGATTGGAATACAGGCAGGAATGGGACCTGGATTTCTTTCATTATTTAAAAGAACTGGAAAACAATAAACCGGTAATTGTCTGCGGCGATTTTAATGTTGCACACAAACCAATCGACCTTACCCACCCAAAAGCGAATTACAATAAATATGCAGGTTACATACAGGAGGAAATTGACGGGATGGATCGTTACACACAGAATGGATTAGTTGATTCATTCCGGCATTTTTACCCCGATAAAACGGGAGCATATTCCTGGTGGAGTTACCGTGCAAACGCAAGAGAGAAAAACGTGGGCTGGAGAATCGATTATTTTCTTGTCAGCAAATCTTTTGTTTCATCATTAAAAAGTGCTTTTATTCTCGGCGAAATAATGGGATCAGATCATTGCCCGGTCGGGATAGAGTTGCAATAAAAAAACCGCTCCTTCACAAAAGAAAAAGCGGTGATCAATATGAATATTTTTGATTTTTTTCTATCCGGCAACGGCTGTCCGTACTTCGCTTAGAATGGCTTTCTTCGATTTCACCCCGACAATTCTGCCAACTTCTGCACCATTTTTGAAAATCACAAGCGTGGGAATATTCCTTACTTTGTATTTTTTTGCCAGATCCTGGTTGTTATCGACATTAACTTTCCCGATGGTAATGTCCGATTCGGATTCTGCAATGTCATTCAACACCGGGGCAACCATTTTACAGGGGCCGCACCACGGCGCCCAGAAATCGACAAGAAGAATTTCCTTTTTTAGTGCCAGTTTAAAATTTTTGTTACCTAACATTACAATTTTCTTACTGCTTTCAACCGGTTTGAGGTTTTTCATTTTATAATGGGTAAATGTTATAAACCCGATTAATACCAAAACAACGGCCAGAATAATAATGAGTGTAGTTGACATACTTTATTTTTTTAATCAATGATTTTTATTTCTGTTGAAAGTCCGATGGCTTTGCGGTACATGGCGCTCACGCCGCAGTATCTTTCTTCCGAGAGGTTGACTGCTTTTTCGAGTTTATCCATCGGCAGGTCTTTTCCTTTGAATTCGTGAACGATTCTCATCTGGTAAAACTGTTTCGGGTGTTCTTCGGTAAGGTCACCTTCAACACGTACGGAGTAAGATTCCACTTCCACTCTCATTTTTTTGAGAATTGAAACCACATCCATCCCGGTGCATCCGGCTAAAGCAACCAGCATCAGCGGCTTGGGGCGTGGTCCGCGGTTTTCGCCGCCGACTGCCTCCGCAGCATCGAGAGTTATTTTGTGCCCGTTTACTTCGGCTTCAAAAGCCATGTTTTCGAGCCAGTTTACTTTTATTTGTTCTGTTGCCATAAAAAGTTCCGATTTTTAAAAGGTGCAAATATAAATCCGTTTTTCTGAAAATATCTGTTTTAATGTTTATTGCCTCAAATATTCTGAAGCGCTTAACGCTGCAATTGTTCCTTCAGCCACGGCAGTGGTAACCTGGCGGTAACGTTTGTTGATACAATCGCCTGCGGCAAAAACCCCTTTTACACTGGTATTCATTTCGCTGTCAACCACAATTTCGCTGCGCTCGTTCATTTTTACAACACCTGCCAGACTTTCGGTGTTGGGTTGGTACCCGATGAAAATAAATGTGCCATCGGTTTTAAGTTCGCTCTTTTTCCTGGTGGGAAGATGTTCGATAGTCACTTTATTTAACTGGCCGATTCCGTAAAACCCCCGAAGCTCAGATTCCATGATGAATTCGATTTTCGGATTCTTTTTTGCTTCCTGAATGGCGTGTTCAAATGCCTGAAATTTTTCGAACTGATGAACAATTGTAACTTTGGTTGCATATTTAGTCAGTGCAACAGCTTCTTCAAGGGCCGAATTCCCCCCTCCTACCACAACGACTTCCTTTCCGGAAAAAAAATCACCGTCACAGGTGGCGCAGTACGATATTCCTCTTCCTTTAAATTGGTCTTCGCCCTCGATATTCAACGACCGTGGTCTTCCGCCCGGAGTTAAAATTACGGATTTCCCTTTAAACGTTCTTCCGTCTTCAAGTTCAATTTCCTTGATGTAGTTATCAAAATTATATTTCGAAATTTTTATGTTCGACTTTATTTTGCAACCGAAGCGTTTTGCCTGATTTTTCATTGTATTGGCAAGTTCGAAACCTTTTACCGTTTCAACGCCAGGATAATTGGCAATTTCTTCTGTCAGAACCATTTGACCACCTACCGCTCCTTCGTTTAAAATCAGAGTTGAAAGTTTGGCACGCGACGAATAAATTCCGGCAGTCAATCCTGCCGCTCCAGCCCCTACAATAATTACATCAAAAATCTCATCCATAACAAATTATAAAGAAATTAATTTCCGAAATGTGTATCCAGAATTCCGGTTACCTGCTGCATATTCTGAATGCTGCTGGTAGCGTGGGCAACCTTGCCATTTTTATAATACATGGTAAAAGGCAATCCCATAAAACCACGGCATTCGGGAGCATTCCTGATGATTGCTGCTTCCGGATTGTCGAAAGCCATTACCTTAAATTTAATATTAGTACGTTCATCTTCAAGCTCTTCCATAATATCGTAAACTGGTAAACACATCGGTCCCATCCTGCCGCAGCAAACCATTACATTTTCGTTTTCATTGATAAATTTCTGCAGTTCGGCTGCAGTTTCCAATTCCTGTAATCCGGTTTTTAATAATTTCATGATGTCAAAATTTTAAATGTTAAACTTTATTTTTTAATTGTATTTTCTAATGAATTAATTCGGCAATAATATTTTTATCCGAAACAAGCTTTCCCTGAAGGTAATCATCAATGATGTTTTCCGGCGTTTCTATTTGTATCCCAAGAAAAAGATTGATTTTTTCGGCTACGAACAAATTAACAATCCCGCTATTTATTTTGTAAGTTACAACGTCGGTGATTCCTTCGCCTTTTAGCCATTTCGGCAGTTCAGGCATGTTGATGCCTGAAGGCAACATTGCTTTTTTGGTTGACCTGATTTTATTATCGACTTCAAAAATCATATAATAATTACATTCGCCAAAATTTTCGCTTAACCTGTTGTTCAATATTGGTATTGCCACCCGTCTCATCCGTTCATTTTTTATGTTGCAAAGTTAAATTCGCCACGAAAACTGACGGTAAAAACCATATTGAAGTTCTGCATACCTTCAACTGTTTTATTTCAGCTTTTTTGCTGTCATACAATAATTATTTAATTGAATGATTTGATAATTTTGCAAAGCACGCTGAATTTGATGTGCAGTATTGCTTACTTAAGAATTTAACTGATATAAAATGCTTCCTGATAATCTGAAAATACCCGATCAATACAAAACTAAAATAACCTACCTGAAAGGTGAGAATATTTTTAAACAGGGAGCTTTTGCACCGTATGTTATTTATATTGTTTCGGGTTTGGTGAAAGTTTACCTGCAAACCGGTTACGACAGGCAAATAAATATCAGTATTGCACGAAGCGGGGAATTTCTGGCCTTTTCCTCCATTTTTGGCGAAAATATTCACACTTATTCGTCGCAGGCAATTACCGATGCAGAAATTTGTATGATTGAAAAAGAAAACCTGAAAAACACTTTGCTTGACAATCCTGAATTTGCACTTGAGATTACTTCGAAGAATTACCGGAACGAGCGGCATTTACTGGAGATTATTAAAAATGTTTCGTACAAGCAAATGCGCGGGAAACTGGCTTCTGTCCTGCTTTATCTTTCGCAGGAAGAATTTCGCGAAGAAAATATTTTCGAAAATCTGACACGGCAGGATATTGCCGATTTTGCTTCAATATCGACTGAAAGCGCTATTAAATTTTTGAAGGAATTCGAAAAAGAAGAAATAGTAAAACTTAACGGGAAAGATATTGTAATTGTAAATGAAGGCAAACTCGACCAGATCAGTAAAAATGGCTGAAAATGAAACTGTCTGAAAATCTCAAAAAACAACTCGAAGCTGAAATAGTTTTTTCAGCCACCCGGAGCAGCGGACCCGGAGGACAAAATGTAAACAAGGTAAATTCGCAGGTTGAATTGCGTTTTCAGGTAAACAATTCAAACCTGTTTTCGGAAGAAGAAAAGAGCCGGATTTTTTTAAAACTGAAAAACAGGATCAATTCTGAAGGGGAACTTGTGCTTAGTTCGCAATCGGCAAGAAGTCAGACAGATAACAAGGAAATCGTTTTGGCAAAATTTTACGAAATGGTTGAAAAAGCGCTGACTGTTCAGAAAAAAAGGATAAAATCGGTTCCTACATTGGCATCCAGGATGAAAAGGCTTGAATCGAAGAAAAACCGGTCGCTGAAAAAACTCTACCGAAAGCCTCCTGAATTATAAATAACATTGCTTTTGCTTTTCTGATAAAAATTGTTTCTTTGCGCTTCAAAATCGACTAACATTTTAATGGTTCAATTTCTACGAAATATCCGCAACTTTATTCTTCGAATTATTGATTGGTTTTACTTTCCTTTCCTGCAATTCATTCCCCGCGAAATATTCAGATATGCTGCCACCGGTGGATTTAACACGCTTTTCGACCTGACACTTTATTTTGTTTTTTACCGTTATGTTCTCGACAAACAAATTGTCGATCTTGGTTTTGTGGCCATCAGCGCGCATATTGCCGCATTTTTAATGGTTTTTCCAATCACTTTTACCAGCGGGTTCCTGCTTGCCAAATACGTTACTTTCAGAGCTTCGGAGTTACACGGCCGGATCCAGCTTTTCAGGTACGGTGTCACCGTTTTTGGGTCAATAATCCTGAATTATATTTTCCTGAAACTTTTTGTCGAGTATTTCGGTTGGTATGCAACATTCTCAAAAGCAGTCACAACGGTTATTGTGGTGATGTTCAGTTATTTCTCGCAACGCCATTTTTCGTTTAAAACTGAGGGAACACCGGCGGTTGAAAAATTGCAGGAATAATTCCCCGGTTCAGATCCCAAAAGTCAAAGTTCAATTATTATCTGCTAACCATTTTTGGTTATCTTTAGCCGCTGGAAAATGAATGAGTTCGGTCAAAAATATTATCCTACCATATTACAGTCAATCCATTTGCTGATCCTGTATATTTTTATTCAGTCAGTGGTCGATTTTCCGCTGGCTTTGATCGATTATTACAAAGACACGGAATATTTATATCACCCGATTAAGAAAATAGTTCTTGGCGTTGGTTCCACTTTATTCATCCTGATTTATGGTTTTAAAAGATCGAAAGCGCCTCTTTTTGAGGTTTTTCCGGTTAAACTTTTTAATCCGCTGGTTGTAATCCCGGTAATCACTTTTTTATGGGCAGCCCACAATCTGCTCGAAATTCCAAGTGCGCTGATGGACAAATACATACCGGCGCCCCCCTGGTTTTGGGAAATGTTCAATAAAATATTTGAAGGCGATTTTGGCTGGTGGGGAGCTTTTATGAAAGTGGCAGTGGTTGCACCGGTTGTTGAGGAACTGATTTTCAGGGGATTGATATTAAAAGGGTTGCGACGCAATTACAATGCATTTACGGCAGTGTTCATGTCGGCGCTGCTTTTTGCCTTGTTTCATTTAAATCCGTGGCAGTTCCCGGCAACCTTTGTTCTCGGGCTTTTACTTGGCTGGATAATGATCAGGACAAACAACATTCTACTTTCAATTTTAGGTCATTCCATCAATAATTTTCTGGTGTTGCTTTCTATTACTTTCTGGCAGGAAATCCGTTCGAATGCTTTTTATTTAATGGGAAAAGAGAAGATTTACCTCACAAGTGCACTTGTTGTTATTTTCTCGTTGATCCTGATTTATCTGTTTAGCATGAAAAGAGCAAAGCCAAAAATGAAATCTGAATA
>JBBIPU010000070.1:15686-21539 GCA_037442685.1 Draconibacterium sp. | reverse complement strand
GATAACTGGGGAACACAGGTAATAGCTAAAGATATTACGCTTTCGGGAGATGGCACTGCAGCCTCTAACCTGAAACTGGCACAACAGGGCGCCAACAGCGGCCAGGTACTGAAATGGAATGGAACTGCATGGACACCGGGCGATGATGCCACAGGAACTGAATTTGGCTTGCCCTGGTCAGGAACTTCTGCTACCGGTACCGATAATTATGTATTCACGGTGATCAGTAACGGTAAGGATATAAGTGCTATCAGCGGAAGGCAGACAAATACCACATCAGGAAGCGGTGGTTACGGTGTTTATGGCGAGTCATTGTCTCCTTACGGTACGGGAGTATTTGCTTATTCAAACGGAACAAACGGCCGGGGGCTATATGCCAATGGGTATGTCGCTGTAAGGGCTAACGGTAACTACCGGGGTTTGGATGCCAACGGAGATAAAGCTGTCGAAGGCAGATCGTATTCACCAACTGGTTTTGGAGTGGGCGGATATTCTCCCGTTTGCGGGGTCTATGGTGAAACTTGGAATTCAGGAGGAAATGGGGTTTATGGTAAATCAACCGGAGATCCGGTGTGGGATACAACTTGTGGCGTTTACGGAGAAGCAAATACCGAAATGGCCTGGGGCGTAAAGGGTTATGTAAGTGATACCATAGGGGCGAATATTGGTGTGTACGGTGAATCAAATTCGAAAAATGGTTTTGGAGTTTACGGAACGGCTAAAAAACATGGAGTTTACGGAAAATCGACAGCATTTCAGGGTGTGGCTGTTGAAGGCGAAGCTTTGGCTGATAACAGTATCGGGATTTCCGGTAAAGCACTCAACTCCAATGGTACCGGCGTTTATGGTGAGGGAAACAAACAAGGTATTTACGGGCTTTCAGCCAATACCGGTGTGTACGGAATTTCCTCCGGATATAAAGGCAAAGCTATAATTGGTGAAGCAACCAATACAAACAGCGTGGCAGTTCAGGGAACCGCAACAAATTCAAACAGCACAGGAGTGTGGGGCGAAGGTGATAATCAGGGTGTATATGGTGTTTCAGCAAAGATCACCGGAAAGGGTGTTTATGGTTCGGCATCAAATGCTACCGGAGTAAACTTTGGTTTGTATGGAGAATCTTTGTCGTCGGCAGGAACCGGAGTTTATGGGAAAGCACCCCTTTACGGAGTTTATGGGATCAGCAGTGCTGCCAACAGTTACGGCATTTTCGGAAAATCAACCTCAACCACCGGATACGGTGTTTATGGTGAAGCTCAGAAAATCGGTGTTTACGGAGTGGCAAGTCTGTCCTCGGGTACAGGTTTATATGGAGAAGCACCCAAATACGGTGTTTACGGATTTTCGACAGCTGCAGCCGGCTACGGCGTGTATGGAATTTCATCATCGGCTTCGGGCTATGGCATTTACGGAGAGTCGCCGCTGTATGGCGCTTATGCCAAATCGACCGGCAATACCGGAAGAGCGTTAAAAGCTGAAGCCACCGGAACAGGCAGTATCGGTGTTTGGGGTGTTGCCCTGAACGAAAGCAGCACCGGAGTATATGGACAAGGTGCAAATTTTGACTTTTATGCCGCCGGTCCGGGTGAAAACTACGGAAGTCCTTCATCTATCCGTTGGAAAAGGAATATTGAGCTCATCCCCGACCCTGTTAATAAAATTATGGCAATCCGTGGCATATATTTCGACTGGGATGAAGCACATGGTGGTCAGCATGATGTTGGAATGATAGCAGAAGAAGTCGGAAAAGTCCTTCCTGAAATCGTGGTCTATGAAGAAAATGGCATCGATGCCTCAGGGATGGATTACAGTAAGATCACACCGCTTCTGGTGGAGGCAATTAAAGAACAACAAACTGTAATCGAGGCACTGAAAATCAGGATTGAAAAACTAGAAAAAATTATTGGAGATAGTGCTCAGAAATAAAGAAATACCAAATTATCAGACTAAATTCAAAAACAGTTTTAACAGAAATGTCAAATTTAAGGTAACCTTTGAAAGAACATGAAACTTTTATTCAGAATAAAAATGCATCGTATTTTCAATTTCATGATTTAAAAAAGCAAAAAAGCCTGATTTCCCAGGCTTTTTTGCTTGTACCCCGGACGGGATTCGAACCCATGACCTACTGCTTAGAAGGCAGTTGCTCTATCCAGCTGAGCTACCGAGGCGTACCTTAATTTGCGCGGCAAAGATAAAAATCTAATCGCAAAATCAAAATAGCAAATTTTAAATTATGTAATCGGATACTCGATTCTGGATTAATCCCGCAACCCGCAACTCGGAACTCGGAACCCGGAACTCGGAACTCGGAACTTGTAACCCGTAACTTGTAACCCGTAACCCGCAACTTTAAACTACAGCAGATGTATCCCGTTCACCTTGCATTTCTGCAGCATTTCATCGGGCCAGATGCTCGACTGTATCTCACCGATATGCGCTTTTCTCAGATAATACATGCACAAACGCGATTGTCCGATTCCTCCTCCCACTGTGAGTGGCAATTCGTCGTTCAGCAGCATCTGATGCCACATTAAATTCTTACGTTCTTCGAGACCCCTGATTTTTAACTGGTGAAGCAGCGCCTGTTTGTCAACCCTTATTCCCATCGAAGAAACCTCAAACGAACGTTTCAGAACATTGTTCCACAAAATGATATCTCCGTTCAATCCATAATATCCGTCTTCGTTTCTGGTACTCCAGTCATCGTAATCGGGTGCACGGCCATCATGTATTTCACCATTCGACATTTTCCCACCGATACCGATTACAAATATGGCACCGTACTTTTTCGCTGCTTCATTTTCGCGCTCAAACGGTGTCAGATCAGGATATTTGGCAGCAAGTTCTTCGGTTTGAATAAATGTAATCTGTTCAGGCAGTTCAGGTGTTATATCGAGATAGTTTTCAGATACAAAAAATTCGGTACGAATAAGGGCAGAATATATTTTGCGGACAATGTATTTCAGAAAATCAATGTTTCGGTCTTCGTTGGTAATCACACGTTCCCAGTCCCACTGATCGACATACAGCGAATGCATATTTGATAACGTTTCATCTGGTCGGATGGCATTCATATCGGTATAAATACCAAATCCTTCCTTGATCTGCAAATCGGCCAGGGCCAGTCGTTTCCATTTTGCCAGTGATTGAACAATCTCGGCAACTTCATCATTTACACCTTTCATCGGGAATGAAACCGGCCGCTCCACTCCATTTAAATCGTCGTTAATACCGGTTCCTTTTTTAACGAAAAGAGGTGCAGTTATTCGTCTCAGTCGTAATTCAGAAGATAAGTTAAGCTGAAAAAAATCTTTTATCTGTTTAATGGCCTGTTCGGTTTGATATATATCCAGAACCGATTTGTAATTTTTTGGAATAAATAAATTCATAAATTTTCGTTTAAAATCTGAAAAAACAAAAGTATAATTTGGTTTCAATTTAAAACAAAACCTGAATGTAAAATTTCATTATTTAAAATTAATTCTGCGTTTGGAACCACTGATAAAAATGTGATTATTAAAGTTTGTGATCAGCCGATCATTATTTTTGCGTTCAGGATCATGGCAAATTTCGATAAAAATATTCCACGGCTTTATATCATCAAAATCTCGAAATGGTTTAATATGGTAATGCCGGTTGTTGTTCTGTTTTACCAGGGCAATGGCATGGGAATGCAGGAAATATTTATGCTGAAATCGATTTATTCCATTGCAATTGTTTCAATGGAAGTGCCTTCGGGTTGGATGGCAGATGTCTGGGGGCGTAAAAAAACATTGTTTGCCGGAAGTATTTTTGGTGCTGCAGGTTTTCTGATTTACAGTTTTTCTTATGGATTCTGGGCATTTGCAATTGCTGAAATCATTCTTGGAATTGGTCATGCATGTGTTTCGGGAGCCGATTCGGCCATGCTCTACGATAGTTTGAAAGCGTCGGGAAAAACGGATCAGTATATAAAAAATGAAGGAAGGATCACTTCGGCAGGTAATTTTGCCGAAGCTTTTGCAGGAGTGGCCGGAGGTTTGCTTGCAGCAATCAGCCTGAGGACACCGTTCTATTTTCAGTTTGCAGTTGCAGCCAGCGCTGTTCCTGCCGCATTTACCCTGATTGAGCCTAAAATCCATTCCATCGGACATATTCATTCCATTCGTAAAATGGTGATCAATATTAAAAATACGCTGATCAGAAACCATGATTTACGGATTTCGATTCTGCTTTCGGCAATAACCGGAACAGCAACATTAACCTTTGCATGGCTGGTTCAGCCTTATTTCCTGGCCATAAAATTACCGGTCGGGATGTACGGGATTTTCTGGACTGCCTTGAATTTAACGGTTGGTTTCTCTTCTGTTTTTGCACACAAAGCTGAGGTCTTTTTAGGCAAAACGTGGACGTTAACGGCTATTATTTTATTGATCCCGCTCGGGTATTTCCTTTCCGGAACTTTTATTTCTTATTGGGGAATGGCATTTTTATTTCTGTTTTATCTTACCCGCGGCATTGCAACACCAATTCTGAAAAACTACATCAATCAGTATTCCCAGAGCGAAATAAGGGCTACAATTCTTTCGGTCAGGGATTTTGTTATCCGCATTATTTTTGCAGTGGTTGGACCACTTTTGGGTTGGTTAACAGACAATATAAACCTGAAATCTGCATTTTTCATTGCAGGCGGGATTTACTTTTTTTCAATTCTGATTGTGGTGCTGCCCTGGATAAAACGAGCAAAAGATGAGTGATGTAAAATCATGAAAATCTTTTTGGATAAAGTACCAAAACAATATCTGTCAATAGCAACGAAGTAAGGAATCACATAATATTTTCCTTTACAGCTGTGAATAAAAGATAAAACGGAAGTTAAATAACAGTAACCTTTCTGACAGATAAAAGTAAAAATCAGTGGAAAAATCAAAATAACAAACTAAAAACTTTTGCAATGAAACAGGAAACATCTGAAGAAACAATCTGTTGCCCTAAATTCGACCCTGCTCCCTGGGATCAGAAAGTGTTTGAATGGAAAGACAAAAAATTCATTAAAGATCACGTGATTACTTTTTTGTATATGCCACTGAATTTTGGTGCTGTAATGCGTAAACTTGATAAAAAGGTCAGAGAGGCAAACGCTGAGATTCCTGACTGGATGGGACTTTCAGACCACACTTCGAAATGGAACATGGATATTTACCTGGCAGTTAATAAAGAAATCGAAGGAGTGCAAAATACCACTTTAAACGGAACTTTTACCACCAAAGTTTATGAAGGCCCATTTAAAGAGACAGGAAACTGGCACAAGGATTTTGTTGCCTGGTGTACATCGAAGGGGTACAAGACGGGAAAAATATTTATGTGGTACACCACTTGTCCGAAATGTGCCAAAAAATATGGCAAAAATTACGTGGTTTTTGTGGCCGAAATAAAAAAATCATAAGTTCCGATTTTAGTAAAGAGGATTTATAATCCGTTTAACTTCAGATTCAACCCATCGAACCCCACAAAAACATTTTCGGGTAATTCTTTTTGAATATCAGCATGTTTGCCAAAAGCATGGCTTAAATGTGTAAGATATGCACTTTCAGGTTTGATTTTGTTGATTATTTCCATTGCTTCAGCGAGGTTAAAATGCGAAATATGCGGCTCTTTTCGAAGTGCATTGACAATTAAAATCCGCGTCCCGTACAGTTTTTTCAACTCTTCTTCAGGAATGTAACTGGTGTCGGTAATGTAAGTCAGATCCCCCACCCTGAAACCGTAAACCGGTAACTTGTGATGATAACATCTGATCGGGATAAATTCGATGCCATCGATCAGAAATGGTTCATTATTTATTTTGTGAAGCCTCATTTCCGGAATTCC
>JBBIPU010000070.1:2521-15586 GCA_037442685.1 Draconibacterium sp. | reverse complement strand
CGAATGACAGACTTCACAATCGCAGGCAATCACCGGCACTCCCTGTGAAGTTCCGGTTCCCAGGAAAGTGGCTTCAATATCAGGTTTTTTATTTTCGGGCATGTTGCAAAATTAACAAAAGCCGCGGTGAAACCATAAAACTGGTTATTTTTACATAAAAAAGAAATGGCGAAACTCTACCTTGTTCCCAATGTTTTAAGCGAAAGCGACTGGCAAAATGTGCTGCCTGCCAAAATATACACTGTTCTTACAAACACGCGTCATTTTATTGTTGAGGATGTGAGAACTGCACGTCGTTTTATGAAACAGGTGAACAGGGAAATCAATATTGATGAATGTACCTTTTATGAGCTGAATAAATTCACGAAAGAGACAGATTTACCTTTATTTTTAAAGCCTTTTGAAAACGGTTCAGATGTTGCAGTGATATCCGAAGCCGGTTGTCCGGGGGTGGCTGATCCCGGCGCTGATGTTGTTAAAATGGCTCATCAGAAAGGGATTACAGTAGTTCCGCTGGTTGGCCCTTCGTCAATTTTACTGGCATTAATGGCATCCGGGTTAAACGGACAAAATTTTGCATTTAGCGGGTACCTGCCGGTTAAACCAAATGAACGGTCACGCGCCATTTTAAATCTCGAGAAAAAAGCAAAAAGCGAACATCAAACTCAGATTTTTATCGAAACTCCTTACCGTAACAACCAGTTGATTTCTGATATTCTGAAAAGCTGTTCGCCCACTACCCAATTCTGTATTGCTGCCGATATTACCGGTGAAAATGAATTCATTGTAACGAAAACTATTCAGCAATGGAAAAATAAAATCCCCGATCTGCATAAAATACCGGCAATTTTTCTTTTAGGGTAAAATCCATTTTAAATTTTCTTGGAATTCCGGATTAATAACAGGAAAGATTTATTAATCAATTGAATGTTGTCTGATAAAATTGTAATTCGACTTACATTCATATGTAGCTTCATTAACCGTAAAACCAGATTCGGTTTGTGAAAATCCATGAGAAAAGCTAACCAGGCTCAAATTTATGAACCTGAAATATTGCTCATTTTAATGAGTGAAACCAGTAAAATGATCGGAATAAAAGATAATTCACTATCCTATTCTCTTTTTTGCTGTTTACTCAAAACAAAATACGTATAAAAATTTTATCTAAATAAAAGATTATATGAAGATTAAGTCTTTCTTGCTTTTGATTCCTGATTTTCATAAATTGTATTGCCATTAAATTAATCATTATGAAAATCTCATCGTTAAATATTTACGGGACAGAAAAAACCAATATTGATAAATCACAATATTCCGACGAAAATCTTGAATTACTGAACTATTACAGGATTGAACCTGCAGTGAGGGGCGAAGATAAACGCATTCCAATATCATTCAAAAAAGATCAGGTAATTGAGTTTGAATTTGAGGATGGCACTACCTGGATATCTGGTCCTGACACAATTGACGATATCTTTCCTGAAATTCAGGCAGCGGCAAAACGTTCGGTCGAGAAAGAAACTGAACTTCCGGTTGAGATCAGTTTTGGCGGCACCGACAGGTCGGTTGCGGGGAAAGTATTATTAAAAGCCATAAAAATATTTTCGAAAAAGGTTGTCGGTGCCGAAGTAAAAAAACTGGCTGAAAAATTGGAAGACAAACAGTTAGGAGGCAGGATCGGATTGTTCAGCCTGAATTCAGATTTTCAGTTTTCAGGTTTTGTTCCTGATAAAAGCAACGAACCTTATCTTTTGCTGATCCATGGAACGGCTTCATCGGTGGAAGGTTCGTTTGGCGAAGCAAGAGGAACGGATTTTATGAACTTTATTCAGGAAAAGTATAACGGACGGATTCTTGCTTTTCAGCACCGGACACTTACCGAAAATCCGTTACAGAATGTAAAAGATCTGGTAAATGCGCTTCCGGCCAGTTGTAAACTGCATTTGATAACGACTTCGAGAGGCGGTCTTGTCGGGGAAGTTTTGTCACGGTTTTGCAACAGTCCGGCTACAATCGGAGGTTTCAATCCGACTGAATTGGAGATTCTGAAAAAAGGATACAATAACTATTTCGCGGAGATTGAAAAACTGATCAAAGAAATACGGGAAACTTTGAAAAACAAAAATATTGTTATTGAAAAGTTTATCCGGATTGCTTGTCCGGCCGGTGGAACAACGCTTGCATCAAAACGGCTGGATCAAATTCTTAATATGACCCTCAACCTGCTGGGACTTGGCGCGGGCATTTCGGCCAATCCTGTTTACCTGGCTTTCAGAAGTGTGATTGCAGCAGCTATCGAAAGTAAAAACAAACCTGAAATATTACCGGGGCTCGAAGTACAGAATCCCTCCTCCCCTTTTATCAAAGCCCTGAATTGCCAGATTGATCTGCAGAATCCCGACGGGCGGACTGTAATCGATAATTCGCTGGTGGTAATTGCAGGTAATTCGAAACCGGCATTTAAAATAAGTGCACTCCTGATTATTGCCAGCAAGCTGTTTTTTATGCGGAAAAATGATCTTGTGGTTGATACTGAGGCAATGACGATGGGGACAAGAAGATCGGGTAAAGTATTGCGTTTCTTTTATGAGGACAATGAAATAAACCACTTCCGGTATTTTGAGAACAAAACCACGAACCAGGCAATTTTAACCGCGCTGAAATCTGAATGGGGACAAAACATTGCCGGATTTACCGACGAACCTCTTTCGGTTGCAATTGCATCGGAAAGAAATATCAATGTGCGGCCCGATGGCGGAGAGGTATTCAGCGATTCAGTTACGGGCCACAAGCCAATTGTACTGTTATTGCCGGGCATCATGGGATCGAATCTTCGTCGCGACGACAATTTATTGTGGATCAATTATTTCAGAATAATTTCAGGAGGATTGTCATTATTAAAAATTGACAATGATCTGGAGCCGGTTTCACTTGTTTCAACTTCGTATAAAAAACTGGTTGAGGAACTTGCAGAAACATACGATGTTGTGACATTTCCCTTCGATTGGCGTTTGCCTCTCGAAAATTCAGCCGCCATTCTTGATAAAAAAATTAACGATTTGCTTGAATATGGTCAGCCACTGAAAATCATAGGACATTCAATGGGTGGAGTCCTGATCAGGGATTTTATCATTCTGCATAAAGAATCGTGGAATAAGGTCAATAATTCAAAAGGATTTCAACTGATTTTTTTAGGGGCGCCTTTAAAAGGTTCGTATCGTATCCCGGCCGTTTTGTTTGGCATGGACAGGCTTATTGATAAACTGAGCATGATCGATTTTGTCCATTCAAAAGAAGAATTGCTTCAGATTTTCTCCCGGTTCCGGGGACTTCTTGGTTTATTGCCATTCGACGGAGAGCATGACTTTTCAAAACCCGAAACCTGGAATGAAATGCTGGGAGGAAAAGATATTGACGAAAATGACAGAAAAAAATGGCCTCTCCCGTCGAACGACGATCTTGAATGGTTTGCCAGGTACAGGGATCTGATGAAAGATGCCCTGACCGGGGAAGATATTAAAAACGCGGTTTACATTGCAGGTTCCGACAAATCAACACCCACTGACTTTTCGGTTGAAGAAACGGATTCGGGGAAAGAGCTGGTATTCTGGAGCACTGCCGAAGGAGATCAGAGCGTTACATGGAACAGTGGAATTCCCGAAATAATGGCTGACAAAAAATCTGTGTACTATGTTAATGTTTCGCACGGGGAACTTGCCTGTAATCCAGCTATGTTTAAAGGAATCAAAGAAATACTTGCAGGTGGTTCGACAAATCTGTTCAGCGACAAAAGACCGTTTGTCCGGGGAGAAGAACAATTCTTTAAGTTGCCTGGATTCCGCGATTTTGATCTTTCACAGGTTGGTGTTGATTTTTCTGTTTTGGGAGTCGGCGGAATTTCCGAACCACAAATGGAACTCCCCCCGGTAACAGTTTCAGTCAGCAACGGAGATCTGTTTTATTCAAAATATCCTTTACTGGCAGGCCATTTTGAAGACGATGGAATTTTATCGGCTGAAAAAAAGATCGATGCAAACCTGGGAGATACATTGAGCCACAGGCACAGTCTGGGAATCTATCCGGGACGCGTAGGAACAAATGAATTATTCTTACGCGAACATTCAGGTTTTATGGGAGCAATAATAATCGGACTTGGAAAACCTGAAAACCTTACTGCTTCGGAACTTTGCAAATCGGTAGAACAAGGAGTTTCGAAATACCTGCTTACCGTAAATGAAAAATGCGAAAAGTTGAACTCTTCCGGTGAAAAGATCAGGAATGTTGGTATTTCGTCACTGATCATTGGTGGCGGGTACGGAGGTTTGACCGTTGAAAACTCAATCAGCGGGATTGTTCAGGGGATTTTCAATGCAAACTTGAAAGTGCGGAACCTGAAGCTGAAAAATTTCTGCCAGATCGACGATATTGAATTTGTGGAACTGTTTGAAGATGTGGCTTTAAACGCTCTTTATTCGCTCGGGAGAATTGAAAAACAGGAAAACAAATCGTTCAGGATCATTCTGGAAGAAAAGAGGATACACACTTTGCTTGGTTCAAAAAAACGGATTCCAAACGAAACTTCATCCGGTTGGTGGAACAGAATAACGGTGAGAAGGATTGAAAATAACGACACAGACAAAACAATAAGATGTCTTGGTTTCAGTGCTTCGACCAGCCGGGCTTTCGAAAAAGAAACGGAACTTCTGTCAACTCCAGCGCTTCTGGAAGGAACCATTGAAAAAATGTCGGTTAACAACCGGTGGACACCTCAAAGCGCCAAGGCAATATTCGAATTATTAATTCCCAACGATTTTAAGGAACAATTGAAACGACATGGAAACATCAACTGGATTGTGGATTATTATGCAGCCGGATATCCCTGGGAATTATTGCAGGACGAAATAACCGACACCCGCCCGCTGTGTGTGGCCTCTGGAATGATCCGTCAGTTATTCTCATCCGATTACAAATTAATTATCAAATCATCGCCTAAAAATAATGCACTGGTCATTGCCGACCCCGATTTGAAAGGATTTGCCCCCCAATTACCCGGTGCACTGAAGGAAGGTCAGTTGGTGTCGGAAAAACTGATAGCACAGGGAATAAATACAACCACAAGTTTTAAAGGCTCAGGCGATGAAATTATTGAAAAACTTTTTTGCAACGATTACCGGATCATTCACCTGTCGGGACATGGAACTTTTAACCAGGATATTTCAAAAGGTTCAGGAATGGTGATTGGCAAAGACATGTACCTTTCGACACGTGAAATCAGGCAAATGAGTGTTGTGCCTGAAATCGTTTTTGTGAATTGCTGCCACATCGGGAGAATCAGCGGTGTTGCTGAAGAATTGTTCAGGGAGAGATATAAACTTGCCGCCAATATCGGGACTCAGCTGATTCAGAATGGCGTTCGATGTGTAATTGCGGCAGGCTGGGCAGTTGACGACAGTGCAGCACTCGAATTTGCCAATGTTTTTTACGACCGGTTTCTTGACGGATACACCTTTGGCGAATCTGTTTTACAGGCCCGCCGGTCGGTGTTCGAAAAATATGGCAGCACCAATACCTGGGGCGCTTACCAGTGTTACGGAGATCCTTTTTTCAGGCTCGACCGCAGAAGTCAGGAAGAGACAGTGAGTAAAAAGAACTATTACATTGCTCAGGAAGCCGAAATTGACCTGATGAACCTGTTGAATGAAATGGAGATCGGCAAAAAACCGACAAATGAATATACACAGATGCTTGAACAAATTTCGGAAAGTGTTGACAAGGCTAAAATCAGGACTCCGTTAATTACTGAGAAGGAAGCGCTGGTTTATCTCGAGTTGAAAGACTACAACAAAGCCTGCGCGAAATTCCAGTTGTTGCTGAATGTAGAGGATGCCTCATTTTCATTTTCAGTAGCTGAAAAATATTATAATGCGCTGGCAAAAAAAATAACCAGTGAATTTAAGGAATTGCCGGGTATTAAATATAAAGTTGAAAATGAAAATGCACTGAAAGAAACAGAGTTAGAAAGGGCCGGTTCGCTTTTGCAAATAAAAAAGGTTATTGATGATCTGGAAGCACTGGTTAAGTTGATTCCCTCGGCAGAAAGGATGAATATTCTGGCAAGCACTTACAAACGTCAGGCTTTTATTCTCGACAAAAATAAACTGCAGACTTATGAAAAGGCAGCTTTTTATTACCAGAGGGCATTTGTATTTTCGAATAACTGGTATTCGCTGACCAATTGGCTGGCCCTCGAATGTGTATTAGTAATGTCAGATGTTCATAAATGGGGTTCGGAATGCAAAATCACCCCGAAACTGAAATACAGGGTTCCTGCAATTATTGACGCAATTAAAATGCTGGATGTGTCATTGGCCGCGCATGGCAAAAACAGCGAAAGGATGAGTTACTGGGATATGCTGGCCGGGATAAACATCAGACTGTGCAGGTATTTTATGGATTTTTCGGCAATCGCTGTTGAAGATGAAACCGAAAAACTTTTCAGCCGCGAAATCGATTTACAAATAAGCGAACTATGGAAAATAGCAGGTTCCAAAGGAAAACGGTTTGCAGAAATAGAACATCTTGAATTTATTATCGATGCCCTGTCCGTGGTGAAAAATGATAAAACTAATGCCTTGTGCAATAAACTTCAGCAATTAAAAGCAAATCTGGAAAAACAGATTGAGTAATGAAAAATCTGCTTTTTATTGAGGGGAAATGAAGCGGTACCTTTAAACAAATTGAAAACGAAACATTAACTAAAAAATTAAATTATGGATAAGTATTTTGATGTACACAATCACCTGTTCAACAAACATTTTCTGGGTAAGGAATTATTATACAGGATGATGAAAGAATTACGTAAACTTGTTGATTTTCAGAAGGAACGTGGTTTGAACAGAGGCGCGGACAGGGGATTGAAAGACGTAATTGAATCGTTAAAAAGATATAAGAATGCGATCAGGGTTTTTACGCAGAAAAACTCGGTTGCAATTTACGAGGAACTCAATAAAACATACAAAGGGCAGTTTATCCTCACTCCGCTTACTTTCGATCTCACCTGGTGTTTCGCACCCTCCGCCGACCGCGGTTTGCCAGCAGGTGCACCACAGATTGTAAAGGACGCGTTTGAAGATGAAATGAACCTGATGTTTGAAATGGCAGAACAGCAATCGCGTGAACTTTCGCGTGATTTTAATCCTGATGCTGACACCAGCGATGAAGCTCTCTGGAAGGAATATATTGAAGAAAAAACACAATTTATGAATGATGCTGAGGAATTCCAGAAATCAGCAGATTCAACTGAAATCATTCGCGGATCAAGGGATTTAATAAAGCTCCCCTTCTTCACCGACGGCTGGAATGAACAGCTCCGGCAGATTGAGGAACTAAAAAACCACCCTGTTTACAAGGATATGGTTTACCCGTTTCTGGCTGTCGATCCTCGCCGGCCGGGAATTGCAGAATACGCCAGGGCAAACGTAGGCAAAGGCAAACTGTTTGCAGGTGTAAAACTTTACTGTCCGAACGGGTATTCCCCGACCGATCCGCTGCTTTTTGGCAGTGAGGGGAAAAGAGACGGAATCTACGCATTTTGCGAGGATAACGGAATACCGGTAACTGCCCATAATTCGGATGGCGGATTTGCCACTTTGTCGAAAAGTGTTTATGTCAACGGATTAATCCAGGTAAACGGCCAGTTGCACCAGCTTAATAATGAATTACTTAAATTTTCAAAAGCAATTAATGAAAAGGATGCGGTTTACGAACGGGCGCTTGCTTTGAACCATCCGTTAATCTGGCGAAAAGTGGCAGAGAAATACCCAAATCTTTTGCTGAATCTCGCGCATTTTGGCGGTGGAAGACAACTTGAAGCAGCGCTTGACAATCCCGACAGGACCGATCTGTGGTCGAACCGGATAATCGACTTAATAAAAGACAAAAGGTATCATGTTTACACCGATGTTTCGTGTTACAGCGAATTCCGTGCAATCGATAAACTCATTGCCAGTCAGGTTTTTCCCGAAATAAAGAGAAAAATACTTTACGGTTCAGATTACACGCTGTTGCTTTTATTTGAAGATAATTTCGATGATAATGTAAGTCAGTTTATCAACAAGTTCGGAAGCGATTTTGATATCATTGCACGCGAAAATCCGATGGAATTTCTGAAACATGTAATTTAATTTCAACTTCAATAATTTCTGTTATGACAAATCAAAAGTCTTTGACCGAAGATGTGGTTACTCTGTCTGATGCAGGCAAATACACCGAAATTATCGGATTACTGCCCGACAAAGTGCTTGATAATGAAAAAAACAGTGTGCTCTTTTTTTATCGTGCCTGGGCGCATCATCTTTTAAACGAAAACGAAAGCGCTGAAAAATACCTTGGAAAAACTGCCTCGCTTGATCCTTATTTTCATGATAAACTTAACGATTCGGGGATTGGTTATTATGAAAAAGGTGATAACGACAAAGCAATTAAAGAGTACGAAAAAGCGCTGTTTTTCAAAAACGATTTTGGAATTGCATATTATAACACAGGGCTTGCTTTGTACAATAAAGGAGAATACAATGAAGCGATAGATAATTTTTGCAAAGCGATAGAAAATAACTGGACAAGCGCAAATACCTATTTTTACAGGGGTTTGTCGTATCACAACAAAGGCGATTACAAAGACGCAATTCGCGACTACAGTGAAGTGGTTAAATCGGAACCTGAAAATTATCTGGCCTTTTACAACAGGGGCCTGGCATATTACAACCTGGTGGATAATAATAATGCCTTACAGGATTTTGATAAAACTTTGGAATTAAATCCTGAATATGTCGAGGCATTTTTATACAGGGGGCTGACATTATATTATAAAGAAGAATACAATGAAGCCATTGCCGATTTTACAAAAGCCATTAAACTTAATGAAAATTATTGGCTTGCTTATTACAACAGGGGATTAGCATGGTCGAAACTAAAGGATTACGATAAAGCACTTGCCGATTATGAAAAAGCTTTACTGATAAATCCAGATTATTCAAATGCATATCACAGCCGGGGACTGATCTGGTATTATTCGGGTGATTACAACAAAGCCATCGCTGATTACGATAAGTGTATTGAATCAGACGTGAAAAACACTCGCGCCTTTTATAACCGGGGTCTGGCCTGGTACAATTTACTGAACAACGAAAAAGCAATTGAAGATTACAGTAAAGCAATTGAACTCGATCCTGATTACACCGATGCTTATTTTAACCGCGGCCTGGCATTTTATTATAAAGGAGAATACGAAAAATCGGCAGCCGATTACGATAAGGTGATTCTCGCCCAACCCGGCAATGCCGATGCATATCTGAACAGAGGCCTGGCCTTGTATTACAAAGGTGATTATGATAAAGCAATTGCCGATTACAACGAAGTTTTATCACTGAAATCCGATTATCAGTTTCATGCTTACACTAACAGGGGCATTGCCTATTATTACAAAGGACAATACAATGAAGCCATTGACGATTACACAAGCGCGTTGGAAATCAACGATAAAACAGAGTATGTTTATAACAACCGCGGATTAGCCTGGTTCAATAAAGGATATTACAACGAAGCTGTTGCAGATTACACTGTTGCTTTGCAGTTAAAAGCTGATTACCCTGATGCTTACATCAACAGGGCAATGGCCAGGTTCGAGAACAATGAATTTGAAAAAGCCATCGAAGATTGCACAAAAACACTTGAGTTAAATGTAAATTATGCCGATGCTTATAATACAAGGGGAAATTCATGGTATTTTCTGAAAGATTTTGACAAAGCTGCGGAAGATTTCAAAAAAGTTGCCGGATTCATTGGTTACGAAGCTGTTGGAAATACAAATTCAGGCGATGTTGCATCCGCGATGGGCGAATTTCAAAAAGCAAACGAGTACTACGAAAAGGCGGAAAAAGATCCCGGCATTTCCGATTTGCTTAAGATTGCGGTCAAACAAAAAAGAGACAGGAATAACCAACGGCTGTTATTGTTAAGAACAAATGTACCTGTTGAAGATTTAACCAAACAGGTACATATCGAGGACAGAACAGAAAGCACGCTTCAGAAAATAAGAAAGATATCGAAATCTGATGCAAGAAATGTCGTTCATTACACTAAACTATTTGTTGCCGATATTTATGTCAGTTCACTTGACTCAAAAATGCATTACAGCAATGCTATTTATATGAACGATCCGATGGAAGGACAGGTAATATTTGAATATCTGAACGAAAAAAGAATTACCGAGGCTTACTCTGAAGGAGAAAAAAGGTACGAAAACAGCGTTTACCTGGGATCATTCCTGCCTGCTGAAGACTCAGGCAAAGGTAAATCGCACGAAGACGAACTTGTGATGTGGCGTACCTATGGAAAAGATGAAAACGGCAGGGAAGCCGCGGGGTGTAACCTGGTTTTAAGCTGCGATTTTTTCAAACAAATAAAGAAACATGTGGTCAGAGACTTTTCTGGTGTCGATGCCGACGACGAACAGTTGAAACTGGCAGTGGTAAAGGAAGATTATTCAAAGAACAAAGCTGATGATGAAGAACTGCTGAATGTTATTTATGTCGAATTTCACAATAAAACCGGGAGTATTAAAAACGATTCATCCGGAAATTTAAAACCCGCGATGGATGAACTGAAAAAATGGTTAATGATGATGATTGAACTTCGTGACGGAAGCAACAAAAAAGAGTTCTCAAAATATATTGAAAACACCTTGTTCAAGCAACTTTCAACCATTACTTTCCTCTTTAAATCAGCCGATTATATATACGAAAATGAAGTAAGGGTGATAAGAAATGTACCCCGGGACAGTGAATTGATACTGCCACAGGTGGTAAACATTCCGGGATTGCCGGGAAAAAGGTTGTACATTGAATCGAACAACGAAATTCTTCCTTTTATCCGTAAAATTCACCTGGGACCGAAGGTTGAAAATTACCAGCAGTGGAGTTTATATTTTGATTATGAACTGAGGAAAAGGGCTAAAGAACTTGCAGGAATGAAAAATCCTCAGTACCGGATACAACCTTCGGACATTGAAATTCTTAAATCGGAATGCAAATTTCAGTAGAAAGTGAATAACGGTATTAATCCGTTTTTCAAATGATTTTCAACTCTTTCAGAATTCCAAATTCATGTTCAAAATTTGGAGTGAAAACACTTTTACCCAGTTGATTTTCAACCTGTTTTTTTGTCCAGAACCTGACCTCTTCAACTTCATCAGAATGCAACCTGTAATTTTTGAAATCGAACGTGGTGAACAGGTAAACCAATTCGGTTTCAACCTCCGATTCCCATTTGTAAACTTTCTGCAGTTTCGCGGTGAAATTTACCAGTCCTATTTCTTCAAAAGCTTCTTTTTTCAGCGCTTCTTCAAGTGTTTCGCCGGCTGTAATGTGACCTCCGACCGCGGTGTCCCATTTCCCGGGCTGAATCTGTTTAGTCATTGGCCTTTTCTGAACAAGAATTGCCTTGTTTTGGTTGATAACGTGCAGATGTACAACCGGATGCAACAGTTTGCTCCCGTTGTGAACAACACTGCGCGGCGCCTGTCCGGTAATTCTACCCTCTTCATCAACCAGCGGCACCCATTCTTCGTTCGACAGTTGTTTTTGCTTTCTTTTCTGCCGGTACAGTTCGAATAAAAAATAAACTCCGAACAAAATGTAAAATAAACCTCCGCTTATGAATGCCCATGCACCTTTGCTCATGTAAAAGGTGGAATAAAATACAAGAATTGTGTGTGCTGCAAAAATATAAAACAGATATTTAAGGCTGATGCGCATCTGTTTCATCTGTATTTCGCTGAATTTAGCATCCTTTAAATATCTCTGGCCCATCAACCCGATGATATTTACCGGAGAAAAAGCAGAAACCGCAAGCACTGTAACCAGGATCAATTCGATTAATCCGGGTTTCAGCCTGAAAAAAATGTCATTATCGAGAAGAATTGATACTGCACCCAGGATAACCAACAGAAGTGTGTCGAAAAGGATAAATTTATCGAATCGTTTTTCTTTGATCGCGACCCACAACATTTCAGCAATACCAACGCCAATTGCAACAAAAAGCCCGGTTTTGGTTCCCCAGATTTCGTCAACAAGGATAAAGACAAACAGAGGTATAAAACCAGGAAGTAATTTTTTCAGCAGCTCGGTTCTGCCCATTTTAAAATTCTGATTTTTTCAGGTCGGTTTTGACAAATGGTATTTTTAATTTACGATTTTATAAACCTCAACCTGCATCAGCAAAGTTGTAAATCCCGGCACAGGCGGCGTTCCGTATGTATTTCCATTCTGACCGTATGCCAGTTCCGAATTTATGACCAGATTGGCAACGGTGCCTTTTTGCATGTATTTTACTGCTTCATCCAGTCCGGCAATTGCCGTACCGCCGCCAACTGTGAATTCCAGTGGCTCGTACCTGTACCCTTGCATGTAACCATTGGTCTGGTCTATTAAAGTGCTGTCGATTAACCAGGTTGCATAAAAAATCTGAATCTTATCTCCTGTAACAATTGTATCACCGGTTCCGGCTTTTTCTTCAAAATAATACAATCCCGAAGGTAGTGGTTCGGCGCCGGGGTAATTGGTTTGAATATATTCATCGAGCAATGCAAGTTCGTTTTTTCTCAACTCCTCCAGACTGTTATCGTTGCCACAGGCGAAGAATCCCAATGCAAAAACCAGCAACGAAAAACCGGTCAGAATCTTTTTCAATGTTTTCTTTAATTTCATTTCAATTATTTTAAATAGAAGGCTTTATGTTTTTCATTATCAAAACAAATACAAGGGTTTTATACGGCCGAATCGTTCCTGCACCGACACTGCCATAAGCAAGATCGGAAGGAATAATAAGCTGTACCTTTGCATTTTTATTGATCACTTTCATTCCGTCGTCCCAACCTTTTATCATCGGTGGATTTCCCAGAACAAAAGTGAAAGTGCTGTCAACCTGGTTGTGCCATGCCGAAGCGTCGAAAATTGTTCCATCGATGAGATACCCGGCATATCCGACAGTCAGGGTATCGCCCATTTT
>JBBIPU010000070.1:0-2421 GCA_037442685.1 Draconibacterium sp. | reverse complement strand
TTTAAATTACTGTTTCCAATAATTGATGTTTATATGAAGGCAGAAGTTGCGTGAATTTTTCAACAGCTTGTTCCAGCGGCAGTGTCGTATCGCCACCGGCAGCATTTACATGTCCCCCGCCGTTGAAATGGTCTCTCGAAAAATGGTTTACAGGGAAATTTCCTTTCGACCGGAATGAAGCTTTCACCAGTCCGTCTTTTTCGATAAAAATAGCGCTGAAAACAATGTCGTTGATCGCCAGCGGAAAATTTACAAATCCTTCGGTGTCGCCTGTTTTAAAATTGTATTCTTCCAGTTCTTTTTTCGACAAGGAAATCATTGCAGTGCGAAGTTCAGGATATACAACCATTTTCTGATTCAGACAATAACCAAGCAACTTCATCCGGCTGGCTGAAAAATTGTGATACACCCCCGACTGGATTTTCTGAGTGTCAATTCCAAACTTCATTAATTCGGAAACAACTTTAAATGTATTCGGATCGGAAGTGTTGTGACTGAATGAACCTGTATCGGTTAAAATACCTGTGTAAAGCGCTTCGGCAGCACCCACACCGATGTACTTTTTCAGCTTCATTTTACAAATCACATCGTAAATCAGTTCGGCTGTCGAACTGTAATGTGTTTCCGAAATAGTTAAGTCACAAAATGATGCCGGATATGGATGATGGTCAATCAGGATTTTGGGGTTGCCGTATTCCAAAATCAGTTCCTCCATTTTTCCAGCCCGGCTTGCTTCGTTAAAATCGACGCAAAACAGCAGATCAGATTCGTTTAAAATCGATTTGGAAAGCTTTTTATGGTTGGTAAAAACTGTAATCTCGGTTTTCGAAATAAACCATTTCAGGAAGTCGGGATAATCGGTCGGTGAAATGATCTTTGCGTTATGTCCGTAACTGACAAGCACTTCTGCCAATCCGATTGCAGAACCAATTGCATCGCCGTCAGGATGTTCGTGCGGAACAATCACCACCTTGAGTTTTTTATGGCTTAATAATTCCTTAGCCGATGCAATAACCTGTATGTCAGTGTTTTTCAAAATACGATCAATTTTAGAACTGGCAAATATACTAAAACTGTTAACGGTGCAATGTCAAACTAATTCAAATTTTCATATTATTGCAGAATTATAACATTAATTAAAACTTATAAAAAATGGCAGGAACTATCACATTTACAATGATAAAACCATCGGCTTTCAAAAGTAATTACACCGGTGGTATTCTTAAAATGATTAACGACGCTGGATTTGTCATCAAAGCAATGAAGACCACCCGTTTAACAAAAGAACAGGCCGGCGCTTTTTATGAAGTTCACAAAGGAAAGCCGTTTTACGAACCGCTGGTTGAATTTATGAGTTCGGGCCCGATTGTGGCTGCAATCCTTGAAAAAGAAAATGCCGTTGAAGATTTCCGCTCGCTGATCGGCTCAACCAATCCAGCCAACGCTGCTGAAGGAACGATCAGGAAAATTTATGCTGTCAGTTTGCAGGAAAATGCGGTGCACGGCTCCGACAGCGACGAAAATGCAATTATTGAGTCTGATTTCTTCTTTTCGAAAACTGAAAGGGTTTAGAAAAGATTGCCCGATGCTGGATGCTGGTTACTGGATGCTGGTTACTGGATACTGGTTACTGGATACTGGTTACTGGATTCTGGCAAAATTAAAGATTTACATTACAAAGCTGTCTGAAATTTCGGGCAGCTTTTTTATTTGAAAATAATTTTTTCAATCAACTCCTCTCCCGCCCTTTCGTTAAGCTTTTTCCTGATTTCTTCCCGCATCATAAACAGTTCGTTTTTAACCACTGATGAACTTATTTGAACAAACAGAATTCTGTTATTCAGCGAAACGCTTTTTGTATAATGAGCTATCGTTTTTCCAAATATCTCTTCCCACGACTGTACAATATCCACTTCTTTCAGTTTACGATCGAAGTTGGCGGCTTTAACAAAATCGCGTAAAACTTCGCTTAACGGTTGTGTATTGCTTCTTCTCATTGCAAAATTTCAACGATTCCCGAATCAACTTTAAATAACCTGAAATCGGCATCCATTTTCTTGATTATCGAGTCGAGATGCTCGCGATTGGTGTCGGTTAAAAATATTTGGCCGAATTGTTCGCCTGCTACAATCTTGACAATCTGCTCCACTCTGAACTGATCGAGCTTGTCAAAGATATCATCGAGTAAAAGTATCGGCTTCAACCCCGAAATTTCCTTTACAAAGTCGAATTGGGCAAATTTTAACGAAACAAGGTAAGTTTTCATCTGTCCTTGCGAACCCAGTTTTCTGATCGGATAATCGCCAAGGTAAAATACGAGGTCGTCTTTGTGAATTCCCTGGGTTGTAAACTGTACCGACCGGTCTTTATTCACCGAATCTTTTAGCAAAACTTCAAAATCATTTTCATACAACGCCGATT
>JBBIPU010000069.1:0-21544 GCA_037442685.1 Draconibacterium sp. | reverse complement strand
TCACTCATTGCTTTCAGGTTTTTGGCCGGAGTGAGCGGAGTAATTTCGCATCCGGCCGACAAAATATAACGCTCTTTTTTGTGTTTTTCCACCAGCGAGCGGCATAAATCAAAAACCTCGTCACGCGATTTATCCTGGACAACTACCGGGTTGATATTCCCCGAAAAAATCACTTTTTCTCCAAGAACCGAGCGGGCATAATCAATATCCACTTGCCAGTCGAGGTCGAGAATATCGAGATTAAAATCTTTGTACGATGGCAGCAAATGCGTTGTGTCGCCACAAATGTGCAGCTTTATTTTTCCTCCCAGGCTGTGGATGTAATCAATCAGTTCCCGGTGGCGGTCGCGGACATACAAGTCGTAGGTTTCAGAATCAATCTGTGAACAAATAGCGTCGCCCATTCCAATCACAAGGCATCCATTTTCAATCTGTGCTTTGGCAAAATCTTTGGCAGTAACCATGCATTTGTCCATCAAACGGTTCGCAAAATCGGGGTCGATCATCAGTTGCATCATCATATTTTCGATTCCTGTCAGGTCACAGGCTTCGGCCAGCGGGCCTTCAATCCAGCCAATAATCGGAATATTTCCCTGAGTTTTTTTCGAAAGCAGTTCGGCCGCTTTTATCCTATCAAGTGTGCGTTCGGCTTTGTAAACATCCGGGGTTTTCAGATTGATAACGTCTTCCATGCTTTTCACCACATAATTCAGGCACCGCGGGACACCGTTTGTAACATACTGAATTTTTGCCCCGAAAGCCTGTGTTTCGCGGTACGGGTCTGAAATCAATCCGAGTAAATCGAGCCCGAAATCGTCCAGGCAACGCAGGTTGGCTTCCACCAGCACTTTGTAATCGGAGGCAAAAGCGCCGTAATTGCTGCCAATATATTCGGCTGCAAACTGCATTAAAATGGGGCGGAAAAGCACTTTACCGGGCAAACTTCCTTCCTGCTGAAGTTGATGAAAATGTTGAGTTTTATTCATTGGTCAGGTTTTTATTTATCCTGAAAATTACTTAAAAAAATAGTTGCCGGTTCGAATTTGAAAATTAAAAAATCGGAATTAGTTTTAACTGAAATTATTTAAGACATGGAAAGTACTATCTGGAAAGCGATGCAGGAAGCAGGCAAAATACTGCTAAAGTATTTTGGAAATTTAACAGAATATTCAATCAAGGAAAACCAAAACAGCATAGTTACAAAGGCTGATCTTGAATCGGAGAAAAGAATCATTTCAATCATTCAGGAGAAATTCCCCGATCACAATACTTTGGGTGAAGAAACCGGATTTCAAAATCGTAATTCAGAATTTACATGGGTTATTGATCCGCTTGACGGAACTTCGAACTTTGCTGCCGGACTGCCATGGTTTGGAGTGATTATCTGCGTATTAAAGAATTCTGTCCCTTTTATGGCAGGATGTTTTCTGCCTGTTCAGAACGAAATCTATTTTGCTGAAAAAGGAAAAGGCGCTTTCAGAAATGGCGAAAGAATAGGTGTTTCAAAAGAAGCTGAACTTAAAAAAGTATTGGCTGTTTATGCGCTCGACAGTTCCGATGAACCCGGAAAAACTGAGGGAGAGTCGAAAATTATTGCACAACTTGTGAAAAAAATCAGGAATTTAAGAACAACCAACAGTCTGATTGATTATTGCTACACCGCCGATGGTAAATTGGGAGCCTGCATTAATCAAACCACAAAAATCTGGGATATTGCAGGTCCCGGTCTGATTGTTGAAGAAGCAGGTGGAAAAGTTACCGATATTGAAGGAAATGATTTGGATTTCAGTCTCGATAATTCAAATTATTCACGCAATTTTACCATTGTTTGTGCTAATAAAATCCTTCATGCCGAATTGATAAAACTTATTAAAAATGCCTTACAGTGAATATCTTACCGACCGTGTCAGGCTTACTTTAAAAGTGAACCATGTAAGTTTTAATGAGAAGAAAATGTTTGGTGGATTGTGCTGGCTTGTCGATGACAAGATGCTTGCCGGTGTTTTTGGTGAAGAACTGATGGTGAGAATCGCACCGGAAGACGAAACCGGATACCTGCAAAATGAAGAGTGCCATTTGATGGATGAATCGGGCTCAATGAAAGGATTTCTGATGATCAGCCCTGAAGGTATTGATATGGATGAAGATCTCGACAAATGGATAAAACGCTGCCTTGATTTTAATCCGCGGGCAAAGGCAAGCAAAAAGAAACAATAATTTCAGGCACAAAAAAAGCCGTTAATGCAGATTAACAGCTTTTATTCCCATTTATTTCGAAAGAATTTCTTCCCTTAATTTTCTTCGGTCTCCCGACTTCCGACTTCGGTCTTCCTTCCTATTTCCCCTTGGCAATGTCGATGCCAATACGCTGACCTTTATATTTTGCATCCTTAAATGCCTTTAAAACGTCGTTTTCAAATCGTTTGTCGATTTCAAAAAATGAAAAGCCCTTTAATACTTCAATATTCCCGATTTCGACATTTTTCCCCGGTAGATTCTGGTTAATCATGTCGATAATTGTACGTTTCCCGATTCCATTCTTTTTTCCCATATTAAAAAAGAACCTTGAAAATTCGTATTTTCCGCCACGTCCGCCGCGATTCTGCCGCGAGCCCGATTCATCGCGCCTGTCATCGCGTTTATCTCCACGGTTACGCTCTTTCCGTTTTTCGCGTCGGCTTTTACCTTCTCTGTAACCAAAATCTTTTTCGTTGTGCGATTCGTCAACATTAATATCAGGAGCATTTTCGTAATAAGTGAGGAACCGGTTGAATTCAACTGAAACAAAATGTTTGATGAGTTCTTCTCGGTCGAGCCAGGCCAGCTTTTTGTAAATCACCGGCATAAACGATGCAATCTCACTTTCATTCACTTCAATATTTTCAACCTTGTCGATTAAACTGAACAACTGTTTTTCGCAAATCTCTTTCCCCGAAGGAACCATTTTTTTGATAAACGGCTGATTAACGATTCTTTCAACCTCCCTCAGTTTACCTTTTTCACGCATGTGGATCAGCGTAACCGAGATTCCCTTTTTACCAGCCCTTCCGGTCCGGCCGCTTCGATGAATATAAACTTCGGGATCGTCGGGTAAGTTGTAATTGATAACGTGGGTCAGATCGTTAACATCCAGTCCTCGTGCTGCAACATCGGTTGCAACCAGCATGTGCAGGTGTTTCCCACGGAAACGCGCCATCACAAAATCGCGCTGCGACTGTGAAAGATCGCCGTGCAGTGCGTCTGCATTGTAACCGTCCTGCATTAATTTATCAGCTACTTCTTTGGTTTCGGCACGTGTCCGGCAAAAAATCAATCCGTAGATATTCGGATTGATGTCGGCGATTCTTTTCAGGGCAATGTAGCGGTCTTTTGCATGTACCACATAGTAATGATGTTCTACATTTGCCGTACCTGTATTCTTCTTTCCAACTGTAATTTCGAAAATGCTGTTCATGTACTTTTTCGAAATAGCCACAATTTCCTGCGGCATTGTAGCCGAAAAAAGCAGTGTTTGTTTTTCAGCAGGTGAAGTTTCAAGAATGGCGTCGAGATCTTCTTTAAACCCCATCGAAAGCATCTCGTCTGCCTCGTCGAGCACAACCCAACGTATTTCGTTAACTTTCAGTTTGTTGCGTTTAATCAAATCAAGCGTTCTCCCGGGTGTTCCCACCACAATCTGGGCACCACGCTCAATCTCCTTCATCTGTTTTACAATATCTGCTCCTCCGTAAACCACTGCTATATTTATAAAGCCAAGGTTTTTGGAAAAAGTCTGTAAATCACCAGCGATTTGTATGGCCAGTTCGCGGGTCGGACTTAAAATCAAAGCCTGAACCGACTGTTTGTTCAAATCAATCTGTTGAATGATTGGTAACCCGAATGCAGCAGTTTTTCCTGTTCCTGTCTGAGCGAGGGCAACTAAATCCTGTTTACTTTCGAGTAAAAAAGGGATTACTTTCTCCTGCACAGGTGTGGGCCTTTCAAAACCAAGATCTTCAATCGCCGACTGAATTTCGCGACTGAGGCCCATTTCGTTAAATAATATCATTGAAAATTTTTAAAATAATGGCCGCAAATGTACTCTTTTAAAATGAGATACAGGCTTTTATAGTTTTTTCTTTCGGTTTATTAACTAAAAGTGACCATAATTTTCAAATAAAATCATTTGTATTCATTTTCTCTTTTTATCTGCTTTTTAAACTTAATTCAACTCTAATCATTTAAATTTGTTATTTCACCTGCCTGACCGGAATTAATGAATGTATGATAATTAATAAGCAAATTGAAATCAAAAGTTTTTGTCGCTGTTTCAGAATATTGATCTTTGCAACCATGTTTTTCAGTATCAATGCGTTTGCCCAGGATCACGAAACTGATACAATCGTACCAATCCGGAAAAATGCGGAGCAGATTCTTAAAAAGCTTAATCTTAATTCCGATGGTTTTAATTTCTGGAAAGATAAATTTTCAGGACACTGGGCAGGTATCGATTTCGGATTCAACATGTTTCTCAATCCTGATTATTCGGGATACACAAGTGAATTCATGAAAAACGAAATCCTTAATTCAAATTCAATTCACCTGAATATTATTCAGCAAAGTATCGGTCTGCAAAGTAACCGCAACAATTTTGGACTGGTAACCGGATTTGGGATGCAGTTTCAGTATTACAAACTGAATGACAGCATTACCATTGAGCGCGATGAAAATGATATAATTGTTCCAAAACCAATTGAGTTCAGCGATCACCAAAAATCAAAACTTTTTCTTTTTTCTGTAACACTTCCGGTGCTTGCCGAGATACAGATCCCAATCAATAACTACAAAAACAGGCTCTATTTTTCGTCGGGGATGTATCTGTCGTACAGGATTGGAAGTTATACCAAAATAAAATTTCACACCGAACAAAAACAGAAACTCAAAGTGACTGATAATTTTTCTCTGCAAAATTTCAAATATGGAATTATGTGCAGGGCCGGCTACCGCTGGATAAATTTTTATGCCATGTACGAACTGACACCATTTTTTAAAGAAGGGAAAGGACCTGATCTTACTCCTTTTTCGGTTGGGTTTACCTTGCTTCGGTTTTGATTAAATGATTAATACACTGACTTTTTTGAATTTTTAAATTTGATTATCCGCGAAAATTAATTCAGAATGTTAAAGAAATTCACACCGTTTTTTATTCTTTTCACATCTCTATTCGCCCTTTCCCCTTTTGGAATTGACGCACAACCAATGAAACTGGTTTCTGCTAAAGTCAGTCATTTGCAGATACCTGTTTTAAAAGGAAAAGAGAACAACCAGATTCTTCTGATTGAGATTAAAACTGCCGGGATTAAAGAACCTTTCGTTTTAAAGAACATTGTTTTGAAATTATCAGGAACTGATATTCAAAACGATATCGAAAATGTAAAAATCGTTTACACCGGAAATAATGCTGATCAGGAAAACGGAACGATATTCGGGAAACAGGAAAAACCGGAATCAAAAATAATTTTCGCTGGAAATCAGCAGCTTAATGAAGGCACAAATATTTTCCTGGTTCTGGTTCGTTTAAAAGAAAAAGCCAGCATGTTAAATAAAATCGGGATTAACTGTGAAAAATTAATGCTGGTTGATCAGGTTATTATTCCTGAAGATTCTTCCCCCGGATTTACCCAAAAATTTGGCATTGCATTGAGAAAACACAACGATGAAGGTGTTCATACTTATCGTATTCCGGGGCTGGAAACCACCAATAAAGGAACGCTGATTGCAGTTTACGATGTGCGCCGGAACAGTGAAACCGATCTGCAGGAAGATATTGATATTGGCATGAGCCGCAGCACCGATGGTGGGCAAACCTGGGAACCGATGAAAATTATCATGAACATGGGTGAATGGGGAGGTTTGCCGGATCGGGAAAATGGTGTCGGTGATCCATGTATTCTGGTTGACCGTCAAACCGGAACGATCTGGGTGGCAGCGCTGTGGTCGCATGGTAAACCTGGTCAGCGCACATGGAATTCTTCCGGAACAGGCTTTAAACCTGACGAAACAGGCCAGGTACTATTAATAAAATCAGATGATGATGGTAAAACCTGGAGCAAACCAATGAATATTACAAAACAGGTCAAAAAAGAAAACTGGCAACTTTTTCTGCAAGGTCCGGGAAAAGGAATTTCATTGACAGATGGGACTCTGGTTTTTCCTGCTCAGTTTAAAGATGAAAACAGGGTCCCGTTTTCAACCATCATTTTCAGCAAAGATCACGGTAAAACCTGGCAAACCGGCAACGGGGCAAAGGCTGAAACAACAGAAGCACAGGTTATTGAACTCAACGATGGAAGACTGATGCTGAACATGCGCGATAACAGGAACAGTAAAAACAAGTCGGAATCGAACGGCCGTGCTGTGATGGTATCCGACAATTTGGGACAAACATGGACTGAACACCCAACGTCGAACAAAGCACTTATTGAACCTGTATGCATGGCAAGTCTGATAAAAGAAGAATTTAAAATTGATGGAAAACCTCATCAAATCGTGTTGTTCAGCAATCCCGATTCAGAAGAACAACGTGAAAAAATGACCATTAAAACCAGTTTTGACGATGCAAAAACCTGGACATCTGAATTTAATCTTTTGCTTGATGAATTACCAGGAAATGGCTATTCATGCCTCACCAGAATTGATGACGAACATATCGGGATTTTATACGAAGGAAGCCAGGCAAATCTTGTTTTTCAGATTATTCCGATTGATGAAATTCTGGGACAGTGTAAGTTGAACTATATTTTTAAGAGCGGTACTGAAGGTTATTCAACGTTTCGCATCCCGGCGATTGTAACCACAAATTCAGGGAAAATCCTGGCATTTGCCGAAGGTCGTGTAAATGGCAGTTCCGACACCGGCGATATTGATCTGGTGATGAAAAGCTCGGAAGATGGAGGAAAAACCTGGAGCCCCCTGAAAATTATCTGGAATGACCGGGAAAACGTTTGTGGAAATCCTGCACCTGTTGTTGACAGTGAAACAGGTAAAATATATTTGTTAATGACCTGGAATGCCGGACAGGATCGGGAAGGACAAATCATCGACGGAGCGAGCAAAGACACCCGCCTGATTTTTTTGACCTCGTCTGACGATGACGGAGAAAACTGGTCAAAACCTGATGGAATTACCAAATCGGTAAAAAAGGAAAACTGGACATGGTACGCAACAGGCCCGTGTCACGGAATTCAGATGAAATATGGTGAAAACAAGGGCAGGCTTGTGATCCCGTGCGATCATATTGAAGCAGTTACAAAAAAATATTATTCGCATATTATTTATTCCGGCGATCATGGAAAAACCTGGCATTTAGGAGGAAGAACTCCTCAGGATCAGGTAAATGAATGCACTGTTGCTGAGTTACCAGATGGCAGGCTTCTTTTAAATATGCGCAATTACGACCGTGCTCAAAAATCGCGGAAAATAAGTTTCAGTAGCAATGGCGGACTGACCTGGTCGGATATCCGGCCCGATTCAGCTTTAATTGAACCCATTTGCCAGGCCAGCATTTTTTTTACTGATATTAATGAAACATTGTGGTTTTTAAATCCTGCAAACGAAACCGGCAGAACAAACATGATATTACGATCAAGCAGTGATTTAGGAAAAATATGGAAGACTGAAAGGCAATTATATTCCGGGGCTTCGGCGTACTCAGATTTAACTCAAATTGATAATAATAATAGGATTGGATGTTTGTATGAATGCGGAATATTCAGCCCTTACGAAGGAATTGCTTTTACTACAATTGAAATCAAATAACTTATTTATGAAACCATTTATTCTTGAACAAACCAACTGGAAACAGGTAAAAAATGAAAAATATGAGGTGGCTGTTTTACCCTGGGGTGCAACCGAACCACACAATTATCATCTTCCTTACGGAACCGATTCCCTCGAAACGGCCGCAATTGTTGAGGAAGCCGCAGAAAAAGCATGGGTACAAGGTGCAAAAATAATGGTGCTTCCGGTAATTCCACTTGGAGTTCAGAATCCGGGCCAGATTGAAATACCATTTTGTTTACATACAAAACCTTCAACGCAAACAATTATTTTTAAAGATATTGTTGAAGCGCTTTACCACCAGGGAATCAGAAAGCTGATTTTAATGAACGGTCACGGTGGAAATGACTTTAAACCGATGATCCGCGAAATTCAGCCCCAGTTTCCGAAAATGCTGATCAGCCTTGTTGAGTGGTTTAAAATACTCAACCTTCCTGATTATTTCGAAGAAGACGGAGACCATGCCGGGGAAATGGAAACAAGCGTTATTATGCATTATTTTCCACACCTTGTTTTACCTCTTGAGGACGCAGGTGACGGCAAGGCAAAACATTCAAAATTATCAGGAATAACAGACAAAACAGCATGGATACCAAGACAATGGAATAAAGTATCGGCAGACACGGGAATTGGCAATCCCCAAAAAGCAACTGCCTTGAAAGGGAAGAAATATCTTGATGATCTGACTACAAAAATAGCCGGTTTTTTTATCGAAATGTCAAAATGCGATCCGGACAATTTATATGAATAATTCTGACTTATGTTTTAAATCATTTCGCGGTGGAAAGGTAGTTTGTATTTTTGTTTTTGAATAAAAATACCGACCGATGAAACTACTTCTGATAAGCAATTCGACCATGCCAGGCCAAGCATACCTTGATTATCCAAAAATTGAAATAAAAAAATTCCTTGGAAATGAACCGGTAACTGCTGTTTTTATTCCTTACGCAGCCGTTACTTTCTCTTACGATGAATATTCCAAAAAGGTGGAAGAACGATTTTCGGAAATCGGGCACCATATTGTTGGAATTCAAACATTTACCAATAAAATCAAGGCAATTCGTCAGGCAAAAGCCATTGTTGTTGGAGGTGGAAATACCTGGAAACTCGCAAGAATGTTGCACGATGAAGATTTGATGAATCCGATCAGGGAAAGAGTAATTGACAACGTGCCTTACATTGGCTGGAGTGCGGGTGCAAATGTCGCCTGTCCGACGTTAAAAACCACCAACGACATGCCAATTACAGATCCAAACGGATTCGACTGCATGAGGCTGGTACATTTTCAGATCAATCCACACTATCTGGATGTTAATCCTGCAGGTCACGGTGGAGAAACGCGTGAACAGCGAATCGAAGAGTTTATTGAAGTCAACCCTGAATTGTATGTTGCCGGATTACGGGAGGGAACGATGTTTAAACTTGAAAATGGAAATCTTGAATTAATCGGAAACCACAGTTGCCGTATTTTTAAAAAAGGCCAGGCACCAGTCGAACTGAATGCGGGGGATGATTTTAATTTTCTTCTGTAACAGATTTTTCGCTGTCTGACGTGAATTAAACTATTTCTTTACCCAGATCGATTTCATCTCCCAAACATCCAGTTTATCCACTCCCAGTTCACCTCCTGTAGTGACTAACATAACATCATCGGCACCTTCTTTTGGTGTAAAACAGTTTGAGATAACTGTCTGGCCTCCATTCACGAATATTTCAATCGATGCCCTATCAAGCAATATTTCAACCGATATTTTGTTGTCCACCGGAACAACAGGAACAACTGAACCTAATACAGTAAGAACCCCACGTTTGACATTATATGAAATTTCGGTTCCCTGACTTTTCTTGCTATTCCTTAAAATGAAACCAAAACTGTCTGATGTTTTCAGGTCAAAATCACCAATAATGTGCAGGCAGTCGCCTTTTACACTTCTTGTTTTATTTTCATTAATCCCCGGAATTAATACCTTCTTTTCCCAGCTTTGATGCTTCTCATGCAATTTTTCAATTTCCTTCACCGGTTTCCGAACCAGTTTATATCCAAAACTGAATTTTGTCAGCGAGAGTTCACACGGGAACGACATCTGACCTTTAAATGGCATATCAGGAAATTCACCACCTCTCATCCAGGCAATCTGCAATGTACGGCCATCTTCAGCAGGCACATTGCTCCAGGTTTGGGTGGCATAGTAATTATTTCCAAAATCACTTTTAATTTTGGGAGATTCCGGAGTAAACGCTTCTCCATTAAAAGAGCCGATGATGTAACTTCCATCGCCGTCAAAAAGCAACCATTTTGATTCGTCCGGTCGGTTCGTCACCTGTAATTTTATCAGATCAGGACATTCATAAAATCCGTTAATGTGACTTTCCCATTGCCAGTTAACCAAATTATCAGATGTATAAATCGAAACTCCTTTTGACTTTTCATCGCCTGAATTTTTCCGGTATAAAACCATTACCCATTTACCCGATTCTTTGTGCCGGAATACTTTCGGATCGCGGGCATCATCAGTTTCATCATAAGGAATGACCGGATTTCCCTCAAATTTTTCCCAGGTTCTTCCTTTATCTGTACTGTAAGCAATTCTCTGTCCGCTTTTAAAGCTTGTATAAAAAGCAACCAGAGTTTTTTCCTCACCTTTTTGTTTGCCGAGAATATTTTGTTCATCAACTATTGCAGAACCTGAAAATGCTGTACAAAATTCCTTATCCTGCGAATTATTATCAGGATAAAGTGCTAACGACAAATTTTCCCAGTGAATTAAATCGGTACTTACTGCATGGCCCCAGTGCATGTATCCCCATTCTTTGCCGTTTGGATTGTATTGATAAAACATGTGGTACTCTCCTTTGTAATAAACAAGCCCGTTTGGATCATTTTGCCAGTTTTTCTCAGGAGAAAAATGAAACTGCGGCCTGTAAAGTTCATTGTAAACTTCTTTGTCTGAATTAAAAGAAGCAAGCATAAATACAAGTATTACAGCATTAAAGCCTGTTGATAAAAATTTCATAAGTTTTTTATTAACAAAATTTTTTTTGCAACTAAACTAAAAAAAAGCTTGCAATAAAAAAATATTTTCCCTATGTTTACACCTGCAAACCCATAAATAAAACTGTCATGAGACAGGCGCTTTTGAATCAGTAAGTTTTTCATAGTAAACAAAGTTTCAAAAGTTGTTTTTAAATATTGATATTGATGCTGCAGGCTCAGTTACGTTGCATTGAAAATTGAATCAGGTTTTTACAAACCCACTGGTTGAAATAACTTTACAAACCCGGTCAACCAGGTTAAAAACTTAAAGGAAATGTGCAACTTACAACATTTGGTTGGCTGATTGTCTGCCATTTATTGTCTCATTCAGTTTGATTTGAAGGTTTGATTTGACATATAAAATCGAATTGAAATGAAACGGACGCTTATTTCTATTCTTTGTGTTTTATCATTAACCGGAGTATCAGCTCAACAAATTTTGAGTGAGGATGTTACAGAGGCTCAGTGCCCTGTGAATATCGGACTGGATGAAGTAAACAACGTGTTTACTCCACCGGCTGTTTCAGAAAGTAACCTTAAATCGGGACTTGTAAATACCAGCGACATCGTTGTTACTTATATTAATTTTCCTGAAAATGCCAAAGCTGCATTCGAGTATGCTGTATCTGTCTGGGAGAAATGTATTTCATCGCCGGTACAAATAAACCTGGTTGCAAAATGGGAAGAGTTACAACAAAGTGAACTTGCACATGGGAAACCTTCTCTTTTTTACCGCAATTTTAAAGGCACTCCGCAGGCAAATGTATTTTATCCGGTTGCATTGGTTGAAAAATTAACTGGCAAAGAATACAATAATTCCGGCGAAGCAGATATTACCTGCTCTTTTAACAAATCTAAATCCTGGTATTTCGGGATTGACGGAAAAACTCCGGTGACTCAATATGATTTTGTAACTGCTGTATTACACGAAATAGGCCATGGATTGGGTATTTCCGGATTTTTCACTACTGAAAACGGCGTTGGGAAATACAGCAACTCAAGTAATTCGCCAAGTGTTTACGATTATTATGTTTTCAATAAAAACAATCAACGAATTGCCGACGTTTCACTTTTCCCGATTCCTTCTTCTGAACTTACCAATCAACTTACATCCAACTCATTAGTTTTTAATCTTTCAGCAGCTAACGATAACGTACAGGAGGTTACAATTTATGCTCCTGCCTCATGGGAAAACGGATTAAGCATTTATCATCTGGAAAAAACTGATTATTCTGCAAACGCTGCAAATGAGTTAATGAGTGCTCATACTTACAAAGGTGAAGCAATTCATAATCCGGGATCACACACACTCCACGTTTTATCTGAAATGGGCTGGGATGTGAATTCAACAATCATGGTTGACGAATTGGCAATGTCAGCAAATAACAACAACAGTAAAGAAATAGAAAGTAATAATCTGACTGTTTATCCCAATCCTTTTTCAGGAAGTCTGACTTTTGACTGCGAAAATGTAAACATTGACTCTTCTGCAGAAATCGTGATTACCAATTTATCGGGAGCAACAGTTTATCGGCAGACAATGTATGATATTAAATATAATCCGAAATTAAAAATCGACTTATCCGACATAAAACCAGGAATATACCTGGCAAGTTTAACCGATTCAAATTTAAAAACCATAACAAAACGAATTATTAAGAATTAAATTATGAAAACATTATTAATGATTGCTTTGGTAGCAGCTGTCGCTGGACTGATTACTTCTTTAGTAATATTATACAATTTGGTTTTCCCCAGGAAGAATCAGCTTTTACAGCGTGATGATTGGTGATTTAAATGCTCTGTTATTCACAGAAATGTTAATGTAAAAAATGCTGAATTAATTTTCAGCATTTTTTTTATTCCGATATCATTTTTCAACACGATTTATTTTGTAGAAAGTGAAAATATTTTCAATCCTTAAAACAATTATCCTGTTACATTTGTCGCTTGGTTTAAAATAAATTCGAGCAGTGAAGATCCTATTTTCTATCATTATCAGCCTGGTTAGCCTGTATCCTGCTTATGGACAAATCAACCTGAAAAAAAGGAACATACAGGTTCATGCAACCGTTTGTTATGCTTCAGACAAAACTGAAAAAACTTTTATTCCTCCTCCGGCAGATATTTTTCTCAAATCAGGTGCAGAAAAAAAGTCGGACATAATAGTCAAATACAGTTTATTCCCCGATGATGCAAAAGCAGCCTTTGAATACGCTGTTAATATCTGGGAACACATTATCGAATCGGAAATTCCAATTTATATGGAAGCCAACTGGCGGACTATTTATGATGACAATGGAAAGACCAATACGATTTTAGGTCAGGCCGGGCCAACAGATTATTATGAAAATTTCGTGTATGCCCCGCATCTGAACCAATTTTATCCGGTTTCATTGGTTGAAAAAATCACCAATACAGAAATTTCGGGTTCAGGCACCCCTGATATAAATTCAACATTCAACAAAGAGATTAAATGGTATTTTGGAACCGATGGTAACACTCCCGATCAGCTTTATGATTTTGTCACAGTGGCGCTGCACGAAATCGGTCACGGACTTGGATTTACAGGATTCTTTCGTGTTACAGGAAGTTCAGGCGCTTATGCAAGGGAAGGAGGAGAACTTGGAGATGCATCTTCTTTTGATTTTATGGTTGTCAATGGGAAAAATACTTTTTTAACAGACACCACCGTTTACAAAGTTCCTTCTGCCGATTTATACAATGCTTTTGTTTCAAATAATCTGAATTTGATCAGCCCGGTTGCAATAACAAGTAATTTAGGGAAACCAAAACTGTATGCACCTTCTGAATGGAAAGACGGATCAAGTATTTACCATCTGGACGATGCAACTTACCCGGCTTCAGGCGGAAACTCATTAATGACCCATGCAATCGGCAAAGGTGAAGCTGTTCACGATCCGGGACCGGTTACCCGCAGTATTCTTGCAGATATTGGCTGGAAAAACATGAAACTTGATCTTGAAAAACCAAAAGACACAGAAGTAAAGAAACCTGTTGTTTTTAATCTGAAAATAGAAAGTGATTATGAAACCGACTCAAATTCAATATTTGTGTACTATTCATCGGATTCCTTTTTCAAGAATAAAGATTCAATATTGTTTGAACCCGATTTATCCACTGGTGGATTTTCAGCAACTTTACTTCCCGAAATTGAATCGGGTACCATTCATTATTACGTTAAGGTCCGCGATAAAATGAACCGGACTTTTTCGGTGCCAATCGATGCACCTCTTGAAATTTATTCGGTTACAATCGGTGTTGACAATATCCCTCCGGTAATAAATCACACTCCCGTCCCGTATTATGTTTTGTACGGAAATGACATAAAAATCTCAGCTTTTGCTGATGACAATGTTGGAATTGATTCGGTTTATGTTGATTTTTGGGTAAACAACATACCACAGAAACCATTTGCATTAAAACATGATTCCTTGACATCATATTCCGGAATATTTAATATCGATTCAAAAATGCTGAACGATCAGGATGAAATCACTTATAAAATCATTGCGACAGATTTATCGAAAGCCGGGAACAAAACAATAAGTCCGGCCGATAGCCTTTATTCTTTCAGGATAGAAAAGATATTTGATCCTGTTGCGGGTTACTATTCCGATTTTAATACTTTAACAAGAGATTTTATTATTTCCGATTTTAATATCTACACTGCATCAGGCTTTGAAAATGGTTCGTTAAACAGTCCGCATCCGTATCCAAGTCCTGGTAAAAACAATTCAGAATTTAACTTTACAACCATACTTAAATATCCCGTAATTCTGAAGGAAAATGGGACAATGAGTTTTGATGAAGTGGTTTTGGTTGAACCCGGTGAAACTCTTTCGAAATTTGGTGAAGACAATTTCTATGATTATGTTATTGAGGAAGGAAGCAAGGACGGCGGAAAAACATGGCTTCCGCTTGCGCCTGGTTACGATTCGGGGGATAATTCAACCTGGAAAACCAATTATAATAAAAACATCGACAGCGATCAGGTATCGCAAACCCAGGGTAATCCTGCATGGTATGTAAACCGTGAAATTAATCTCACAGCAAACGGTAATTTTAAAGCAAACGACACAATTTTAATCAGGTTCCGGCTGTACTCCGATCCTTACGCACACGGCTGGGGATGGACAATTGATAATCTTCGGATTCAAACACCGGTGTCAGTTCAGGCAGTCACTCTTTCAATGGGAAATATCAATATCTACCCAAATCCGTTTAACGATAAACTTAATATTGACATTCAGGCCAAAAACAACATTGAAGAGCTGCGCGTTGAAATACTTGATATTTACGGACAAACTGTCAAATCGGCGATCAACAAAAATATTTCAGGTGAAATTAAAATTGAAAATGATTTAGGCTTTCTATCCAGCGGAATTTATATCGTTGTAATAAAGGAAAACGGAAATCTTATAAGTGCACAGAAGATTATCAGAAATTAATATTGATATCATTTTCTGATAAATTTTATCACTTTAAAAATATATCTCTATATTTGCGATCAAATTTCATGGAAAATGAAAGCAACTTTTAACAATTTATATTCCTACTTCTACTTTTATTTTGATTCGGAATTCGGGATCAGAAAGTAGGGTATTGTTAAAAATGAAAATATTTTACCAAAAGGTCTCGAAAAAATCGGGGCCTTTTTTTATATGTTCTGATTATGAAAATAACAATTATTGGTCTTGGATTAATTGGTGGTTCACTGGCAATCGATCTCCGGAAAAGTAAGTTTGCAACCGAACTGATTGGAATTGATATTAGCAGGGAAAATGCGGAACAGGCGCTGAAAATCGGGCTGATTGACCGCATTGCAGAACTTGAAGATGGCGTGAAAGATACTGATATTGTTATCATTGCCATTCCGGTTGACAAAGAAGTCGCTATATTAGGTCGCATCCTCGATGTTATCAGTAGTAACACAACTGTTACCGATATGAGTTCTACAAAAAGGGTTATTGTTGAATCGGTAAGAAATCATCCCAAACGCAAAAACTTCATTCCTGCCCACCCGATGTCGGGTACCGAGAATTCCGGACCGGCAGCTGCCCTCGAGGCGCTTTTCAAAGGTAAAATAACCATTTTGTGCGATCACGAAGATTCAGGACCGCAACATCTGGCTTTGATTGAAAAAATGTTTCAGGTACTCGGAATGAACATAGCATACATGACTTCCGACGAACAGGACCACAGCACGGCTTTTGTTTCGCACCTGCCTCATGCTGCTGCGTATGCACTGGCAAATGCTGTTCAGTCGAAAGAAGACAGGCAAATTATTTTTGACCTGGCAAGTGGAGGTTTCAACTCCACGGTACGACTTGCAAAAAGTTCCAGCTCGATGTGGCACCCGATTTTTCAACAAAATCGCAATTACGTTGTTGAATCACTTGATGTTTATATTAAACATCTCCGGGAGTTTCGTGATTGTCTGTTTAATGAGGATGACAACAGACTCCATGAACTGATTGTAAATGCAAATAAAATAAGGGGAATTTTAGAAGGAGAGAATCCTCACTTTGTAAAAAATGAAGAAAAAATAGTAAAACTTTATACAAAACAAATATGACTTTAAAACTTGAAATCAATCCAATAAAAACATGGCTGCCAAAACTCGACAATCCGCTGTTAGTTGCTGGTCCGTGCAGCCTTGAAACCGAAAAACAATCGCTCGACACTGCCCGGTTATTAGCAAAAGACAAAAGAGTTTTTGTTTACCGCGGAGGAGTGTGGAAACCACGTACCAGGCCAGGTTCATTCGAAGGGGTTGGTTCAATCGGATTGAAATGGCTTCAGTTGGTAAAACAGGAAACCGGGTTGCTTGTTGGTACCGAAGTGGCTAATGCGCAACATACCGAAGAAGCCCTGAAAGCCGGACTGGATGTGATATGGATTGGAGCCCGCTCAACAGCAAGCCCTTTTGTGGTTCAGGAAATTGCAGATGTTGTTAAAGGAAATGATGTAGTTGTTATGGTCAAGAATCCGGTAAATCCTGATGTTCAGCTTTGGATGGGAGGCATAGAAAGAATTTACCAGGCAGGTATTAAAAATATTGTTGCCATTCATCGCGGTTTCACACCTTTCAGCGAAACACAGTACCGGAATTATCCGAACTGGAAAACGGTTATTGAACTGCGACGGTTAATGCCCAATCTGCCAATTATTTGCGATCCAAGTCATATTGCAGGCAAACGCGAATACCTTTACGAAATAGCGCAGAAAGCTTTCGATATGGGTTTGGAAGGATTAATGCTCGAATCACATATCGATCCTTCATGTGCATTAAGCGACGCAGCGCAGCAGGTCACACCCGCCGATCTGGCCAAATTGCTGGACCATTTGGTAATCAGGCACGAAAATGCCAACAATCCCGAATTTGAAAGCCGGTTGGATATGTTGCGAAGCAGGATTGACGCACTTGATAATGAGTTGATGGAAACCCTATCGGCAAGGGTGGCAATTGTAAAACAGATCGGACGTTACAAAAAAGAAAACAACGTAACTGCCCTTCAGATAAACAGGTGGTCGCAATTGATGGAAGACCGTGTGAATCTTGGGAAAAAGCTTGATCTGAACGATACTTTTGTTAAAATCCTTTTCCAGTTGATCCATGAAGATTCAGTCAGGATGCAGACTGAAATTATGGATAAAGAGTAAACAAAATACATTTGAAATTAATCCTTCGGATTTTTGTTTAAAAGGCTTGTTTTATCTTAAAAGTATTCTGAGAATTTTAAAAACCCATTTTTTATAAGGAGGATATCGTAATGGTAAGTCAAAAATGGTTGATGTTTTCATCACCGAACGTTTGTGTGAAAATACATTAAAGCTGTTTTTCCCATGATATGATCCCATTCCGCTAAAACCCACACCTCCGAAAGGAAGCGAGAAATTGGTAAAATGGATTACTACATCATTGATCATTGCATCACCAGAATATGTTTTAAGCAAAAAATTCTTCTGGTTCTTTTTGTCTTCTGAGAAATAAAATACAGCCAGCGGTTTTTCACCATTTCTTATAAAACTGATGACTTCATCGATATTCGTAAATGAAATGACTGGTAAAACAGGCCCGAAAATTTCTTCCTTCATTACGGTTGAATCAAAGGTCACATCGGTAAGTATAGTAGGTGCAAAATATCTTCCCCCGGTATCAAACTCCCCGCCATAGTAAACGTGTTCATTTTCAATCAATTTCGACAATCTACCGATGGCTTCTCCGTTCACTATTTTTGTATAATCACTTTTATCATCCGGAAGATTTGAATAAAGCTGTTCTATTGCTTCAACCATTAACTTTAAAAATTCATGTTTTACATCAGAATGTACAAACAAATAATCCGGTGCGACACATGATTGTCCTGCATTCAGCAGCTTTCCCCAAATAGTCCGCTTTGCAGCAATCTTCAGATTTGCATCTTTATCAACAACAACAGGATTTTTACCGCCAAGTTCAAGAACCACTGGCGTCAGGTATTTTGAAGCCGATTCTAATACTATCTTTCCAACGCGTGAACTACCCGTGAAGAAAATTTTATCCCACCTCTGGTCTAACAATTCCTGTCCTACTTCAATTCCTCCCCTTAAAACCGCAACATATTCTTCATTGAAAACCTGTTTAATTATTTTCTCTATCACAGCCGAAGTTAGCGGGGTAAATTCCGATGGTTTCAATACAACTACATTACCTGCCGAAATTGCCCCAATCAGTGGAGTAAAACTGAGCTGAAAAGGATAATTATACGGACTTAACAGCAGCACTCGTCCGTAAGGCTGTTTGGTGACGTAACTATAAGCAGGAATTGCATGTAAAGGAGTTCTGGCTCTTTTGGGTTTAGTCCATTTCCCCAGGTTTTTTATATGATGGGTGAGTTCGTGTTGTACCAACCCTATTTCGCTTGCGAAAACCTCGAAACTTCCTTTTCCTAAATCAGCAAGTAAAGCTTGCTCAATCTCATTTTCACACGATTTTATTACCTTTTTCAGCTTTGACAGGTGCAATTTTCTGAAACCGGGATCGAGTGTTTGATGTGAATTGAAGAAGTTCTGTTGATTTTCAATAATTGTGCTGATTTGATACTTGATCATTTTTTCAAATTTAATTATGAAGCTCTAAATTCAGAAATAAGCTTTTTCATTCCTTTTTCAAGGCTGATTTCAATCTGTTTGTATTCGGGTACTACTTTCCCCGTAAAAATAATAAAAACAGCTATTTGGTTTTCTCCAAGTGCATCGTAGAATTTAGGTTTTTTAAGCCTGTATGCTTCACGCATCCTTCTTTTAATAAGATTTCGCTGAACAGCCTTTTTAAAAGTTTTTTTAGCAACTGAAAATGCCACCTGTACGGGATATCCAGCGGGCAAACTGGTTTCCAGGTAAACAAATTTTAAAGGAAATACAAAAATGCTTTTACCTTCTGAAAAAAGTTTTTCAATTATTTTTTTACTGCAAAGACGTTCTGATTTGTGAAAAGAAAAATCAACTTCCCGGTTTTTATTATTGATTTCCGATTTATCCATTTTTAACCAAAAAAGGCTGTCAGCCAAAGTGCCGACAGCCTTTCAAAATTATGTATATTTTCTTACGCTTTATTGTTTTTCTTAATAAACTGTTCAAGCGCCATTGTCATCGAAGGAGCCTGTGCAGTGGGAGCTTCAATATCAAGCCGTAATCCGGCTTCGCGAATTGCTTTTGCAGTGGTTGGCCCGAAACATCCTATTATTTTATCGTTTTGCTTGAAATCAGGATAATTCTGAAAAAGCGATTTAATTCCCTGGGGACTGAAAAATATCATTACATCATAATTAATTTCGGGCATGTCGGAAAGATCGGCGCTTACTGTACGGTAAAGTATTGCTTTTGTATATTTAAATCCTTCAGCATCAAGCAGATCGGGGATTTCCTGTTTGTGAATGTCCGACAAGGGAACAAGAAAATTTTCCTCTTTGTGTTTTTTCATCACATTTATCAAATCCGAAAACCTTCCGTCGCCATAAAAGATTTTGCGTTTGCGGTAAACAATATACTTCTGAAGATAAAAAGCTGTTGCTTCCGAAATACAGAAATACTTCATGGTGTCCGGAATTGTCAGTCGCAACTCCTGACTTATTCTGAAAAAATGATCGATGGCAGTTCTGCTGGTGAAAATGACGGCAGTGTGTTCAAGTATATAAATCCGGTTATTACGGAATTCTTTTGCTGAAACCCCTTCGACCTGGATAAAAGGCCGGAAGTCAATTTTCAATCCATATTTTTCAGCAAGGTCATGATAAGGTGACTTTGCCGAGTCCGGATCAGGCTGAGAAACGATAATACTCTTAACTTTCAAGATATCTTTGTTTTTAATGTAACTAATTCCCCTCTTAATCCACTGCTAGTTTATAAATTAAAAGCAAGGGTAAAATTTCAAGGGTACAAAGGTATAAAAAGAGATAAAATATTGGAAACTGTTTTTTCAATAAAATTGAGATGCCTCTTTTTAACAGCATAATATAAAATACCAGCGTGGTCAAAACTCCCAGAAATACCGCAAACATTGAGTTTTCGAACGGATAATATGCAATTAAAGCCACAACTGGCAACAGAATTATTCCAGCGCCCCGGTTAAAATTATCCATATTAAAAAGAAATTCCTTTACGTCGGAAGTGTTAATAAATATCGAACCCAGTGCACGATAAGCCAGTTTTTTGGCCAGAAAATAGAAAACCACAGCTGCCAGTGTTTCAATAAAAAACCAGAAATTGAATAGCGATGTGTTTGACGACGCCATAACAATGATCTGAAAAATAAAAACTGAAAACACGATATAAAACAGAGCTTCCAGCCTGAATGCGCCGTGCAGGATTGAATAATTCTTTTCGCGAAACATGCGGAAAGAAGTGGAATAATTGATCAGCGAGTGAAAAAGCGAGCCGATGTATTTTGAATATCCTGCACCCACACTTGCCAAAATAATCAGAGCAAAAAATAAAACCCCTGTCAACCAGTCATTTCCTGAATAATCGTTTTTATGCGGATACATTTTCAGTCCTTTCCACATAATTCTTTCTGCATAAGTCGAATCTGGCCTCACTGTGGGATCTGTAAAATAAATTCTTTTTTCAGGTTGAACCTGCCAGAAACGGAACAATGAATCGGTTGGCGTTAACAATAATGAATCCTGCTGAAAGGCAACAGAATCCTGAAATAAAGATGAATCCTGAATATTGACCGATAATCCGGAATCAGGGTAAACCTGTTGAAATGATATTTCCTCCGAAGTATTTCCGTATGTCTTTAAACCGTCCATTTTCAGAATTATGGCGGCAAAGATATTAAATGAAACGATTCCTGAGTAAATCACCCAAAGTTAGACGGGTTGAATTTTTAAACCATTTTGTTCTCTTAATTTCAAATTTTTCTCAGGTCAGAATACCGTATAAATTAAATTGTCAGCTTTTGATTTGTATTTTTACCTGCAAATGTCAGTTTCGGATCAGAAAAATATACCGGTTATTTATCTGGCCCCTTTGCAGGGATTTACCGATTTTGTTTACCGGAAGGTTTATTCAGAGGTGTTCCCCTGGATCGATGCCTTTTTTATTCCCTACATTTCGGTGAAAAACCACGAGGTAATCAAAAAATACAGGAAAGAAGTTTTACCTGAAAATAATCCGCAAAAA
>JBBIPU010000068.1:0-21651 GCA_037442685.1 Draconibacterium sp. | reverse complement strand
GCCTGTCTGCAAACCTGCCGCCGTGCTTACACTGTCACCGACAAGGAAACCGGAGCCGAACTCGAAATCGACAACGAATACATCATGTCGCCCAAAGACCTGAAAACCATTCACTTCCTGAACAAAATCCTGGATGCTGGAGTTTCTGTATTGAAAATCGAAGGGCGTGCCCGTTCTGCCGAATATGTAAAAACCACGGTTGAATGTTACCACGAAGCGGTGGATGCTTATTTCGACGGCACGTTTTCTCCTGAAAAAGTGGAAAACTGGAACAACCGGCTGGCTTCGGTTTTCAACCGCGGATTCTGGGAAGGTTACTTCCTGGGGCAACGGCTGGGCGAGTGGAGCAAAAACTACGGATCACTGGCAACAAAACGCAAATTGTACATTGGCAAATGCACCAACTATTTTTCAAATATCGGGGTGGCCGAGTTTAAACTCGAAACCGGAACCCTGAAAGTTGGCGACGAAATAATGGTAACCGGCGTTACCACCGGTGTAGTTGAAACCGTTGTGCCCGAAATCCGCACAGCCGACCTCAAAACGGTGGACGAAGGCAAAAAGGGAGAATTTGTTTCCCTTAAAATCGGAACAAAAATCAGGCGCGCTGACAAACTTTACAAAATGATCGACGCCAGAGAAGTAAAGGAACGCCACTGACCATTTTCTCCGCTTCACTTATTATCTTTAACCCAAAAAGAAAATGAGAAAACTTTCAATGGGAATCGATATTGGCGGAAGTCACATCACCTGTCAGCTTTTCAATCTGGTTGAAAACAGACCGGAAGAAGCGACAAAAGTCAGAACCGATGTGAATGGAAATGGATTGAAAGAGGAAATCCTTGAAAGTTGGGGAAAAGCTATCCGTCAGTGTATTTCAATTTTAAATGTTAGAGATCTTGCCGGAATTGGTTTTGCCATGCCCGGCCCATTTGATTATCTGAACGGAGTTGCGTGGTTCGATGAAAATGTGGATAAATTCCGCAGTTTGAATGGTGTCGATGTCAGGTCAGAAATTATCCGTCGGCTTGATCTGCCCGACAATTTTCCAGTACGTTTTTTAAACGATGCAGCCTGTTTTGCCGTTGGTGTGGCAAATACTGAACCTGCTACGAAGTTCAGCCGGATCATCGCATTGACTCTTGGAACCGGTTTCGGAACCACTTTTATTAAAAACGGATTGCCTGTTGCCGGGGAAGACGGTGTTCCGGACGATGGTTTTTTGTATCATATTCCGTTTCAGCAATCCATTGCCGATGAATATTTTTCAACCCGATGGTTTTTGAGGGAATATAAAAAACTGACAGGGAAAGATGCCGGCGGTGTGAAAGAAATCGCTCAACTCGCTGAATACGATTATGTTGTGAAAGGTCTTTTTGAAATCTTTGGTACAAACCTCGGAATCTTTCTTTCTGAATGGATTCGGAAATTTAACGCAGGTTGTGTTGTGATTGGCGGAAATATTTCGAAAAGTTATCCGCTGTTTGAACAGACTTTCAAATTACAACTTGAAAACCGGAATATCAATGTTGAGGTATTTATTGCGGAACTGGACGAAAATGCTGCGTTGACCGGAAGCGCCCGTTTGTGCGACGATTCGTTCTATAAAAAACTTGTGAAAACAAAAATCATAAAATAGATGAAGATTATTATTCTGTTTTTCAGTTTGTTGCTTCTGTTTTCATGCGTTAAAAACACAGAAAAAGATGAAGAGTTTAATGCGGTTCAGTATGTCGATCCGCAGATCGGTTCGGTGCACGGGCGTTGGTTTTTTTACACTCCTGCAGCATTGCCGTTTGGAATGGCAAAACTCGCGCCACATACAAATGCTTACGAAAGTCCGGGAAGCTGGACTCCGGGCGGTTACGACGACAGGAATACTTCGATCGAAGGATTCGGTCATTTTCACGAATTCCAGGTTGGTGGTGTCGTTGTGATGCCAACTGTCGGCGAACTGAAAACCACGCCAGGTACACTTGAGAACCCGGATGCCGGTTACCGCTCGCGTTTCGATAAAAAGGACGAACATGCCGAACCAGGTTATTATTCGGTGCTTTTAAAAGATTACAACATTAAAGCTGAATTAACTGCCACAGAACGGGTTGGTTTTCATCGTTATACTTTTCCACAAGCTGAAAAAGCGTGGCTGATCTTTGATATCGGTCACAAACAGGGCGAAAGCAGCGATGTGACCGAAGCTTTTGCACAATTGGCAGGCGAAAATGAAGTGGAAGGTTATGTTGAAACCAATCCCGAATATGTAAAATTCTGCGATCCTGGAAACAGGGTGAAAATGTATTTTGTTGCCCGGTTGAATAAAACACCTGAACAGGTTGGCATTTTTCGGGATTCAATAATCACCGGGGGAGAAACTTCAACAAAAGGAGTTCGCAACGGGTTGTATATCGGTTTTAAAACTTCAGAAAATGAAGTGGTTGAAATACAGGTGGGCCTTTCGTACACCAGCATTGCAAATGCCCGTTTAAACCTTGAAACTGAAACCCGGGCGATGACTTTTGATGAAGTCAGAAAAATTGCGACAAAAAAATGGAACGAAATGTTAAGCCGTATTCAGGCTGAAGGAAAAAATCCTGACGATTTAAAGAAATTTTACACCGGATTGTACCATGCTTTGCTTGGCCGCGGAGTGGCAAGTGATGTCAACGGCCAGTACAAATTGAACGGGAAAGGTATCGGTCAGATTCCACCAGATGAAAACGGAATACCAAAATATCATCATTATAATACTGACGGAATCTGGGGCGGGTTCTGGAATCTCAGTCAATTGTGGGCGATGGTTTACTCCGATTATTTCAGCGAGTATATTCAGTCGAACATCGATTTTTACAAGGAAACAGGCTGGCTGCACGACGGAGAGGCAGCCGGCGCTTACACCAACGGCGTGCAAACCAATTTTCAGGGTTTACTGATTGCCTCAGCTTACAATTGCGGCATCCGCGATTTCGACTGGCAAACCGGTTACGAGGCAGCGTTCAAAAATGAAACCGATTCGGTGGGAAGAAATCTTGGAAACGGGAAATACGACCTGAACCGGTTTATGAAACTGGGATACGTTCCATACGAAAATTACCTTGTTTCAAACGGCTGGGTGTTCAATTTCGGAGCTTCGCACACGCTTGAATACAGTTTCAGTTCGTATGCAGTGGCGCAAATGGCAAAAAGTCTGGGCAAAACCGGCGATTATGAAAAGCTGATGAAACAGGCCGGGTACTGGAAAAATCTGTTCGATACAGAAACAAAATTCATTCGTCCTAAATTTCCAAACGGTAATTTTATCAAAGATTTTGACCCGATGAAACCCTGGGACGGTTTTCAGGAAGGAAATGCTTTTCAATATACTTGGTATGTCCCGCACGATCCTGCGGCGCTGATCGGTGAGCTTGGCATTGATTTATTTAATGAACGGCTTGAAACCACCTTCACCGAAAGTCAGAAATCGGGTTTTGGAGGTGGCAAGGAAATCGACAGTTTCTCCGGGGTCGAAAAACTCTACAACCAGGGAAACCAGCCTTGTCTGCACCAGCCCTGGCTTTTCAACTATTCAGGGAAACCGTGGCTGACACAAAAGTGGACACGAACAATCTGCAACGAATTTTATGGTACTGAACCACTGCATGGTTACGGTTTTGGTCAGGATGAAGACCAGGGTCAGCTTGGTGCGTGGTATGTGATGGCGGCGCTGGGACTGTTCGATATTCAGGGGCATGCTTCGTCCAATCCCACATTCCAGTTTGGCAGTCCGCAGTTTGACAAAGTCACTGTTCAGCTTTCCAACGATCCTTCAAAAAAATTAGTAATTAAAACCGAAAACAATTCAGAAAAAAATATGTATGTAAAAGGAGTTCAGCTTAACGGTAAAACTATTGAAAACTGCTGGATTAACCGTGCCGAAATCATGAAAGGTGGTGAGTTGATTTTTCAAATGGATTCAGTTCCAAACACGAATTGGGGGGTAAAAACACCTCCGCCATCAATGAGCACTGAGTAAAATATCACAACCTAAAAACTAAACAAAATGAGAATGAAGTTTTCAATTCTGATTATTACCCTTTCTGTCATCACCGGGTTTTCATCAATTGCCCAAAAACAGGAAATTCTGCTGAATACCAACTGGAAAGCCAAACGGGCAAATGAGGTTCCGGTTGACGGAACAATCGTTTCATCTTTCGATTTTCAGTTTTACGACTGGATGGATGCAGTGGTACCCGGAACAGTTTTAACGACATTGCTGAATAATAATAAAGTACCCGATCCTTTTTTCGGGATGAACAATGAGATGATTCCCGATATTTATGAAACCGGGGCAGAGCACTACACTTTCTGGTTCCAGAACAGTTTTACACTTGAAAAAATACAACCAGGTCAGCAGGTTTGGCTGAAATTCAGGGGAATAAATTATTCAGCCGAAATTTTTCTGAACGGCAAACGGGTGAACACTGACATTCACCATGGAATGTTTCTTCGCGAAAAATACCTGGTCACAAAGTTTCTTAACGAATCCGGGCCAAACAGTCTGGCTGTTCTGGTTGAGCCGCCAAATCCGGTGGGAAAGGCAAACGGCGGGCAGGGAGGCGACGGAACCATTGCCAGATCGGTGACCCAGCAGGACACGCCCGGTTGGGACTGGATTTGTCCGATCCGCGACCGTAACACCGGAATCTGGGACCAGGTTTCAATTGAAATTACTGGTCCTGTCGAGTTGCGCGATCCTTTTGTAATTACCCGGGTGCCGGGAAAACGTATTCCGGGCGGCAGCCAGGAACCTGCATTTATCGATGTTTCTGCTGAATTGGTGAATACTTCCGGAGTTGATCAGAAAGGAATGCTGCTTGCCAAAATGGGCAACAAAAACTGGAAAATACCGGTAACTGTTAAGGCAGGTGAAAATATAAAAGCTTCATTTCCGGAAATTAAAATTGACAATCCGAAACTCTGGTGGCCAAACGGAATGGGGCCTCATGATCTGTACAATCTTGAAATCAGCTTTGAACAAAACGGGACTATTTCCGACAAAGAAGAGATCGGTTTTGGGATCAGGCAAACCGGTACTTATTTTGATAAAGAAGTTGGCGGCCGCGTTTTTCTTGTTAACGGCCAGAAAGTCTTTATCAAAGGTGGAAACTGGATTTCTTCAGATGCAATGTTGCGTTTCACTTCCGAAAGATACGACGCCGAAGTGAGGATGCACCAGCAGATGAATATGAATATGATCAGAATTTGGGGCGGTGCGATACCCGAACGACCTGAATTTTACAACGCCTGCGATAAATACGGACTTTTGGTTTGGCAGGATTTGTGGGTGTCGGGCGATTGTAACGGTCGCTGGTTCGATCCCTCAAAAAAGGATTCACAGGCACGGCGGCGTGAATACCCGGACGACCATTCCCTTTTTCTGCGCACTGCAATCGACCAGATTAAAATGTTACGAAACCATCCCAGCCTTTATTTGTGGTGCGGGGGAAATGAATTTCCACCTGCCGAAGATATCGACAGGCAACTGAAAGAAAAAATATTTCCTGAATACGACGGAACCCGGTTTTATGTAAATGAATCAACTTCCGACAGCATTTTACGGAATACAACCAGTGGCACGGGAGACGGACCTTACGGTATTCAGAATCCACTGCGGTTTTTCGTAACACAATCCTTTCCTTTTAATCCTGAACTGGGTTCGGTAGGAGTTCCAAATGTGGAAACCATGCGAAAAATAATGGAAGAGAAGGATTTACAGCCACCGGTAAACGATCGTGCAAATCGTGTGTGGCAGTATCACAAATACCTCGGCTACGGAGATTACATCAGCCGTTTCGGGGAAATAAAGGGAATTGATGATTTCTGTAAAAAGGCGCAGGTGGTGAATTACGAGCAGTACCGCGCCTTGCAGGAAGGCTTTAATGCCGGGATGTGGAACCTTTACACCGGAATGCTGGTGTGGAAAAATCAGAATCCATGGACTGCTTTACGCGGACAGTTTTACGATGTTTTTCTGGATCAGAACGGAGGATTTTACGGATTTCAGCACGGTGCAGTCCCTTTGCATGTCCAGCTGAACCTGAACGATTCGGCGGTTTGCGTGATAAATCAGACTTTGTCGGATGCCAAAAAGCTGACTGTGGAGACACAACTTATCGGTTTGCACGGGAATAAAATCAGTCAACAGGAATTCAGGATTGATGTTGCTGCGAACAAGCACAAAATTGCAGGAAAGCTTTTTTCAGGCCAAAAACCTAAAGGATTGTATTTTGCAAGGTTGATCCTGAAAGATGAAACAGGAAAAACTTTGGATGAAAATCTGTACTGGCTCACCAACTCACCTGCTGACATGCAGGAGCTGGAAAAACTGAAAGAAGTTCAGCTAAGTGTTCAGATTGAGAAAGAAAACACGGGACGTTCTTTTGCTGTCATCAAAAACTCTGGCAACGGAACAGCCTTTTTTACCCGTCTGAAAGTGGTTGAAAAAGAGACCGGTAAACTTGCACTTCCGGTTTTTTTCAGCGATAATTACCTGACACTTTTTCCTGGCGAAGAAAAGAAAATTGAAATTGATTTTACCAACCTGACTGATTTTAAATCATTGAAAAACGGTTTGCAACTAATGTTTGAGTCATGGAATGGGTCGGCAATTACAAAGGATTTGTAAAAGATTGTTTAAAAAAGAAAAGTTAAATTGCCGTTTTGCAATGAGGTTTTATAAAAATTCAATTAACAGCCCTGAAAGGGAGATATTTTAATAGCCCGGGGTAACGCCCCGGGTACAGAATGAAATAAATCAATCGGCGCATCCTTTACAGATGATTGAAATACTAGCCCAGTATGCGCCGGGAAAATAAAAAACAACTCTGAAAATCGAACATAATGAAATTGACAACATCCATTTTAATAATTCTTTTTATGGCATCCTGTTCATCCAAATCGCCCGGTTTAAAATCACAGATCCAAACCAATGAATACTTTGCATTTGCCAAATCAAAAGCGCTGGAAGTTGTAAAAACCGGTTTTAATGCAGGCGACGGTTACGGCGAAGTGTGGATACGCGACTACAACACGTTTATCGAGCTTTCGGCGCAAATTTATCCACCTGAAGTTCTTAAGGAAAACCTGCTTGTTTTTTTCAGAATGCAGGGCGATGACGGCAATATTATCGATGGTTTTATTCCGAAAAATAGGGAGTCGGGTGTTGGTTACAATTATATCTATTCCGAACTTGAACCCCGGTACGCTGGTCATAAAAATACAGTAGAAACCGATCAGGAATCGTCCTTGGTTCAGGCGGTTTATAAATATGTAAATGTCACCGGGGATAAGTCGATATTGACTGATTCAGTTGGAGGAAAAACTGTTACAGAGCGTTTGGAATGGGCCATGAAATTTTTAATGGACAAACGTTTCAGTGAAAAATATGGTTTGCTTTGGGGCGCCACCACTGCCGACTGGGGCGATGTACAACCTGAACACGACTGGGGTGTTTATTTCACCGGCGATACGCATTACGCAATTGATATTTACGACAATGCGATGTTTATGATTGCGCTGAATAACCTGACAGAAATGTTACCGGATAAAAAGGATAAATGGTTGCCAATCCGGAATCAGATTGCTGAAAAGTGCCGCAAATATTTATGGGATGAAACAAATCAGAAATTTATCCCGCACATCTATTTGAATGGATCGCCTTTTCCTGCAGATTTTGATGAAAACAAAATTTATTATCACGGAGGCACGGCAGTTGCAATTGAAGCCGGTTTGTTATCAAAAGAAGAAATCAGGATTTCGCTCGAAAAAATGATTGAAAATGTAAAAGCTTCCGGCGCTGGTTCCATCGGACTTACAATGTTTCCACCCTATCCCGAAGGTTTTTTCAAAAACAAGGGAATGTACCCGTTCGGATACCAGAATGGCGGCGACTGGACCTGGTTTGGCGGGCGGATGATTCAGCAACTGATAAAAAACGGATTTGTTGAAGAAGCTTACCAGCAGGTTCAACCCATGGTAAAAAGGGTGAAAGACAACAACGGTTTTTTTGAATGGTACACTGTTGACAATAAACCAAAAGGATCGGGCACATTCAGGGGTGAGGCCGGTGTTTTGTACAAGGCGATTACAATGTTTGAAAATTACGCAGATTCAGCAAAATGATGGAAAATACAGAATGGAGAAAATCGGACCAGTTCATTATGCCGGCGGAAAAACCTGAAGAATCCGGCAGTTACGGTTTGTATCCTTCGCATCCTTTGGGAGAACGAAAAATTTTCAGCGGATTTGAAAGTCTGGCAGATGAAATTCAGAAATATAAAACAGTTGTCATCGATGGCTACATCGGTGTGTTTTTCGAAAATATCAGAAATCAACTTCAGAATTATTTTGAAAAGAAAAATCTGAAAGTGAACTGGATGGATGTTTCGGTGGCTTTAAAAACTGAACCCGAAATTAATGAAATGATTGCCCCTTTTCTGGGAGGAGAGGACCCTCTGTTTGGAACAAGAACTACTTTGGATTTGACCGACTTCTTTAACACGGGTAAACTTCAGGAAATAAAATTTGAGATAGCCAGGCAGTTGGTGGAAGACAAAGTCCCCCTCCCACGGAGGGGGTCGGGGGAGGCTTCCGTTCTTAATATTGTTTATGGAGTCGGCGCTGCGTTAACAGGAATAAAAGGTAAACTGGTTTATGTCGATCTTCCGAAAAACGAACTTCAGTTCCGGGCGCGGGCCGGATCGGTCACGAATATCAGCGCTTCAAATCCTGATGATATAAAACCCATGTACAAACGGTTCTATTTTGTCGATTGGGTGGTGCTGAACAAGCACAAGCAAAACGTACTGAATGAGATTGATATTGTGGTTGATGAACAGCGGCCCGATGAAATTACCTGGATGAAAGGGAATGATCTGCGCAACGGTTTAACTGAAATGAGCAGGAATCTATTTCGTGTGCGTCCATGGTTTGAACCTGGAACCTGGGGTGGAAACTGGTGCATGAAAAATATCGGAGGACTGAATAAGAATGTACCCAATTATGCATGGTCGTTCGAATTGATCGTTCCTGAAAACGGGCTTATTTTCGAAAGCTCGGGATTGATGCTCGAGGTTTCGTTCGATTTTCTGATGATTCAGGAAGCTGAAAATGTACTGGGTGAAGCTTTTACCGAATTTGGCGTGGAGTTCCCGATCCGGTTCGATTTTCTCGATACGTTCGATGGCGGGAACCTGTCGGTTCAGTGCCATCCAACAAAAAATTACACCAAACAGTTTTTCAACGAAGATTTTACCCAGGAGGAAACTTATTATATCCTTGATGCAAAAGAGGATGCGGTGGTTTATCTTGGTTTCAGGGACGACATTCAGCCCGGAAAATTTGAGCGGACTTTGATTGACAGTTACACAAATAACAAACCGGTGGAAATTTCAGATTTCGTTCAGAAACTTCCTTCGAAAAAACATGATCTCTTTCTCATTCCGCCGGGTACGATTCATGGTTCAGGGAAAAATAATCTTGTTTTGGAAATCAGTTCAACCCCTTACATTTTCACATTTAAAATGTACGACTGGCTGCGTCCCGACCTCGACGGTAAACCACGTCCGCTGAACATTCAGAGGGGAATGGACAACCTTTGTTTTGGCCGGAAAGGAAATTATGTAACAGAAAAACTGGTATCGAAACCGGTGTTGATTGAAGAAGGCGATGGCTGGAAACTCTTTCACCTGCCTACACATAAAAATCATTTATACGATGTTCACCGGATTCTTCTTGAAAAGGAGATCACTGTCGATACAGGAAATAAATGTCATGTACTTAGTCTGGTTGAGGGAACCGCAATAATCATTGAAACTGAAAACGGTTTAAAGCATCAGTTTTACTACGCTGAAACCTTTGTGATTCCGGCGGCTGCGGGTTCTTATAAAATTATCAACGAAACAGGAAAAACCTGCATGGTGGTTAAGGCTTTTGTAAAAGGATAAATTGGCTGATTTACTATTCAGAATAAAAAAACAGGGAAAAATAATGCAAGCGAAATTCATACAATCAGAATGCCCGACAACACAGGGAACTGTAACTTTCACAAAAACTGCTGGTTTTGCTTTTATTCAGGAACATCTGACTGTCCGGAATCGAAAATCATATCTGATTTTCACCGGAAAATTTCGAACTTCGCTGATGATGGCTTTACTGGCGGCAGTTTTATTTTCCTGTCAGCCCAAAAGCAAAATTATCTGGCAAATCGGGAAAGCCGACAATTCATGTGCTGAATTTGCCCTGGCTCCCGGTGATTACAAAAAATTTCTGGAAAAGGATTTTGGTTGGGAAGACAAGTACTTTCTGATTGGTATGTCAAACGAAAAAACCGACTGGCCGTATGTTTTACCCGGCCCTTCTGATGACTGGGGAGGAACCGGCCCAACTTCAGGATGGCGTTCCCAGAAACTCAATATTTTGTTTGGGTTGGATGATCTGCCACATCGCGGGAATTGGAAACTGGTAGCCGATTTGTCTGACATCAGCGCCAAAGACTCGCCGGTTTTAAAAGTGATTGTAAATGGCAAATCGTGGAAATTTGAATTGCCGGCAGGTTCAGGGAACAAAACTCTGGAAGGCGCTTCGAAGGAAGGAAAGGAACATTTGGTTGAACTTACAATCCCCGCTGAGCTGATAAAGGAAGGAGGAAACGAAATAACCCTGACAACAATTCAGGGTTCATGGTTACTGTTCGACCAGGTTAGGTTCGAAGGACCTGAAAAAGCTGAACTTCGGAAAAATGACAAGGTTTTCATAAGAAATGTTCAGGCAGCCGGTTACGAAACTGAAACCGAAAAAGGGCTGAAACAACCTTTGCTTGTTGATGTTCAGCATATTAAAGGTACATCTGAACTGCTTGTGAAGCTTAATGGCGAAAAAATTCTGACTGAAAAAGTGGAACAGGGGAGATACGTTTTTGAAGCGCCAATGCCTGAAGTCTTTTCAAAGAAAAAAAGCAAATATGAGATTCTTATCGACGGCGAAAAAGTTGAAACCGGAATAGTGAAGCGTTCTCATCAGCCACCTGTAACACCTGCCGGATATGTGGATACAGAAATGGGTACAGCACACTCACGCTGGATGATCGCACCTGGTCCGTGGATGCCTTTCAGCATGGTTAAACTCAGTCCTGATAACCAGAACGGCGGCTGGCAGGCAGGTTACGATCCGATTTTTGAAACCATTGGCGGATTCAGCCATATTCACGAATGGACCATGTCGGGACTGCTTTTGATGCCAACAAACGGAACATTGAAAACAAAAGTGGGAGATGAGAGAAAACCAGACGAGGGCTATCGTTCGCGGATAAATAAGGAAACCGAGGAGGCGCCGCTTGGTTATTATAAGGCTGACCTCACGGATTACGGTATTAAAGCTGAATTAACTGCAACCACGCGCTGCGGATTTCAACGTTACACTTTTCCGAAAGACAGCGCCGGATCAAGGATTCTCATTGATTTGCAGAATCCGTCGGAATACAGGTATAATCTTGAAAAGGTCTTTATTAAGAAAGTCAGTCAAAACAGGATTGAAGGTTTCAGCAAACAAATTTCACCAAATACATGGTCAGGCGGGGTTTCGCAGGAATACACCGTAAATTTTGTGATTGAGTTTGACCAGCCGATTAAAAAGTTTGGAGTGTGGACAGAATTTGGTGTCCGTGAAAACACTAATATTTTACAAACAGGCAGGGCTGCGGATGCTGGCGCTTTCGCCGAATTCGATGTGTCGAAAAACCAAACCGTTCAGGTTCGTTCCGCTATTTCGTATGTTAGCGTCGAAAATGCTGCAAAAAATCTCGAAACCGAAATCAGCAAACCGTTTAACTGGGATTTTGAAGCAGTCAGAAGAAATAATATTGAAACATGGAATGAGATTTTAAACAGAGTCAAAATCACCACAAACGACAAACTGGAAAAAACGAGGTTTTACACCAACATGTATCGTGCTCTGTGCAGCCGGAATACATTCAGCGATGTTGACGGGAAATGGGTGGATGCAGATGAAAAAGTAAGGCAACTCGATGATCCTTCGTCACCTGCCCTGGGGTGCGATGCTTTCTGGAACACTTTCTGGAACCTGAACCAGTTCTGGAACCTGGTTACTCCTGAATGGAGTAATCGCTGGGTAAAATCACAACTTGCCATGTACGATGCAGGAGGCTGGCTGGCAAAAGGCCCGGCAGGAATGGAATACATCCCGGTGATGGTAGCCGAACATGAAATACCTTTGATTGTCAGTGCATACCAGATGGGAATCCGCAATTATGATGTTGAAAAGGCCTTTGACGCAGTAAAAAAAATGCAGACAACCCCGGCACAGAAGGTTGGCGGAGGATTTGCCGGAAACCGCGATTTGGTGCCGTACCTGAAATACAAATATGTTCCGTATGACCTTGGGCGATTTTCGAATACTATGGAATATTCGTTCGACGACTGGACGGTTGCTCAATTTGCCAGATCACTGGGAAAGGAAACGGATTACCAGACCTTTTTAAAACGCGGTTATTACTGGAAAAATGCAATCGACAGGGAAACCGGTTATGCAAGGATGAAGAATTCAAAAGGACAGTGGCTCCCTGATTTTGATCCGTATAAATCGGGGGCAAACAAACATTATGTTGAAGGTAATGCCTGGCAACTGACGTTTTTTGTCCCGCAGGATGTGCCTGCCCTGGCAGAAATGATTGGCAGGGAAAAATTTACAGAACGATTAAACTGGGGCTTTGAAGAAAGTGATAAATGGCGTTTTAACGGTCCGAACGATCAATACTGGGATTACCCGGTAATGCAGGGAAACCAGCAGTCAATGCACTTTGCCTTTTTGTTTAACTGGGTGGGAAAACCCTGGTTGACACAAAAATGGAGCCGGGCAATCATCGACAGGTATTATGGTTACGGAATTGCAAATGCATACCTTGGAGATGAGGACCAGGGACAAATGAGTGCATGGTTTATTATGAATGCGCTTGGTTTGTTTCAGACCGATGGCGGGTGCCGCGTAAATCCGGTATATGAAATCGGAAGCCCGTTATTTGAAAAAGTGGTTATTGATTTGAAACAACAATTCGGAAGGGGAAAAACTTTTACCCTTGAAGCCCAAAATGTATCGCGTTTAAATAAATATATTCAGTCGGCAAAACTGAACGGAAAGGAATTAAAAGACTTTAAATTTCCGGCAGTTGAACTTCTAAAAGGTGGTAAACTTGTTCTGGAAATGGGTGCGGAACCAAATATGAATTGGGGTGTTTCAAACGGAAATAATAAAAATTGAATAATATGAAATCCAAAGTACTGATGTTGATCTTTATTCTTGTATCCGGCATTGTTTATTCACAATCGGTTGATTTTAAAGATACTCAACTTTTAAACGGATTCTCACGTCCGATTTCCGGCGACGATTTCAGTTACCACTCTTCGGTCCCACTGGCAAAAGAATGTCTGCTGGTCCGGGCAACCGACGGTAATTCGTCGATGGAATGGGAAACTGTTCCGGTACCGGACAAAGTTGACAAGGATTTTGTGACGTTTGTCTGGCTGGCCGGGCTTGGTTCATCTCCCGGCAGGGCCCGATTCATTCTTGAAGTGAACGGTAAACCTGAATTTCAGTTTTGGGCCGATGGTTTGAACGAATGGACTCAAAAAGCTGAAGACGGTTCGATGCTTTATTTTCAGAAGGATATGGTTGACCAGTTTGGCGACAGGTTTGGTTTTATGTACCTGAAAATTCCTTCATCAAAAGTAATAAAAGGTAAACCGTTGAAAATAAAAGTTACAGGTGAAAAATTTAACAAAACATCGTGGTACATGTGCTTCAAATTTGAAGTTAAAAACGGTTTCACTTTTAAAAGTTTTCCGGCAGTTGTTAAACGTGACGGAAAAAATTACCAGTTGGGAGTAGCCGGTATCCTGCATTTCGGCTCTGCTGAAAAAGCAAAAGTCTTTATCGGAAACCAGTTGATTAAAGAAACTGAAGTTGGTTTTGGGTATAACTATGTAAAAGTGGAAATTCCGGAAGTAAAAAAAGAGGAGACAGTAAATTACAGGCTGGAAACGGATAATTTCAAAGAAGAGGGAAAACTGGATTTAAAACCGGTACGCAAGTGGCAGGTGAATTTTGTGCAGCATTCGCACACCGATATCGGCTACACTCGTCCTCAGACCGAAATACTTGCCGAGCATTTGCGGTACATTGATTATGCTTTGGATTATTGCGACCTTACCGATAATTACCCGGATGCATCAAAATTCAGGTGGACCTGCGAAGCATCGTGGGCAGTAGATGAATACCTCCGGAGCAGACCTGCTGAACAGGTGGCAAGGTTTAAAAAGCGGGTGAGGGAAGGAAGAATCGAATTGACAGGAATGTATTTCAATTTCGATGAACTGCCCGACGAGCAAACGCTTGCGGCTTCGCTACAGCCAATTGAAAGGTTTACAAAAAACGGACTTGAAGTAAAAGTTGCGATGCAAAACGATGTAAACGGAATTGGCTGGTGCCTGAATGATTTTTATAACGATCTGGGCGTGAAATACCTGAATATGGGAACTCACGGGCACCGGGCGCTGATCGCTTTCGATAAACCCACGCTGTTCTGGTGGGAATCCCCGTCAGGAAAGCGGATGCTGGCATATCGCGCCGAACATTACATGACCGGTAATACGGTTTTCAAGATTCATGCCGGTGATTTCAATGTTTTTGAAAACGAATTGCTGAGTTACCTGACTGATCTTGAAAATAAAGGATACAAATACGACCTGATTTCGATTCAGCATTCCGGTTATCTGACCGACAATTCACCTCCATCAACGCTGGCTTCAGATATGATCAGACAATGGAATGAAAAATATGCCTGGCCAAAACTGAAAACGGCCACTGCCACCGAATTTTTTGAAAAAATGGAAAAAGAACATGGCAGTGAATTCCAGGTGATCAGGGGTGCCTGGCCCGACTGGTGGACAGATGGTTTCGGGGCTTCGGCGCGTGAAGTGGCTGCCACACGCACTGCCCAGACCGATCTGATTGCCAACACTTCCGGATTGGCAATGGCTGTTTTGCAGGGATCGGCACTGCCTGAAAAAATTATAGATAGAATAGATGCTGTGAATAACGCACTTTTGTTTTACACCGAACACACGGTTGGATATCATGGCAGCGTTCGTGAACCGTTCAGCAAAAACACCATGGAACAGCGGGCATTAAAAGAATCGTATGCATGGGAAGCCGGCAGGCGGGCGAAAATGCTCGGTGAGGAAACAATGGGACTGCTGCAAAACCATATTAAAAAGGACAAGTATCCATCACTGGTTGTATATAACACGCTTAACTGGAAAAGGAGCGGTTTGTGCGAGGTTTATATCGATCACCAGCTTTTACCCCGGTATAAAAAATTCAGCATAATCGACGAAAATGGTCAGGAAGCCGATGCGCAGCCACGCGAACATTTTTCGGATGGTACGTACTGGAATATCTGGGTGAAGGATATTCCGGCATTTGGTTTTAAAAAATACAGTATTGTAACAACTGATGAAAACCTCAGCGAAGAAAATGCAGGCGCCGGTGAACAAAAGGAACTGGAAAATAACTGGTACAAAATTACCATTGATACAAACAAAGGAGCGGTGACAAGTATTTTTGACAAAGAACTAGATAACGAACTTGTTGATCAGAAAAGTGAATATGGAGTGGGGGAATTTATTTACGAAAAGCTGAATAACCGTTCACAGATGGAATCGCACAAACTCGACAATTATACAAGGGAATTACTGAAATCAGACTGGTTTGACGGTTTTGAGAAAGGTGAGATTTGGAATGCCATCAGGCTGAAAGGAAAAACGGAAGCAGCCGATCCGGAGGAGGCATATTCAATGGAAATCAGGTTATTTAACAATGTTAAGCGAATCGATCTTCTATTTTTTATCGAAAAAAGAATGGTCACCGAACCTGAAGGAATTTACATTGCTTTTCCGTTTACAATGCAAAACGGACAGCTTTCTTTCGATGTTCAGGGAGGTGAAATCCGTGCGGGAATTGATCAGATTCCCGGTTCTGCCAACGACTGGAATACAGTTCAGAATTACGTCCGGTTGTCAGGCGAAAGCGGGCAGATTTTGCTGAGTTCACCCGAAATTCCCCTGATGCAGTTTGGAGGAATAAATACAGGAAGATACAAAGCAGGAGCAGTTCCCGGATCCACCCATATTTTTGGATGGCCAATGAACAATTACTGGGTAACCAATTTCAATGCGGAACAACATGGAGGAATAACCTGGACATATTCGATTACCAGTTCAGGGAAAAATTCGGCAACCGAAGCTCAAAGATTTGGCTGGGGAAACAGGGTGCCGTTTTTAACAAGGGTACTTCCGGGAGGTGGCACAGGAGGAGATGAATCAGAAGGCTCATTCATTTCGGGCTGGCCTGAAAATGTTTTGCTGGTGAGTGCTTTCCCATCACAGGATGGTAAATCCGCAATACTTCATTTACGTGAAACTGCCGGAAAACAGGCTGAATTGAAACTTTTCAATGTAGAAAAAGCTAAAGAACTAAAAACCGAACAGGTAAATGTACTCGGAGACAAAATTGAAAATGGATCGGCAGAATTAAAACCTTTTGAATCAAAATTCTTCAGGATAACATTTGAATAACAGGGTTGAAAAAGAGAAAGCGGTGAAAACTCACCGCTTTTCCTTAAAAACCAAACAATTAATTACTCATTTAACTTTGTACTTAAAATTAACCAATCAATCCACAAAGTACTTGTTTAGCCATCATACAAAGTTTTTAGTGGAAATTACGGATGTAAAAGATAAATGGTTTCGTAATATTCTGATTTAACTTTTTTTAACCTGAATTACACGTATTTGAAACGTTTGATATTCCTTTTTGGGGTTTTCTCAAATTCCTCGCTTACCAGCTCAAAACCGCTCAATTGTTCATACTTTGGCAGTTCAGCATTGGTTTTCCTGACGTTTTCCTCCATAATCTGGTGCAACGACTGTTCTTCAATATTATCTGCTTTCATCGCTTCATAATCAGGATAAACCAAAGCAATTAATTTGTCGCTGCGATCAACAACCACACATTCAGCAATATAAGGCTGATTGGTGATTTTCGATTCAATTTCTTCGGGATAAATATTCTGCCCCGACGGACCAAGGATCATGTTTTTCGACCGGCCGCGGATATAAACGAAATTATTTTTGTCAATAATTCCCAGGTCGCCTGTTTTCAGCCAACCGTCGTCGGTAAACGATTCGCGTGTGGCCTCTTCATTTTTGTAATATCCCAGCATCACATTTTCGCCTTTAACCTGAATTTCGCCCACAACATTGTACGGATCTTCAGAATCGATCCTGATTTCCATCCTGTCAACCAGTTTTCCGGCAGAACCTGTCATGGTTTTATCCCACGCTTCGTAGCTGATCAGCGGCCCGCACTCGGTCATTCCGTAACCAATTGAAAACGGGAAACGGATCCGTTTGAAAAATTTCTCGACTTCAGAATTCAGCGGGGCACCCCCGATAACAATCTCAAAGAACCGGCCACCAAAAGTTTCCACAAGTTTTCCCCTGATTTTTTTCAGCAATATGGAAGAAATCCCGGGAATTTTCAGAAGTATTTTTATTGCCGGTTTTTCAAGGGTGGGCGCTAATCTTTTTTTGTAAATTTTTTCGATGATCAGGGGCACAGAAAGTATCAGATTAGGTTTTATTTCATCAAAAACTTTTGTGAGTAATGCCGGTGCAGGCATTTTATTCAGGAATGTAATATGGCACCCGACTGATAAAGGGAATAAAAATTCGAATAAAAGTCCGTAAATATGTGCCATCGGCAAAAAAGATACAATCCTGTCGCCCGATTTTAGCGGCATGTGTTCGCGTGCAAAAATGATGTTCGAAACCAGGCTCCGTTCAGGAATCATCACACCCTTCGAAAATCCTGAAGTGCCGGATGTGTATGAAAGGATACAGGTTTCTTCCGGCTTCCATTCATTAAAACTGAAAACGGTTTTTTGCAATTTGTTTTGCTCGTAATACTGAAAAGAATCTTTGATTTTATACTGAACATTTTCATCTTTTGCCTTGAAAAGCGAAAAATCTTCGAGAACCAGAACAGCAAGCAGATTTGATGATGCATTGATGTCAACTTTATCGAGAAGCGATTTACTCCCAATGACAATCTTTGATTCGGAGTGGTCGATAATATGGTTGGTGTCGTTTTTATTAAAATCGGGTAAAATAGGAACAATTACCAGCCCGGAAGAAATTGCCGATAAAAAAGTCGCTCCCCAGTTAGCCGAATTTCTCCCGACAATCGCAATTTTATCCCCGATCTGCAGACCCATAATCTGATAGAAAAGTTGCAGCGACATTATGGTTTGAGCAACATCTCTGTATTTAAAGTCTTTTCCTTCATAATCAGAGAATGCCGTATTTTCCCAGTTGTGGTGAAATGCCTGTGTGTAAAGCTTTGCAAGTGATAATTTTTCCATCGTTTCAGGTTTTAGTTGTTAACCCAAATTTATGAAAAATTAGGATATTTAATACTGATTAAGACTTTTTAGTATTTTTTATAACAACCTATTTGATTTTCAATTGTCTAAGAAAACAAAAAACAGTTGAAGTAATCTAAAAAGTTAAGGTCATGAAAAATTTAAAAGTTGGCTTGATACTGTTCTTAGTAGTTCTGGTATCGGGCAGTACGATGGCAATGGGAGCGTTGAAAGTTTATGTGGTTCCCGGTAAAAATGAAAAAGCACTTGTAGATGTTTTGCTGGCTCCTGACAGCCGGTTGGAAGTAGCATTGAAAGACAGTAACGGCGATGTAATTTACAACGAAATTGAAGAGGCCCGGTCATTCAATTATAAAAAATTGTATGATTTTTCGATTCTCAATAACGGCAAATATACTTTTGAAGCAAAACTGGGTGACGAAACAGCTTTGAATGACATTGTTGTAAATAACGGAACAATTAAGATAAATGGTGGCGAGGAGCAGGTTGTCCCTCAATTTAAACTGATTGGAAAGGACCTGGAGGTCACTTATCCGAATTCGGCAGATGAAAGTGTCAGATTAATGCTGTACGATAATGATACCCACAGCTGGGTTTACCAGGAAAATCTGATTCCTGAATACAACATCGATCAGTCGCTTGATTTATCGAAACTGGATCGGGGAAGTTACAAAGCAGTGCTGGTAAGCGGTGAAATAAGTTACGATTACAGTTTTAATCTCAATTAACACTGAAGTGAATAAAAGTAAAAAAAGCGAATCCGGACCGGATTCGCTTTTTTTTGGGTTCAGCAATTTTCAATCGCCATTTCGGTTTAACGCGGTTACAAACCGCTTCACACTTCAGATCAGGCTGGCGTCACTCCATTAAAAAGGCCGGCTGGAAAACAGAACAGGTTTCATATTTTTTAGTCTTTGTACTAAATACTAAATACATTGTACTCAATTCTATTCTTTATAAGCCTCAATCAAAATCTCCAGGATTTTTTTACCGGCTACGGCCACGCTGGTGCCCGGACCAAAAATTGCAACTGCTCCTGCATCGTAAAGATACTGGTAATCCTGTGCGGGAATAACTCCGCCACAGATTACCATAATATCGTCGCGGCCAAGTCTTTTTAATTCTTCAATCACCGCGGGTACCAAAGTTTTATGACCGGCAGCCAGCGACGAAACACCAAGAACATGAACGTCGTTTTCAACTGCCTGTTTTGCAGCTTCTTCCGGAGTCTGGAACAACGGTCCCATATCCACATCGAAACCGAGGTCGGCGTATCCTGTGGCAACCACTTTTGCACCGCGGTCGTGCCCATCCTGGCCCATTTTTGCGATCATAATCCGTGGCTGGCGGCCTTCCATTTCGGCAAACTTTTTCGCCAGTTCCTGTGCTTCCTTAAATTCGTCTTTTCCTTTTGCTTCCGATTTATACACTCCTTCAATTGTTCTGATTACTGCTTTATATCTGCCTGCCACTTTTTCGCATGCATCTGAAATTTCTCCCAAAGATGCACGTTTTTTTGCTGCATCAATCGCCAGTTCAAGCAAATTTCCTTTTCCGGTTTCAGCGGTTTTGGTAATTGCTGCCAGCGAAATCTGAACTTCAGCTTCATTTCTTTCGGTACGAAGCTTTTTCAGTCTTTCAATCTGGGCCAGCCTGACTGCAGTGTTATCAATCTCAAGAATATCAATCGGATCTTCTTTTTCGAGTCTGTATTTATTCACTCCTACAATGGTTTGCGTACCGCTGTCGATTTTTCCCTGTGCACGCGCTGCAGCTTCTTCAATACGCATTTTCGGCACACCCGTTTCAATGGCTTTGGCCATTCCACCCAACTTTTCAACTTCTTCGATTAAAGCCCAGGCTTTGTCAGCAAGTTCGTGAGTCAGTGTTTCCACATAATACGAACCTGCCCAGGGATCGACCGAGCGACAGATTTCAGTTTCCTGTTGAAGATAAATCTGCGTATTACGCGCAATGCGTGCTGAGAAATCGGTTGGCAACGCAATTGCTTCGTCTAAAGCATTGGTGTGTAAACTCTGGGTGTGGCCCAGTGCCGCAGCCATTGCTTCGATTGCAGTCCTTCCCACGTTGTTGAACGGGTCCTGTTCTGTAAGCGACCAGCCCGATGTCTGCGAGTGTGTACGCAACGCCATCGATTTCGGGTTTTTCGGATTGAACTGTTTTACAAGTTTTGCCCAAATCATACGGGCAGCGCGCATTTTGGCAATTTCCATGAAGTGGTTCATCCCCACGGCCCAGAAGAAGGACAAGCGTGGGGCAAAAGCATCGATATCGAGTCCGGCTTTGATTCCGGTACGTAAATAATCGAGTCCGTCAGCAAGTGTGTAAGCCATTTCAATGTCAGCAGTGGCGCCGGCTTCCTGCATGTGGTATCCTGAAATCGATATTGAATTGAACTTCGGCATTTTCTGAGAAGTAAACTCAAAAATGTCGGCAATGATTTTCATCGAGAACTCAGGAGGATAAATGTAAGTGTTGCGTACCATGAATTCTTTCAGAATATCGTTCTGGATGGTACCGGAAAGTTGTTCGAGAGTAGCACCCTGTTCAAGTCCGGTAACAATGTAAAAGGCCATGATCGGGAGGACCGCTCCGTTCATCGTCATTGAAACCGACATTTTATCGAGCGGAATATGGTCGAACAGGATTTTCATATCGAGGATGGAATCAATGGCCACTCCGGCTTTCCCAACATCACCAATAACACGCGGATGGTCGGAGTCATAACCGCGGTGTGTAGCAAGGTCGAAAGCTACCGACAAACCTTTTTGACCAGCTGCAAGGTTGCGGCGATAAAATGCATTCGATTCCTCAGCAGTTGAAAAACCTGCATACTGACGGATGGTCCATGGTTGCATTACATACATTGTGGAATAAGGCCCGCGTAGAAATGGTTCAACGCCGGCAGCATAATTCAGGTGCTCCATTCCTTCCATGTCTTCTTTTGTATAAACCGGTTTCACCGGAATCTGCTCCGGTGTTTTCCAGTTCTTTTCGATTTTGTTTTTCGCAATCCATTCAGCGGTATTTTCCAGTTGAGCGGCTGCTTTGATATTTATATTTTTAAAATCTGGTTTCAT
>JBBIPU010000067.1:0-21782 GCA_037442685.1 Draconibacterium sp. | reverse complement strand
GCTTCAGAATAGGTAAGCCTTTCGATAAGCGGAGGATTTTGAATTATTGTGGGATCAGCCTTTTGAAAATCGTTATCCAGTCCCCAAAGCTGAAGTTTTGCTGCATCCAGTTCCGCGGTCAAAAAAGCAGCAGTATAGTCGGCAGCCGTTTTTCCGGCTCTTACTATTTTACCATTTTTAGTAAATCCATACGACCCGGGAACAATGTAAACCGAAACCGGCAAAGTATTGATGAACTCCGAATTTACAGAAACAAAAGTTGCATTTCCGAAATCGGATGTGGCTTTTAGTCCAAGTTCTTCGGGCCAGATTGCCTTAACTTCTCTTCCTGTCCGTTTCAACTGAACCAGCAGAATCTCAACAGAAAGTTTTTCAGCAAAAGTTATAACCTGGTCTTTTAATGCCGGAGAATAATCTCCAATCAAAGCAATGCCTTTTAACAAATTAACCAGCTGTTCCGATTGAGCAATATAAGTTTCTGTTGGTTCTTCCCCTGTTTGTTCTGTAAAAAATGAACTGATTTCCTTACCCAGCTTTTCAGTTGCCGGTTGCGAATGAAAAATCTTCTCCAGATTTTGCCCAATCCATTCCAGTAATTCAGGAATTGCAGAAACAACAACAAATGTTTTATCCTGACTGTTTTCCAGAAAACCGCCAAGGCTCCTTACAGAATCAATATAACCTATGTAACTGCCACCAAACCGGATAATACGATTCGACATAATAAAAAAGTATTTTGTGAAATTTTGAAATGTAAAACGCTCTGAGATTTTAATGTGCCTTCATTCCGTATTTTAACAGAAAGAAGGCTCGCGCATACACATAGAAACCGACGGCAACATGAACGTACAGCAATTGTTTTTTACAACCGAAATAAAACTGCTATTTGTAATGTTCAAATTCATTTGTACCGATTTTGTATGGCGCAAATATAAATCGATTTTTTAAAAAAACAATTTTATTTAGAATGAATTTAGATTAAGATAATATTAGTTGAAATTCTATCGCCTAATTTTTAACACATTCCCGTTTGTTTGGCCGCCCAACTTGATAAAACGATATGTAGATGAAAGCATTACAGACCTATCCTGACTGCTTCTCGTTTGTAACGAGAGGTAAGCGTTTTGAGTTTGTAACTCTGTAATCTTATTTCAAATTCAGTTTTCTTTCTTTCTTATTGTACAAAGTATTCTATTGAAGCGTTGTAAATGCGAAACAACCCACTCCTGGTTTTAAACGAGGGGGTAGCAAACTATAAATCTCCTCTGTCAATCAAATAGATAAACGATGCCATGGCAGCGCTTCCAAGCTGAAGTTCGCGAAAATTGACCTGTTCAAAAGTATCGTTTGCTGAATGGTGTACATCAAAATATCTCGGCATATCTGTAATAAAAGAAGTTAGATATGTCCCGCTTTTTCCTAATGGACCAATATCTGCTCCGCCACCTCCTTTTATAAACTGGGTAATTCCGTAAGGTTCGAAAAAAGGCTTAAGTCCGAAAAATTTTTCCAGCATTTCTTCCGGGGCCGACATCCCGAATCCCCGGGGGGAAAACCCACCACGGTCAGCTTCGAGAGCAAAATAATGATTTTCCTTTTTCAACTCGGCCTGGAGCGCATACTCTTTTCCGCCGGTTTGCGCCACTTCCTCATCCATAAAAGCCACGGCACGGATGGTTCGTTTGGGCCGGATTCCCAATTCCCTGAAAATCCGCAAAACCTCGATGCTTTGCATGGTTCCGGCACCATCGTCGTGCGCACCCTCACCGGTTTCCCAGGCATCGAGGTGACCGCCAACCGTAATAATCTGGTCGGGAAATTCTGAGCCTTTGATTTCGCCAATCACATTGTAGGAAGTAGAATCAGGCAGTTGGTAACAGGTGGTGCGAAACGAAAACTGAGTTTCGGGATTGCTTTTCAATGTTATACTTAACAAATCGGCGCCTTTTGTGCTGATAGCCACCGCCGGAATTTTCGGAATGGTATCGTTGTAACGCATCACTCCCGTATGCGGAAAATTGTCAGATGCAGTTGTAAGTGAGCGTACCACAACGCCAATCGCGCCAAAACGTGCAGCCTGTGCGGCACCTTGACTACGCTGGTCGCCGGCACCACCGTAAGCAGCAAATGTGTTTATCAAAGTCGGGTCCATCGGACGGTTAAAGAACATAATTTTGCCCGCGATGTTTTTTGTTCCCAGCATTTCCAGTTCCTTGAAATTCTGAACTTCAATAACCGAAGCTTTCAAACCATTTTCTCCTGTGCCAACCGACATGCCCAGCGCCGTAACCGGAACTTCGGTTTTTACTCCGCTAACTTCAATAAAAGCTTTTTCGGCTTCTCCCCTCACCCACCGCGGAACGGTTACCGGCTGTTTCTCCACACGGTCAAGCTGCATTTGTTGCATCAGTTCAGCTACGTAATCCACTGCTTTGTTAGCTTCGGGTGTTCCGGTAATTCGGCCTTTGTGATTTTTACACAACAGGCGCAAATTGTGGTAAGCAGTAGTATCGGTTAAAGCTTCGTCAAAAATTGCCTTTATGGTTTTTTCAGGATTTTGTGCAGATGAAACCAGTGACACTGAAGTCAACAGAATGAATAAAGAAATCGCGATTCGCATAATACTGATTTAAGTCCGGTGAATTTACAAACTTCCTTTTCTTTAGCAAGAATCTTTGTTATCCAATATCCGAATTTAATTTTTGAACTTTATCGAACAATATTTGAAGATTAAAGTTAAAAAAGAGTTTATTTAGGTTTAATACAAACGAACTTTTCAGATTTTATTTAAACTCAATTAACTTTGCACGTCGAATTTTTGATACAAAAAACATGAGTTACAACTTATTGAAAGGGAAAAAGGGAATCATTTTCGGTGCGTTAAATCCTGATTCAATTGCTTGGAAAGTGGCAGAAAGGGCTTACGAAGAAGGCGCAGCGGTAATTCTAACCAACACCCCGGTTGCCCTCCGGATGGGCGAAACCCAGAAACTGGCTGAAAAACTGAACACTGAAGTAATTGGTGCTGATGCAACCAATGTCGATGATCTGAATAACCTTTTTATAAAATCGATGGAAATTTTCGGAGGAAAAATAGATTTTGTCCTCCATTCTATTGGCATGTCGCCCAACGTCAGAAAAGAAAGGCATTACAGCGATCTTGATTACAGTTATCTTGATAAAACGCTGGATGTTTCAGCGGTTTCATTTCATAAAGTGTTACAAACTGCCCGTAAACTGGATGCAATAAACGAATGGGGTTCAGTGGTGGCTTTATCGTATGTAGCAGCCCAGCGCACTTTTTTCGGTTATAACGATATGGCAGATGCAAAAGCGCTGCTGGAGTCGATTGCCCGCAGCTTCGGATATATTTACGGAAGGGAGCGTCATGTCAGAATAAACACCATTTCGCAATCACCAACTGTAACAACCGCCGGTAGCGGAGTAAAAGGATTTGACCGGTTGCTTGATTTTGCTGAAAGAATGTCGCCACTGGGAAATGCAACCGCCGGAGAATGTGCCGATTATTGTATCACTTTGTTTTCGGATTTAACCCGGAAGGTAACGATGCAGAATTTATTCCACGATGGTGGATTCTCGAACATGGGAATGAGTCTGAGGGCTCTTCAGCAATATGAAAAAGGCCTGCACCACGATTGCGATTGTGGTCCGGATTTAGATGAACATAAATACGATTAGTGATTGTGTAAATCACTGACATTATTTTCACTAAAGAGAACCGTTCCATTAAAAAGAACGGTTCTCTTTTTATGTGTCAGAAAAAACAGGAAGAATAGGTGAAAAAGTGGAAAAAACTCTAATTTACTTATACCCTTCATTCTGAACCATTTTTGAATTTGCGACCAATTCAACAGTGGGTATTGGAAAAGCATAATTGTAACTTCCGTATTTGGGTCCGCCATGGGTCTGGCGGTATTGGTCAACGAGCGGGATATCGCTGCCGGTGCGCGCCAGGTCGTCGAAACGGAATCCTTCGAAACAAAGTTCTTTCCGTCTTTCAAGGAGAACATTATCTTTAGTGGCTTCTGAATACAGATTGGCGCCACGCTTGGCGGGAATCATATTTAAAATTTCAAGTGCATCCGGCTCACCAAGTTCAATTTTGGCTTCTGCCAGAATCAGAATCAGTTCTTCGTACCTCATCAGCGGGACATTATCGGAAAAATCGGCTGAAGGAAATTTTCCCAGATTTCGCAGACGCTGCTTGCCTGAAATGGTTTCATAATTAATCATCGCTGAGGAAGCCCTGACATCGTTAATTTCAAAAATATTTTTAAGGTCGTCGAGAACCTCAATATCGCCATAAGTTGGCCCCCTGTAAATGTACTGAAGACCATTGATTCCCAGGTTATCGGTAGTACTGAAAGCAAGTTCAAAAATTGAATTCACCGCACCCTTCGTTTTCCAGGAAGCCACAAAATCTGCAGCATTTACAATTTGAAATCTATTTGAAGCGATGACCATCTGAGCTGCGGTTTTTGCTTTTTCCCACTCTTTAAAATAAAGTGCAATTCTTGCCTTCAAGGCATATCCTGCATAAGTCGAGATAAATTGTCTGGAAGCAGGATTATTTGCATCTGTCATCAGTCCCAGACCTGTTTCAATATCATCAAAAATTGCTTTTTTATTCTCCTCAACAGTATTGCGGGGAGGTGATGGCTCACTGTCAATATAGCTTTTTACATAAGGTATTCCTAAAGTACCATTAGCATGTTGCTGACCATATAAACGCAAAAGATCAAAATGTGCCATTGCCCTGGCAATATATGCCTGACCTGCCAGATGTTTTAGTTTTTGAAAATCATCTGAAATTTTACTCAAATCACTGTTAATAATTATGTTGGCTGAAGCAATCACTGCATACATGGCTTCCCAGGGCCCGTTCGAATTGTCGGGATTGACAACCATTTGGGCTTCGGTAAGAAACCTGCCCGAAGTGCCGTTTGCAAAACAGTTATCCGATCGCACTTCTCCATATATCTGCATATTGCGACCGTAATAGGTGGTAACAGTCATCCGGTCGTACATTCCATTGGCAATTCCCTGTAAATCTTCCAGTGTATTAATTCCTGTGGCAACTTCTTTATCGTTTGAAAGCGTCGGTTCCAGTTCGCTGTCGGTGCAGGATGTGAATAAAACACCGAAAATCAATAGGATATAGAAATAATAAATTTTCATTCTGTACTAAAAATTCAGGTTAATACAAAATACAACCGATTTAACCGGAGGAGTAGTCATCCTTGTAAGTCCATCGGCGCCAACCTCGGGGTCATATACAAGCCGGTTATCTTTTGCTGCGGTAAAAAGGTTTGTTCCTCTCACCGAAAGAGCAATATCGTCGCAACCGATCTTCCGTGTTAATTCTGAAGGTATATTATAACCAAAAACCAAATCCTTTACCCTCATGTAATCACCCTCGCATAAAAACCTTGTTGATTCGCGCGAATCATCATTTACACCATAAATTACCTTAGGAACCTGAGTGACATCGCCGGGTTGCTGCCATCTGTCCATTAATTCGACCGCACCGTTAAACAAACTGAATGAATAAATACCGGAATGGTGGGTAATAAATGTAAAATCTTCGTATATATTATGCCCACCGGCATAATAAAGATTAATATCTGCAAAGAATCCTTTAAAATCAAAATGGGTCATCATTCCGGCTGTAATTTTCGGGATGGCGCTTCCTCCCTGCCATTCTTTATTTGCTGCATAATAATTTTCAGTTACATCGCCATCTTTCCCATTTACATACCATTGAGCTTTCCCGTTTTCAGGATTGACCCCGGCCCATTTTCGCATGTACCATCCGTAAACGGGTTGCCCAACTGCAACTTTTCTTAACCTGTCTTCAATGTTGATATCATTACCTTCGGCATCCCGGGCCAGTTGTGTCACTTTATTATCGACCGTCGCAAGGTTTAAGGCAATGTTGATATTAAAATCATCTGAACGGATAATATCGCCACTTACCACAGCTTCAAATCCTTTGTTCACCATACTTCCAACATTCATCATCATCGATTCATGACCAATTGTGCGGGAAACAGGTACTTGTTGCAGCAAATCGAAAGTATTTTTATGATACCATGCTACCGATCCTTTCAGATATCCGTCGAAGAATGAATAATCAATTCCAATATCTGCATTTTTATTTTTCTCCCAGGTTAAATCAGGATTACCGATCTGACGCGGATAAACAGCGCCTGCACCGGCATAACTTTTATCGTATCCAAGCAATGCCTGATACTGGTTTGTTCCGATTGCCGAACTGCCCGATAATCCGTAAGATGCACGTAAACGCAGATAATCAATATTTTTTATCCCCTGCATAAAACTTTCCTTATTAATATTCCATGCCGCACCAACCGACCAGAAATTTCCAAACCGTTTGTCGGGGGCAAACAAAGAAGAACCCTCGTATCGATAAGTTACATCAGCAACGTATTTATCAGAATAATGGTAGTTTACCATTCCCAGGTACGAAATATTTTTCCAGTCGGTAAATCCGGCATTTGCATCGAGGTTTGAACTTGCAGCCGATAAATAAAACAGCCCGTCAGCCGGAAATTTCTCCCCTGATCCGTTAAGGTAATTGTTGTTATTTTCCTGGTATTCCATCAAAACCATAACATCAAGGTTGTGCCGGTCGTAATTCCATTTGTAATCAAGAGAATTCTGGTTCACCCAGTTATAATTCCTTATAACCGATTGCATAGCCGATCCTCCTTTGGCCTTTCCGTCGCCATGAATACGGTTCTGATATCCGTGAAAAGCTGCAACATTGTAATCTCCCGAATACAAGACCTTAAAAACCAGGTTCTCTAAAATATCGCATTCAATGAAAGAGTTGAGCATTCCTCTTGTAAGATCATTCTTGTAAACGTCGTTCTCGAGTGTGTACAAAGTATTGTAAGCAGAGGAAGTGACCGATGTATTTAACGTCACTCCGTCTTCGAGAAAAGGCTGTTCCCACGGACTCATCAGATAACGCGTAAAATGCGGGTTCCCGAAATAAGCGCTCTGCTCAATTAATGCATTCTGTTTTGTATTTGAAACAATTGAATTTAGCCCAAATTTTACCTTACTGGTGAAGTAATGCTGAAAATTGAATTTTCCGGAAATTCGCTGAAATTCCCCGCCTAAAACAGTTGCTTCGGTGTTGTTGTATCCTAATGAGGCAAAATAAGTTGTTTCAGTGTCGCCCCCTGAAGCCGAAATATTATAATTCTGAACAAGGGCATTTTTGTTTTCGAGCAAATCATACCAGTTGCCTTCCTTCCTGTTGTACAATTCCACCCAGTTTTTCAGGCTGTACGTAATTTTATTGTTGATAAGAAAATCGTACGCCTCATCAACCGGAACATTGAAAGTATTATGAACAGCTTCCAGCATCAGCTCCTCCCGCTGACTGCCGTTGAGAACCTGCATTCCGTCGGTGGCATTGTTCTGAAACCCGACGTGGGAATTAAAACTGAACTTTGTTTTTCCAAACGCACCTTTTTTAGTGGTGATTACAATAACTCCGTTCGATCCTCTTGCTCCGTAAGCCGATGTTGCAGAAGCATCTTTTAATACAGTTATGCTTTCAATATCTTCAGTTTTCAGGAATGAGAGGGCGCTGAAACTACTTCTTTGTATTTCTCCTGAAAAATCAGGATTGATTACCGGAACACCATCGATTACAAAAAGCGGGTTATTCGAGGCTGTAATTGAACTAACCCCCCTGATCCGTAAATCCTGCATAGTCCCTGGAGTTCCTGAAGGCGCCGAAACAACCAGACCAGGAACTTTTCCCTGTAAAGCCTGGTCGGCAGACGTAACCGGAATGTTTTCCACCGAACTGCCTTTTACCTGAAAAGTTGATCCCGTGATATTATTTTTCTGGCGCGTCGAATATCCTGTTGCAATAATCTCGCTGATACCAATATAATCGGGCTGAAGACTAACATCCATATTATCAGGATTAATTTCAATTTCCCGGGTTTTCATTCCCAAATAAGAGAAAACAAGTACCGATGCATTTTGAGGAATTTCGAGGTGATATTCTCCGTTAAGGTTTGAAATTGTACCTGAATTTGAGCCTTTTACAACTACGGTAACACCTGAAATTGGATTTCCATCAACCGAACTGATGACTTTACCTGAAATATTTTTAGTTTGAGAAAAGAGGGAATTTGTTATTATTAAACTTAGGAGCAGAAATAAACTGCATTTCATTTAATTTTCAAGTTTAAGTTAGTGATAAAACAAAATTAGAAAAAAATTGAAGCATTTTTAAGTTTGTAAAATATATAATGAATTATGTTATTTAACAGGATTTTAAATTTCGCTTGTATTAGCATTAAGATAAAAATGATTAATAAAAAATAAGTAGTCTTCAGAAATTCTTATTTTTAGGGTTCTGACTAATTCATCTGTTATGAAAAAAACTGTATTATCACTTCTTTTAATGGCAATTTTTTCGGTTTGCCTTTATTCGCAGAACAAAATAAATGTTGTTGTAATTGGCGCCCACCCTGATGATTGCGATGTTGATGCAGGTGGAACAGCAATTTTGTTTGCAAAAGCCGGACATAATGTGCTTTTTGTGTCGGTCACCAATGGCGACGCCGGCCATTTTGAAAAAGGCGGGGGTGCACTTGCCAAAATCCGCAGGGCCGAAGCAGAGGAAGCAGGGAAACGGTTTGGCGTTAAGTATGTTGTTCTCGATAATCACGATGGAGAACTGATGCCAACACTCGATATCCGCTTGAATATCATCCGCCTGATCAGACAGTGGAATGCCGATATTGTGATCGGTCCGAGGCCAAACGATTACCACCCTGATCACAGGAATACAGCCATTTTGGTGCAGGATGCCGCTTACATGGTAATTGTACCGAATGTGGCACCCGACACACCGCCGTTGAAAAAGAATCCGGTTTTCCTTTACACCGAAGACGGATTTAATAAGCCAACACCTTTTGAACCAGATGTTGCAGTGGATATTACTTCAGTTTTTGATCAGAAGATTTATGCGATGGCAGCCCACGAATCGCAGTTTTTCGAATGGCTTCCCTGGACTAATGGTACACTTGACAAAGTGCCTAAAACAGAAGCAGAGCGATTAAAATGGCTTGCCGACTGGAGAAAACCCAATATAAACGAAAATGTGAGGGAATCGCTTGAAAAGTGGTATGGAAAAGAAGAAGCTGTTAAAGCAAAATATGCAGAAGCTTTTGAAATCTGTGAATTCGGAAGAAGGTTATCGGATGAAGAAATCAGGATGTTGTTTCCGTTTTTCGATTAATCAGAAATAAAAATTGACCTCACATTTCAGAAGTCAATTTTTAATAAGTTTGATTTATTTTGTGAACAAAGTCTTGTGAATGTGTATATGTTTTATTGTTTATCAAATATCATTTCACGCTTTCAAACGGAACCAGATTTTTATAATCCCAATATCCAGTAACATTAGCAATTTTCCACAATCCATCCTGCTTTTCCATGATCCGGACCGCTTTGCAGTGATAGAAATTTTTCATCTCCGCATCGCTGTTGTACTCGTCGTAAGTAACAAATGCAACATTGGTACCATAAAATTTAAAAATCATGTTTTGCCGTTTCACTATTGGATGACTCGTTGATACGGCCTGAACCGGTTTGTCGCCAATGTAATCTTTAAACATTTTGCTGATTGCCTCCCAGCCAATGGTGGTTTGATATGTGCCGTCGTCATTATTCCAGGCATGAAATATATAATCTGCATGAACATAATACTTTATCACACCTTCGTAATCATTTCTGAAGAAATTTTCTGTTTCGGCAGTAATCGATTCGATGATTGCCTTTTTTTCAATTTCCTCATTAAAACCGGAACTGGCTTTGTTTTTACTAAAACCTGTCAGGGCGCTCAATCCGAGCATCAAAATAAACATGGTTGTTTTCATCAGATCACCTTTCTATTTTGCCCCTTTTACTTCAACTGCATAGAATCTGGCCGGTTGTTTTCCGGTATTAACTACGGAATGTAATTCAGTTCCACCCCAGAATGCAGTACCTGCTTTTAAATCGAGATTTTGAGTTTTACCATCTTCGGTAGTCAGTTTAATTGAAGCATCGGTTATTGCAATCACCAGACGTTCATTGTGCCTGTGTTGTCCTTTACCGCAAGCATCCTCTCCGGGATCGCTGTCAAATTCTGTAACTTTTACCTTGTCGTTTTCAAGAATTACCATAGGTGAATTCTTTGCCGGAGTACCCGACTGGCTCTGACTTTTACCTGCTAATGCAAAGCATACAACAAATAGTGTAATAAATAACTTTTTCATAATCGTAAAATTTAAATTGATAACTAAAAATGTCAATTCAAAGTTAGCTTGATCATGAATTTTCAGTTTTTCTTATTAGCTCAGACTTTTTACTATTTGGATCAGGTCTAAATAAAATTACAGATTATTTATTGGCTTGAAAAAGGTTCCCGTTTCATAAATCAGCAAAACCGGAATCTTTTATAAATATCACTTTAACTGAAAATTACATAGTCGAAATTACCAGATTACTTCGCCTGTAATGCATCGGCGACATACCAAAGTTCTCTTTAAATATCCGGCTGAAATGCGAAATATTTTCAAATCCGCAATCGTATATAATTTCGCCAATCGATTTTTTGCTGGTTTCCAAAAGCAATTTAGTTCGCTCCAGCCTTCGGTTGGTTAACCACTTGCCCGGAGATGTGCCGTAATATTCGTTAAACTCGCGTTTAAATGCCGCTGTGCTGCGCCCGGCAATTCTCGCATACTCATCAATGGTGAGGTTAAACATGTAGTTGGCTTCCATTATTTCCCTGATTGGCGTTTTTTGCTGATCGACAATACTGTTTACAAACGACAATAATCCAGCATTTTCAGGATTGGAAAGAATTACGAAAATGATCTCCTTGAATTTTAGCTCCAGTAAACTTTCAGACGGTGGTACTTTTTGTTTGAAATAGGGTACAATACTGTAACAGAAAGCCCTCATTGTTTCATTCACGTTAATAGGAATAAACATTTCTTTGGGTGGTTGGGGTAAATTTTTCAATGGCAAATGTTCGCGGTATTCATTAAAAACCTGTCGTAAAAAAGCATCCTGAAAGAAAAACGCCAGTGTTTCCCATCCCACCATTTCATGTTTTTCGGTAGTGTAAGCCGTTTTTTTAATAAACAGCGAAGTTTCATCGGTCAGCGGCCACGATTTACCATTATGATGAAATGTCTTTTTCCCTGCCAGAGTGAAAACAATTTCGTTGTAATGATTGAAAAGTTTCAGGTGCTTGTCAACCTGCGGGCATATCCAGTACAGAAAAATAAGATCTTTTGCCGAAAATACCTTAAAGGTATCGGGGTCTGACAGTGTAAAATCATACTTGTTAATCATGATGTTCGATTTTAAGGTATTAAACAAAAAGTGAATAATATTACTGTGGAAATACTTTTTCAACCACCTCCCACAATTCCGATTTTACCAATGTTCTCGAATCGTCAGTTCTTTTCATCAAAGCATCCAGGTCTTTACCTGAATGTGCTTTACTAAATGCATCGGTGTAATTTTCAGAACCGATTTTTGACCAATCGGCAAAATAATTTACAGTAATATATTGAAAATCAAGGCCCGTTCCTGCCGGGTATGCTCTTCCCCAAAGTGACCAGCCAACACGTGAACCTGCTTTAATAAATTCATTATGAACCGGTTTCCAGATACTGGTTTCAACATCAGTGTATTCTCCTTCTTTTCCGGGTGCAACTTTCATGTAATCCAGCTGAAGGTATTTAAAATTACCAGGTCCACCCTGTGGATATATAAAGTCTTGTCTTACAATAAGTATGCTCGAAACCAGGTCGCGAATTGCAGAAGCTTCCAGAAAGACTTTATTCATATCTTTTCCGGGTAGAATTCTTTCCACGTCCAGACCTTTCCATGGACTTTCAATATTAGCCTTGTTTGTATATAAAGTAACACCCGCATAATTATAACCGTCGCTGCTGCCGGTAAACCTTACCTTGTATAAGTACCAACCTGCAATCGTTCCCTGTTTAATCCTTTCAGTTTGTAAAAGTTTAATATTATTCTTTACAAACTCAAGAAATTTATTCTCGTTTTCAGGTTTCACTTTAATGCAATCCACCTGGGCAAACAATGGAGGTTCATTTTCCTGGGCACTTCCCAAAAACGGGAACGCCAACAATACAAAGGCAAACATCATCAATGCTGCCAATGCTTTTTGATAACTGCTGTAATTGTTTTTCATAATGTTGATTTTTAATAATTAGATATCAACAATTTACAACAATTATTTTTAATAAAATACAAAAAGGTATTTTATTTTTTATTTTTGATTGATGTATGAATTCAGAACTGCCAGATTTAGCAATTACTGGGGAATTAAAAAAAATCTGAATATATTACAGTTTCAGTCGTATCCCGATTTTTGACAACAATGCTGCAAAACCGATCATTGCAAAGGCCCAGACAACAGACCCGGAAACAACCACCCACTGAAATTCTGATTGTTTGTAAAAGAAAACCGGTATGCTGATCATCCAGATAAGATGATATAAAATATCGGGGGCAAGATAAGTTGTAAGCGAGTTTTCACCGGCAGGTTTAAAAACCGATGCCCATTTTTTCCGGCCCAGAATATCGATAACAACATATAGCAGTATAAAAAGAAGAATGCTGATTCCGGTACAAATCATTGCCCAACTGGGTGTTCCTTTAATTTTTGAAATGATGAACCAGTTGCGGAGAATAAATCCGGCAATCAGAACAACGATCCCGAGCACAATGCCACCAATGATAAATATTTCCTGTCTTTCAATTTTTTTCAGTAAGAGGCTGAACATCAATCCCGACATTACAATCAAAGGCACATTTCCTCCGATAATAACACCAAGAACAGGTTTGAAAGGGTTCAGAAAATCGGTGTACCCTAAAGGACTTAAAATATTTAAAGCCAGAAAAAGCAACCAGAAAAAACCATTTTTAACGATGCTGTCCTTCGCGGTAAAATAAACCAGTGCCGCTACAAAATAACCCCAACCGATCAAACCAAGTATTCCCCACCATCCTGTTTCCATCCAACCAACATTTTCAGGTGTTCCGCTTCTGAACAACGCGGCAAGTATAATCAATCCGGCCAGACCCACTACTTTCATCGAAATCATCATAATATGGTTCATCTTACCATAATTGTTCCAGACAAGAAAAACAAAAAAATACATCAGCAAAGCCCACAGGTTTTTACTCATTCCGGTGAGTTCAGGATTTATTCCGGTTGAATTAAGCATAAAAACACCGATACATAACAAACTGATGGTGCGTAAAAAAATATGCAACAAAATCTGCAAATTGGTTTCCCCTCTTCTTATCCGGCTTTGAATTGCAAACGGCACCGCCATCCCCACCATAAACAGAAAACCCGGAAAAACCCAGTCGGCCAGACCCATCCCATCCACATCAGCCTTTGTATGGACCAGCCATTCAGGAACGCCGGGAACATAAAGATCGTTTACAAACAACATTAAAAAAAGTGTCAGACCTCGCATGATGTCGATCGACAGAATCCGGTTTGCTTTTTTCATTTACTGCTTTTTTTTAAAGTTTTCGAAGATAATAAAAAGGAACGATCAATATTAAACTTTGTCTGACGGTTCTATTGACTAATATTTCGATTATGCGTAACTTTAATAAAAATTCAACTACCATGAAAAAGTATTATTACCTGGTAATTACCCCTGAGTCCCTGATCGCCTCTCACCTGCCTCCATTCGATTTTGGAAATTATTTATCGGTGGGAACAAAAAAACAGATACACGGTCAGAACATTTTTTTCGAGCTTGATCCTGAAAAACTTAAGGATCTTCCTGCAAAGCACATCGAAAAAGAGCTGGTGCCCTACCCTAACGGCGAACCTAAAAGATCGGTTTTTTTCAGTATTTACCGCTGTCTGGAAAAAACGCCGCTTTCTGCCTTAAAAAATCTTTATCTTTCAACTGACGACGGAAAAGTTCTGGAATTGAGTTCGTCGGATTATGAAGAACAGGAAAATGACGATACTCATCTGTACCAACAGTTTAATCCAATAACAACCCGGGTTGCAAGTAAACTCAGTCCGGGTAAATTTATCGAATTCCTTACCGATCCCAAAAAACCGGTTTCGGCGCCAAAGGTCGTTTTTGTCGAGCTGTTACTGAATGAACTTGCAACCGATCCGAATGCTCCTTTGCATAATCTTCCTTATTCAAATCCCGACCATTTGCGCGAATGCCTGTTAAAACTGAACGAAATAAAGGGAAAAAGGACGAAAACGGTTTTACGTTACATGCAGGGAGATCTGAAATACAGGACAATTAAAACCGGATTTTTTGTAGGAGAGAAAGACCGTTACCTGTTTTATCCGTTCCCGACAGTAGAAGAACTTGAAACAGATTATTATCCCTGGTGGCGTTCGGCTTTAACACAACATTTCTAAAATTTGAAAGTTCCGTTTTGCAATACCACTGCCGCAAAAATGTTAACTTGCGGCAGTTTTTATTTATCCTGATCTTAAATACGAAGTTTAAAATGAAACTCATGATTTCTGCGTTATTGCTTTTCCTTTCTCTTTCATGTTCAACAAACACAACGGAAGTTCCCCCCGAACAAAGCACACTGGCGTACGGAGGCGATTTATCGATTGCCAAAAAAATGGAAGATTACGGTGCAGTTTATAAAATAAACGGTGCAGCAAAAGAGTGTTTTCAGATTTTCAGGGAGAATAATTACACCTGGGCAAGATTCCGGATTTTTCACACCCCGAATCAGGTGGGACCGGTTTGTAACGACTTGAACTACACCATCGAATCGGCAAAAATAGCGAAAGCGCTCGGATTTAAACTGCTTCTCGATTTTCATTATTCCGATACATGGGCCGATCCGGGAAAACAATACACTCCGGCTGCCTGGGAAAATCTGTCGCTTTCGATACTTTCCGACAGTGTACAAATTTACACCACCAAAGTGCTTAACAGTATGCAAAATGCAGGCGTTCTTCCAGATATGGTCCAGATTGGGAACGAAATCAATAACGGGATGTTGTGGCCGGCCGGTAAACTCTGGCCTGACAACGGCACTGCAAACTGGCAGGGTTTGACCCAACTGATAAAAGCCGGAATTAAAGGCGTAAAGGCAGCAAAAAATTCTTCTGGTATTCAAATTATGATTCATGCAGCAACCGTTAAAAATTTAGAAGAGACAAAGACATTTTACAGTAAAATGATCGAGTACGGCGTTGATTTCGATGTTATCGGATTAAGTTACTATCCCTGGTGGCATGGCACTTTTGAGCAACTCGAAGCCAACCTTGTTTATCTTTCTAACACTTACAATCTGGATATTTCCCTTGTCGAAACAGCTTATTATTCAAACAACTGGTATCCGGAACCCGGAAACGGCAACCTGAATGTAAAACCTTTTCCGCCAACCGAACAGGGACAAAACGACTTTCTTGCTGAACTGGCCAGGCGGTTAAAAAACTATCCGAAAGTAAAGACAGTATTTTACTGGGAACCGGAAGCGCTCGATATCCCGGAATCAAAAATAATTTACCTGGGAAGAAGCCTTTTCGATCCAAAAGGTAACGCGTTTAAAGGAATTTCAGCATGGAAGGATTAAAATTAAACAACCTGTTTATACTGCTAAAATCATTGTTGTTAATTTTCGTTGTTAATCTGCCTTTTTCAGTTCAAAGCCAGAATTCAAAAATACATTTCTGGGACCAGCAGCAAAAAGGAACAAACTTTTTTAATGCCGTACCTACCCGTCAATGGTTTGAATCGGCAGCTGCTGCTAACATTAAATTTGTCAGGTTAACATACGAAAAATGGAAAGGCACTGAACGCGATTTTCTGATCGGGAATGTGGATGAATACAAAGGAATTATTGAACCTGATTTTCAGAAACTATTACAGATTCTGAACATTGCCGATTCCCTGGATATTAAAATTGTAATCACTCCGATCAGTCTGCCAGGCGCGCGATGGGTACAAAGTAACAACCGAGTGAACGACGGCCGGTTGTGGCAGAATAAAAAATACCAGGAACAAACCTGCCGGTTTTGGAAAGACCTGGCACAAAGATTAAAAAATCACCCGGCTGTTGTGGGATATAACATTCAGAATGAACCTCATCCCGAGATTTTCCTGAATCAGAATAAATATGGGAGAAAAGGATATTCCGAATGGTACAAATCTTTTAAAGGCACACCCGGCGACCTGAATTTATTTTATGAAAATGTAATCATGGCAATCAGGGAAGCAGACAAGGAAACGCCAATTGTTGTTGAACCGGGACTTTACGCAACAGATTGGGCCATTGAATATCTTGAAAAGTTTGATGATCCTTACATAATTTATTCATTTCATGTGTACGATCCTTACCGGTTTACAACCTGGAGAATTAACAACGGGAAATATTCTTATGGCGATAAAATGCCTGATGAAGATACAGGAGATACAATTATCGTTAATAAAAAGTTTCTTGAAGAAGCAGTTCAGCCAGTTTCGGATTGGGCTTCCAGAAATTATGTGCCCGCGAACCGGATTTGGGCAGGTGAATTCGGATGTTCGAGAAGAGTAAAAGGAGTGGAGAATTACTTTTCGGACCTGATTGATATATTTAATAAGAATCAATGGCATTGGTCGTTTTATTCTTACCGCGAAGATGTCTGGGACAGCATGGATTATGAACTCGGAACCGGTGATCTGCCCCCGAAATATTGGGAATATGCAAATTCTAAAACCCTTAATTTACATTATAATGAAATTTACAGGCAGGTAAAAAATAATCCGGTCTGGCCTGTTTTTCAGAAAGAATTCAAAACAAATCAGTAAATTACCGATCACCTTTCAGAAGTTTCTTCTGTTCCTTTTTTGTCATTTCAAGGCCACGGATTTCATTCGGATGGACCACTTTAATATTCAGTGCGGAATTCAGTAATTCAGTTTTCCCGGGTGCTGTTACAAATAAAGGAATGATGAAATTCAGATCAGTTGTATTCAGTTTGTTGTAATAAATCAGTAAAATAACTTCAGAAGAATTCGGTGCAGTTTCGCCCAGTAATTCTCCTGCATATATTTTCTGGTTAATTTCCAGTTTTTTGTCTTTATCAATCACATTTTTATATGTAATTAAAGTTCCGTCGGGTTGTAAAATTGTAATTTCGTTTGTCCATGTGTTGTACCATGTTTGCGGATCGCCGCCACGGGTCGAACCTGTAATTTCCACGATCTGCCCTTGTCGCGCCGCGTAAACCTGATCACCTGGAGAAGCCTCAAAACCAGTGGCTTTCCAAGATTTTGGTTCCTCTTTTCCCCAAAATCCTTCGATACTTTTTACATCAACAGGTTTTACCATTTTCCCGGGTGCAAAAGGTACCAGGTACGGAAAATCAAGATTTACTTCTGCCAGCGGATTTGAACGGTACGTCTTCACATCGAAAATAAATTGCGGGGCCGCGGCATCCGATTCGCGTTGCAAAGTAAAAAGCCCTGTGTATCCGGGGTCCACCTTAACAACATAAGGAACGGATTCCTTAAAAGTGGTGTATTCAATATTGGTGAAATTCAGGGAAATAAAAAGAGGAGTTTTTGCATTGTTGCTTGCACCAAAACTACAATCGCCTACATTATTGTAATTATACTGAACGTCAACCAGTTGTGCATTTACTGAAAAAAATACAAAAACCAGAAGCAGTGATGTGATGATTTTAACCATGAAATTTTCTTTCTTTAAATTTTTGCAGAAAATGAATAACCATTCATTACTCAAAAGTAAATAAATTTGATTTTCTTACCGAACGATTAAAAATTTTCCCGGAGAAGTGTACACAAAAGACGAATTAAAAGAACTAAAACTGAAATTCTGGGCCGGATTTAAGGAATTCAGCCAGAATCACCCTGATCCCGGACTCAGGAGAAACCGCTGGCTGCTGAATGAAACCGGTGTGAACGGGGTGGTTTTCAGGTTCGATTCCGAAAGGGAACGCGCCATGGTGATGATTGAATTACAGCACAAAAACGAAGCGCGACGTTTGAAAACCTTTGAAATACTTGAACGTTACAAAGTAGTGCTGGAAGAAGGTTTTAATAAAGGGTTACACTGGGAGTTCTACCACCAGCGGGAAGACAACGGACAGGAAGTGTGCCGAATTTTCACACAGCTCCGGAATGTCGATTTTCACAGGCAAAACCAGTGGCCCGAGATTTACGCTTTTTTCTCAGAAAACATGATAAGGCTTGAGGACAACTTTCTGATGCTGAAAGAAGTTCTGAAAGAAGAACTGAAGAAATGATCGGGTGAAGTGGTTTTTAACCACAGTTTTTTTGGTTAAAAACCATGACTGTCGGCCATTCTGACTCAAAATCAGTTAGGTATTTACTCCACTGCTTCAATAATATCTTTTAAAAGAAGATCGAAATTCATTTCATGATTCGGTTTTGGCGAATAACCAAGCACCACTACAACAAGTTCTTTTGAAGGAATGATATAAATCTGTTGTCCGTCGTGACCATTGCACGAATACATATCTTCGGGAACAGAAGGTAATTTTTTACCCTTGTTCAACCAGAATAATGCGCCATATTCGCCTTTACTTTCAGAGGCAGGAGTTGTTGAATATTCAACCCAGCCTTCAGGTAAAATTCGTTCACCATTAAAGACCCCATCATGCAGATATAACAATCCGAAACGGGCATAATCGCGTGCCGTGGCATAAATGTACGACGATCCAACCTGTGTCCCCGATGCATCGACTTCGAAAACTGCATCGGGCATACCGATTTTATCAAAAAGCCGGATTTTGGCAAACAAGTAATAATCATTGTCATTTCCAATCTTTTTTCGCATCTGGTTATTGATAATATTAACCGTTCCCGACGAATAATACCATTTCGTTCCGGGAGTAAATTCAAGGGATTGCAGGGATGCAAACTTTGCAAAATCATTTTCGCAATACAACATCACTGTCACATCCGAGCGGTTACCGTAATCTTCGTTCCAGCGCAAACCGCTTTGCATTTGTAAAAGGTTGTTCAATGTAATGTTCTTTCTTTCATCGTTTTGCCAATCCTGAACCGGAAAAGGTTTCTGAATATCCCATTTCCCGTCTTTTACCATAATTCCGGTCAGTGCATTGGTAAAACTTTTTGCCATCGACCAGCTCAGAAAACGTGTTTTTTCATTAAACTGTGGCTGATATGATTCCGCAACCGGAACTCCTTTGTACACCACCATAAAAGCAAAAGCATGCCCGTTGTAACCGTCGTACATGAGCTTTTCAGCTACTGCAGCAAGGTTTATACTATTTTGCAGAATTGAAGTGTCGGGTAAAATATTGCCCAGAGGCCACATTAAAGTTTCCTGGTTATTTGTTTTTACAACTGAAGGAAACCTGATTTTCCGGAGTTCGGTTTCATCAACATCGCGAAGCAAAGTTACCCCGAATCCCTTCCTGTAAATTGCTTTTGATTTTCCCCATAAAAAACGGCTTGTCACACTCGAATCGTTCAGGGTTACCTCGTTTTTTGCATATTTAATAAACGAAAAATGCAGGTCCCGCGCTTCCACTTCGGCTTGATCCCGCCCCGAAACGAACACCGCAGAACATAAATATTTTGCAGGATATCCGGTGATAATCGGGAGCAGTGTGTTGAGATAATATACGCCCGAAATCATCGCCAGTGTAATGATTGCAAGAAAAGTTCCAAGAATGCCATTCAGTATCTTTTTAACAGGTGAATTTTTCATAAGGCAAAAATTAAGTTGACTAAAATTAGTCATTCTCCCGGAATATTGAAATCAGAAAACAAATTTGAAATTGGAAATTAAAACTCCGGCTTCGGACTCCCAACTCCGGACTTCCGGCTTTCTTCCCTAAAACTGAAAATAAATAAAGGCCTGCATTTCAGACGAAACCGACTGGTAAACGATAATAACAGTAATTGCAGCAATTACCGCTTTTGTCCACACTGGAGTTGCAATAAACCAATCAGCAATTTTCTGTTTAAAATTTTCGCTGAGCCAGTGAATGACAAAACCAAACAACATTACGAGAAATACCCATTTGTAGGCAACAACAACATCGGGAATCACTTTCAGGGTAAAGGCAGAACCGATCTGGTGCATCATTCCCCGCGCCGCATCCATCGATTCGCTACGGAAAAAAATCCTGGTAAAAGTGATGAAAGAAAAAGTCAGCGCTATTTTCCAGATGTTGGCCAGCCAGTTGTTGCGTGTTTCCCACGGACTTATTTTCCTCCAGAATTTATAAAACACAAGCCCGATTCCATTTAATCCGCCCCAGATGATAAACTTAAGCGACGCCCCGTGCCACAAACCTCCGATTAACATGGTGAGCATCAGATTGATATTTGTATTCACATTCCGTTTAAAACCCGGATAAAACCGCATGAGCAATGCAAATGCCACTACCACAAACGTAAAAACAAAAACCAGCACAGGCTCCCCAACCATAATTACAATCATTGCAAGTATAACACCCAGACTGAAGTAGCTGAACACCGATCCGCTGCGGTTTCCTCCGATCGGAACGTAAAGGTAATCCTTCAGCCACGACGAAAGCGACATGTGCCAGCGTTTCCAGAATTCGCCAACATTTTTTGCCTTGTACGGGGCATTGAAATTCTGAGGCAACCTGAAACCCATCAAAAGCGCCACACCAATGGCAATGTCGGTGTAACCGGCAAAATCGACATAAACCTGCAGTGAATAGCCAAACAATGCCATCAGGTTTTCAAATCCCGAATAAATACGCGGATTGGCAAAAACCCGGTCAACAAAATTCACGGCAATGTAATCGCCGATAAAGATTTTTTTCACCAGTCCTTTTAAAATCATAAACACAGCCCAACCAAATTCGGCTTTCGAAACGCTGTAATCTTCGTAAATCTGCTTGACAAATCCTGATGCACGAACAATCGGGCCTGCCACTAACTGCGGGAAAAATGAAACATAAAATCCAAAATCAATGATATTTTTCACCGGCTCAGTTTCGCCACGATAAATATCGATGGTATAACTGATCGTCTGGAAAGTGTAAAAAGAAATTCCTACCGGAAGCAGAATCTGATTCACATTAAAATGAGTGCCCGCACCTTCGTTTGCCCACAAAGCGAGGTGGTTCACCACATGCAACTGGGTGTCGAACAAGGTGTTGACGCTGTCGATAAAAAAATAGGCATATTTAAAATATGCAAGCACCAGCAGGTTTGCTGACACACTCAACGCAATCAGCACTTTGCGCCACAATTCGTTTTTCGCACGGTAAATCCACTTCCCGGTCAGAAATCCCACAAGAATGCTGATAAGCAATAGGAAAAAGAAAAATCCGCTTGATTTGTAGTAAAAAAACAGGCTCAGCACAAACAGGTAACCAGCCCTGATGCTGCGGTTTTTATCGCGGTAAACCAGGGAATAACCGATCAAAACAACTACGAAAAAGGCCCAGAAAAAAAACCGTGTAAATATTAATGGTGCACTCTCGTTGTAAATAAAAATCGTACGTAAAGCATCGGCAATATTCATTTGAAAGAATTCCAAACTTTTTAATTTTTTATTTTGTATATCCGATAAAATTCCCAACCCGCCAATTGATTCTCCCTGATTACCCCGGCCCTAAAGGGTGCAGGGAAAATCAATTCGCTCCCTTTAGGTTCGGGGTGAACGAATTGATTATCAGG